>JBOFMS010000028.1:0-12918 GCA_051658505.1 Bacteroidales bacterium | reverse complement strand
CTAAATGAGAATCTGAATGAAAGCCCCTTGTATGAGCCAATTCACTTAAAAGGCAACGACATAGAGGTTGTGCTCTCGCATCGTACAGAGTATGGAGAAACCTATTTTTCATTTGTTAATGGGCAACACACCACACAAGGAGGAACGCACTTAGTCGCCTTTCGTGAGGCACTTGTTCGTACCATTAAAGAATTTTATAAAAAAGATTTTGAACCCAGTGATATTCGCTCTTCCATTGTAGCAGCGGTGAGTATCAAGGTTCAAGAACCTGTTTTTGAGAGTCAGACCAAAACAAAGCTTGGTTCACGCGACATGGAGAAAGATGGCGTAACTGTTCGCAATTTTGTAAATGATTTTTTGAAAGATGCCTTAGATAACTTTTTGCATAAACATAGTAGCGTTGCTGAAATTATTCTCAAAAAGATTTTAGAAAACGAAAAAGACCGTAAGGCAATTTCGGGCATTCAAAAACTTGCTCGCGAGCGCGCAAAAAAGTCAAGTTTGCACAACAAAAAACTGCGTGATTGCCGAGTACACTATACCAATAATAAGAATGAAGATGCAGAGAAATCAACCCTGTTTATTACCGAGGGAGATTCTGCAAGTGGCTCAATCACCAAAAGTCGTAATGTAAATACACAAGCCGTTTTTAGTTTACGAGGAAAGCCCTTAAATTGCTTTGGACTGACAAAGAAAATAGTATATGAAAACGAAGAGTTTAATCTTTTGCAAGCAGCTCTTAATATTGAAGAGAGCATTGATGACCTACGGTACAATCGTGTAGTAATTGCAACAGATGCCGATGTGGACGGAATGCACATTCGCTTACTCCTAATTACCTTCTTTTTGCAGTTTTTTCCCGATTTGATTCGTCAAAATCATCTTTACATTCTGCAAACTCCACTATTTAGAGTGCGTAACAAAAAAAGTACGATATACTGTTATAATATAGAGGAAAAGCATAAGGCAATGAAAAAATTAGGAGGCAAACCTGAAATTACACGTTTCAAAGGATTGGGTGAAATATCGCCAGATGAGTTTCGCTCATTTATCTCCGAAGAGAATATAAAACTCGACCCTGTACGCCTAACAAAAGATGATGTAATACAAGATTTGTTAGAGTTCTATATGGGCAAAAATACTCCCGACCGACAAACATTTGTGATTGGGAATTTGCGAGTAGAGGAAGCTTTAGAAATGGCAGATAGTTAATTAAAAAACTAAACACGCAGATGGATTACGCAATCATTGCAGTATCATTAAGCATTATTTTATTCGGAGCAGACTGGCTTGTAAATGGCGCATCGCAACTTGCATCACGCTTTGGGCTATCTGAAATGATGATAGGCTTAACCGTAGTCGCCATTGGCACGTCAATGCCTGAGTTGACGGTCAACATTTTTTCAGCCATCAATGGCTCTACCGACTTAGCAATGGGCAATGTCATTGGCAGCAATATGTGCAATACCCTCTTAGTACTTGGAGTAACTGCCCTTATCAAGCCCATAAATATTGAGCGAGGAACAAAGTTTTTTGATATTCCCTTTAATTTTTTTGTGGTTTTACTTCTGTTGTTATTTGCAAACGACATGCTTTTTAGTTCAGTTCAATCGCAAGACTTGCTTTCAAGGAGCGAGGGAGCAGTCTTAATACTTTTTCTGTTGATATTTATTGTTTACTCGTATAAGCAATCCTCCAAAGGCATACCTGCACCAATTGCAACAGAAAACACCGCACAAACACCGCCACATTTGGCAAAGTCCATTGGGCTTGTGCTTATTGGGCTAACAGGCTTAGTGGTAGGAGGTGATTTTTTGGTAAGTAGTGCGGTGAACATTGCCACAAACTGGGGAGTGAGCGAAAAAATAATTGGGCTTACCATTGTGGCAATAGGAACCTCCTTGCCCGAACTTGCCACCTCTGTTGTTGCTACATTGAAAGGCAAAACCGCCATTGCTGTAGGCAATATCATGGGCAGTAACATTTTCAATGTTTTATTTGTGCTTGGCACCACTGCCGTAGTACATGAAATGCCTATCTCTACCTCAAACCTCGATATATTGATGATGCTTGTAGCAAGCCTTATGCTGATTTTTGTAGCCTTTGGCTTCTCCAAAAATAAAATTGCACGCTTTGAGGGCGGGTTTTTCCTTGTCGCTTATATTGCCTATTTAATTTTTTCCGTTAAATCATAATTGTAAAATGAAAAACAATTTTCACACCAAAAACATACTGCTAACACTTGGTTTATCCATTTGTGCCAGTATGCTTCTCTCATCATGCAATACCCAAAACTCTACCGCTATGAGCACAAAAGATGCTGTACTACAAAACATTCACAATCGCAAAAGTGTACGTCGATATATTGATAAAACTGTAAGTAAAGAAGACTTACTAACATTGCTCAAAGCAGGCATGGCAGCCCCGAGTGCAAAAAATGTACAGCCATGGTTATTTGTTGTTTTATCCGACAAAGCCATTATGAAACAACTTGCAGAGCAATTGCCTTATGCCAAAATGCTAACCACAAGTTCAGCAGCCATTGTTGTGTGTGGCGATATGAGCAAAGTACAAGAACCTGAAAAAAGTTTGTGGTATCAAGACTGTAGTGCTGCAGCACAAAACATTTTGCTTGCAGCAGAGGCAATGGGCTTAGGGGCTGTATGGACTGCTGCTTACCCTTATCCTGACCGTATGGAGATGGTGCGTACTGCGCTAAATATGCCCATGTCATGTATCCCCTTATGTGTTATTCCCGTAGGCTATGCCGATGGTTCAGAAAAACCAAAAGACAAGTGGAAGGAAGAGAATGTGCGTTGGGGAAAATGGTAAAAGAGTACTTTATTTTTTTGAGAACAAATTTTTATGTCAGACGATAATAATATAGAGCAAGAAGAAGAGATTGTAAACCCTACAGACGCTAAAGAAAGTAGTCGCTTTGCAAAACTCACAGACTTAGACGATACAAAAAAGTATCGCATAACAGGGATGTACAAGGATTGGTTTTTGGATTACGCATCATACGTAATCTTGGAGCGCGCCGTACCACATCTTAACGATGGATTAAAACCCGTACAACGCCGTATTTTGCACGCCATGAAGCAAATGGATGATGGACGGTTTAATAAAGTTGCCAATGTCATCGGATTTACCATGCAGTTTCACCCACATGGAGACGCCTCTATTGGCGATGCCTTAGTGCAGTTGGGGCAGAAAGACTTGCTGATTGAATCACAAGGAAACTGGGGCAACATCTTTACTGGCGATGGCGCAGCAGCACCTCGTTATATCGAGGCACGTTTGTCGCAATTAGCACTTGACATTGCATTCAATGCCAAAACTACGGAGTGGATGAGTACCTACGATGGACGCAACCAAGAGCCCGTAACCTTACCAATGAAATTTCCACTGCTATTAGCACAAGGAGTAGAAGGCATTGCTGTGGGATTGGCATCAAAAATACTTCCACACAATTTCAATGAACTTATTGAAGCAAGCATTGCACACTTAGAGGGCAAAACCTTCGAACTCTATCCTGATTTTCTGACAGGCGGCATTGCCGATGTTTCTCGCTACAATGACGGACTGCGTGGGGGTGTGGTAAAAGTGCGTGCACGCATCTCCAAAAAAGATAACAAGACACTCATTATAAATGACATTCCCTTTGGCAAAACAAGCACATCACTCATTGAAAGCATATTAAAAGCCAACGAAAAGAGCAAAATTAAAATACGCAAGGTAGATGATAATACTGCCGCCGAAGTAGAAATTGTAGTGCATTTACACAATGATATTTCTGCCGATAAAACCATTGACGCACTTTACGCATTTACCGACTGTGAGATTTCAATATCGCCAAACTCCTGTGTAGTAGTTGATGATAAGCCCGTATTTATTGGTGTGAGCGAAATTTTGAAGCACAACACACAACGAACAATGGGATTGTTGGAGCAAGAGTTACAAATTCGCCTCAAAGAGTTGGAAAATGATTGGCACTACTCATCACTTGAAAAAATCTTTTTTGAGGAGCGCATTTACAAAGAATTAGAGAAAGACAGCATATCGTGGGAGGCACAGTTATCCGATATTCTTGGCGCATTGAATCAATATCGCACAAAATTGAAGCGAGACATTTTGCCTGAAGACGTAGTGCGCCTATGCGAAAAACCTGTACGAAAAATCTCAAAATTTGACATTAAAGCAGCAGACGAGCACATCAAAAAAGTTGAATCCGAAATTGCCGAAGTACTAAATCACTTAGCACATTTGGTAGATTATACGATTGCTTACTTCAAGAAGATTCAAAAAAAATATAGCAAAGGACATGAGCGCAAAACGCAGTTGGCACAATTTGAAGTAATCGAAGCCACCCAAGTAGTCGTTGCCAATGCAAAGTTATATGTGAACAAAAAAGAAGGCTTTGTAGGAATGGATTTGAAGCGTGATGATAGCGCAGAATTTGTATGCGAGTGTTCGGACATTGACGATGTAATTGTATTCTTGAAAAACGGAAAATATTTTATCAATAAAATTAGCAATAAAGCATTTTTCGGGAAAGATATTTTGCACGTAGGCATCTTCAAAAAGAACGATACCCGCACCGTTTACAACGTAGCCTATCGTGACGGAAAAGGGGGCACTATCATGTACAAACGCTTTTCGGTAACAGGAGTAATTCGAGACAAAGAATACGATATGACCAAGGGCGAAGAAGGCACAGAAATCATTTGGTTCTCTGCCAATAAGAATGGCGAAGCCGAGAAATTAAAAGTATATCTCAAGCCTCGTCCACGCCTTAAAAACTTGATATTAGAATTAGACTTTAGTCAAATTGACATTAAGGGACGAGGAGCGCAAGGCAACATCTTTACCCGCTATGCCATTCATAAAGTGCAACTCAAGGAGAAGGGCGTATCGACACTTGGAGGGCAAAAGATTTGGTTTGACGAGCAGCAAAAACGTCTTAATGCCGACGAGCGTGGCGTATGGTTAGGCGAATTTTTTGAAGGCGATAAACTCCTTGCAATTACTAAATCAGGTATGTTTTATACCACTGATTTCTCCCTCGTTAATCGCTACGACGAAGATTTGGGATATATCAAGAAATTTGACCCAAAGAAAGTATTTAGCGCAGTATATTTTGATGCAGAGCAAAAGATGTATTACATCAAACGCTTTACCTTAGAGACCTCCACCAATCCTCAAAGTTTTGTTGATGAGGAAAACAAAGGCTCATATTTGGTTGCCATAACGGCTGATGAATATCCCCAATTAGAAGTAATATTTGGCGGAAAAAACGCCAAACGCACAACGGAGTGTATTGATGTAGAAGAATTTATTGGCGTAAAAACCTTTAGAGCCAAGGGCAAACGTGTTACCACGTATGAGGTGAGCAAGTTGCAATTTATCGAGCCATTGCAAAAGCAAACCGAAGAAGATATAATGTCCGAAGATAATGCAGAAGACATTCGCTTACCAGAGTTTGATGCCGACCAACAAAATGTAGTACAAGGCAATTTGTTTTAGCGCGAATCATGTCTTTTTGAGGCTTATACTCAAGCCTCAAAAAGACAAAATAAAAGTAGTCCGACAGTAGTAGCGAGGTTTTTATATCACAGCACTCCCTATTGCAAAATACACAATCAGGCTTACTGCAATAACATAAACAAGAGCAAACGGAAATGCTCTTTTCAAAAAACGACCTTCCTCGCCCTCTGTTTTACAAACAGAACAAGCAACAGCAATACTTTGAGGCGAGATGATTTTGCCCCCTGTAGCACCAGCCGTATTGGCAGCTGCAAGCCAAGTTTGGTCAACGCCAATTTGCGATGCCACCTCCCACTGCAATTTGCCAAAAAGAATATTTGATGAAGTATCACTTCCTGTAATAAATGTTCCCAATGCTCCAATAAAAGGGGCAATCAGGGGGTAGGAGGTACCTATAGCAAGGGCTAAACTTACCGCCAATTGGTAAATTAAGCCAGCACTCTCCATAATAGACGAACAGGCAATTAAACACACAACCGTAATCGCAGTTTTTCGCAATTGCATAATAGTTGAGAGTAGTATCCCAAACAAATTTTTGATAGAAGCACCCTGTATTCGTCCACCAATAAATGAACCAATAAATAGCAATAAACCTGCTTGAGTAAGCCAATCTACAACTATTGTTTTGTTTGCATCTTGAATAGAAAAAACAAAACTTGTTGTTATTTTATTGGCAAGAAACCCATGAATAGGGGGTACAATAGGGCTTGTAAGTAGAATAAGTAGCATGATTAGTCCATAAATACTCCAAGCTTTAATGCTATTCTTAATATTATGCCGATGAGCAACAACTTTGCTCGTTTCTCGATGACTTAGTTTACCTATAATTATCAACACAATAATAGAGGCTAAACTACCCAATATTGCAGGTGTTTGCACGCCCAAATAACGTGCAGCAAGGTACTGTGTGATAAGTGAAACTCCACCTACGATGAATGATAAGAGGAGATTCTTGGGCAGTAGTTTTATTTTGGGTTCAACCAAAATCGTCAAAATTAAAGGAACAATAAACATCAATGCCGATAATTGTTTTACAACCAAAATTGCTAATAAGTCGGCATTAGCCCCTGTCTCTACACCAAGTGTAATAATTGGCACGCCAACGGCAGCAAAACCCGTAGCCACACTGTTGGCTATAAGGCTAACCAAGGCAGCCAAAGCAGGCTTAAAACCAAGACTAATAAGAATAGCAGCAGGAATAGCGACTGCCGTGCCAAAGCCTGCCATGCCCTCTAATAAGCCTCCAAACCCCCAAGTGATAAGTAATACTTGTATACTTCTATCGGTAGATATAGAGGCAAACTGCTGTTTTAGCACCTCAATGAATTTGGTATGCAGCAGTAAATTGTAGCTATACATTGCCATTAAAATAACAAAGAGAATAGGTATAAATGCTTTGATAAGACCAATCAAAAAAGCATTCGTAACATCTATCAATGACAAATGACAGTACCAAAGAGCAATAGGGAGGGTTACCAAAAGGGCAATCAAACTGCTTTTATCTCCAGAGAGTTTACAAACTCCCAACAGTATTATTAAGGTCAAAATCGGAAGTAAGGCAAAAAAAAAGTCCATATTTAATACAGAGGGTTGTAAATATTATTGCACAAGTGTATGTTGAACAATTGAAACAATTACTTCAGACAATTTTTTGACAACCGCCAATGCAAAGACCCTTCCCTTTTCAGCAGTAGCGTCACGAGGGTCGCCAATACCTGTATCCTCTGAAATCTCAGACCAATTACGAGGCGCCCAAATCGTGCCCTCTGCAAGAGGCTTTAGTAATGGTTTTTTTGAGTTTCCTGCACCTGCCATCTCCATCGGCACAAGTTCTTTATGGTAGTGTAGCATTACAGAGGTTTCCAGTTCATGGGCATGCTCGCCCTTATGCTCAAAGATATGCTCAGAGGGGGCTAAAGCATACCACTCGCAAGTAGCTATGAAAAATTGAGGATGTGTAACTGCCATATCTCGCAGCATATTTTTGAACGAGTTTCCACCGTGTCCATTAACAATCAGTAGTTTATTAAACCCTTGTTGTTGCAATGAGTCAACCACATCTTGTAGTATGGCTTTTTGAGTTTCATATCTACTATGAATACAAAAAGGCAATTCTCGTTGACCAGGATTTTGTGACCCCAAGGTAATTGGAGGCAAAACCATAGCAAGAGCATCATGCTTTAGGGCATGCTTGGCAGCATCAACAGCAATCGCATGCGACAAGATAGCATCTGTGGTATAAGGCAGGTGATAATTGTGAGGCTCCGTTGCCCCCCAAGGGAGTATTGCCATTTGATAATTGTGAGGCAATACTTGACCATACGATGCTCTTGATAAATCTACCGTTGGAGAAATCATAATTTTATTTTAGCTATTACTTTTCTTATTTTCCCATAGCCTATAGCAGGAGCATGAGCATCTTCGGGATAAACGATGACAATATCTCCAGGAGTCAAGACAATATAATTTTCTGGGATTTGATGTGTTAATGCACAATCAAAGTCAGCGTTGTAGGACTGTGCATAGTACCTAATCTTTTCGGTAGGCAGATAAGCGATTGTTTCCTCACCCTCTAACAAGAGGTGCAGGTCAATATACTTTTGGTGTACCTCAAGGGGCTGTTGTTTTTTAGCGGCACCATCAATAAGTACATTATTAATGAATAGTTCTTCTCCGCAAAGTTCTATGCGACCAAGCTCTTGATTTATTATATCCGTATTTTGAAGATAATTAAAGAGCTGTGTAAATTGTGGGTGTAGTTGTTGGTATCTAACTACGTTTTTTAGATTTGTAAGTATCATAATTCAGAATTTAATGGTGTACTAAAAGTTGATGCTGGTAAGCCCAAAACATTTACCAAATTGGCTCTTGTAAAAGGCTGCCAAGCATATCTTACATAACGTGGATTTTTTACTTGAGGGCTATATACTTTCACTTGATTATTGACAATTGTAGCTACAGCAGGAAAAAACAGACCTGCATACTCAGCCACTTCAAAACACCTGAGTGCTGCGCCATCTGAGCTGCGAAGCCCATCGGCATAATCAAACGATACGAAGGCTACAGTATCCTTAAAAGACACATCTTTATAGAGAGGTCCCGAGGGCAAAATATGTTTATATCCATAGCTATGGCTTAAAACACTATAAACTAATCGTTCGGCAACAGGCTTTTTCTTTTTGGGGTGTACATTTGTACTGTCTCCAACATCTGAAGAAACTACCATGTGAATATTTGGAATCTTTGCTAATAGTTCTCTCTGACTATTGCGAAACTCAGGCCAAGACGGACGATTCATGCTCGATAACTGCACATAGTAAAACGGTAAGTGTTGTTGATTAAAAAAACTTCTCCAGCTTGATACCAACAGCGAAAAAAGTGTGTTGTGTGCTAAAACATTGTGGGCATTCGACTCACCCTGATACCACAAAACTCCTTTTATTGGAAACTTCTCCAAACAATATATCCCAGATTCAAATAAATAAGTTGGTTCAAAAGGGTGCCGCACATGCTTATTTACTTTAGCATATCCATTGTTGCGCACCCAATCTTGTACATAATCATTTGCGTACCAATTGGCAAGTATATCTGGAAAATGAAACTCTAAAGCACTCCGTTCTACCCAAGCCTCAGTTGGAGAACCTCCTATTGCATTACAAATTATTCCAATAGGAATAGATAAAGAATCCTTCAGTTGTTTGGCAAAATGATACCCTATGGCTGAAAAATTAGGGATTGACTTGTTATTGCTGTACGTCCACTCCGTATGCTCAAAATAACATAAGTTATTCATCGAATCATAGATGCAAGTATCCCAATTCTGCGCCTTGTTTGACCAACGCCCCTTCATGTTATATAATCGAATATGTTCATCTTGTTCAAGATGCTCTGTGTTGCCAATTTGCTTCATCATCCACGCCATATTCGATTGCCCAGAGCATAGCCAAATATCTCCAGCAATAATATCTTTATACTGAAGCGTTTTATTGCTTGTGCTTAGTTTTAGAGTATATCTACTACCTGCATTTAATACAGGAATGTTTGTTTCCCATTTTCCTCTATCATTCGCAAATGTATGCCATTTTTTACGGTCAAGTTGAATACTTACTTTCTCATTTGCATTTGCTTGCCCTCTTATGGTAAACTCTTTGCCATGTGGCAATACCATTTTATCGCCATAAATATCAGACATACGCAAGCCACCATAATCTCCCGTAATGGCAGAGTACACTGTTTTTGCCAGTTTCTCAGCACCCTCTTTATTTGGATGAAGAGCATCAGGCAACATCATCGGGTAGTGATATAGAGGCGTGTGAAAGTCAATTAACTCCACCTCAGTTACCCTTGCAATCACCTCAATGGCTTTTTGAATATCCCTATGCCAATCACGAGTGCCAGACTTAAAGCGTGAATGCGTTGACTTTATTGGAGATAGCTTAGCAATAAATATTTTTACAGATGGATTTACAAGGCGAAACGAATCAATCAGCGAAATGTAATCCCTCACAAAATTCTCTTTATAATTTGGCCAATTGCGAGGGTCGGTGTCATTAATCCCCAAATGAATAACCGCTATTTCTGGAGAAAACGCAAGCGCAGATTGAAATTCAGTTTGTGCCACATAAGGTCTGTGTCCATTATATAGTAGCGTTGCCCCCGACTTTCCAAAATTTCCAATTTTGTATCCATCACCCAGCATTTGTTGTAATTGTGCAGGATACGATTCGGTGTTTGGATTATCTAATTTATATCCAAATGTGATACTATTGCCAATGCAAGCAACTCTAATGGGCTTTTTCGCCCAGCTTGATATGCTTAGTAGGCACATCAATATTGAGCAAGCAATTTTAATTGTATTCATATCAATTTATTTTATAGAGATTGTTTTGACGTTTATCAACACAACTTACATTGTCCTAAAAAAAAGAGCGACCAGTCTTTGTTGTTTTTGTGCCATGTTATTTTCGTTGACTCCAAGTTAATTTCGTCAAATCTTTTTTCTTTTCGGGTATCAAGTAACTAAAAATAAAGGCAAGCACTAAACTTAGCAAGATACCCACCAAACCATATAGCATAAAATTGATTGATGAATGCGAGCGCAACCACCATAATATAACCACGCTACACACCAGTGCTGCCAAAGCAGCATAGCCACGCACACGAGGCAAAAAGATGCCTATTGCAAATAAACCGCCCAAACCACTTGTGAGTAATCCGATAAAGGTATTAAACTCATCAAAGAATGATTTTACACTCATCATCGAGAGTTCAATGGCCAAAAATGTGCCCACAATACCCACAATGACACCACTAATACGAGCCGTATTCACTTGTTGTTTGTCGGATATTGAAGGGAAAATGCGCTTGGCAAAATCCACCGTAATGGCTGTAGAGGCTGAATTGATATTAGAGGATAGTGTTGACATTGTGGCTGCAAAAATAGCAGCAATAAGCAAACCTGCAATACCTGCGGGCAATTCGTTGACAATGAAGTACGGAAATATCCCCTCGGCATTATTCATTGTAAGAGGAAGTAAAGCGGGGTGCGCAAAAAAGAAGGTGTATAGTGCAGTACCTATAAAGTAGAATAGAACCAATACAGGGAGTGCTATAATGCCATTTAGCCATATACTACGGCGTGATTTGTTCATGTCAGAGGTAGTAAGGTAGCGTTGAACGATGGTTTGGTCAGAGGTGTAGGTAATCAACGAATTTGCCAATCCCGCTCCAAAAAAGATGACCCAAAATGTAGGTTGCTTAAAATCAAATGAAAAATCAAGCATCTTAAACTTTTCGGCAGCCATTCCGATAGAGATTGTTTCGGTAAATCCACCCGTACCAACTACAAGATAAACCACCGAGATAATTGCCCCAAAAACCAAAATGCCCCCCTGAATAACATCACCCCATACCACCGCCTCTACTCCGCCAAGCGTTGAGTAAATGATAGTAACTACCGACATCATCAAGATACAAGCCATAAGGTCGATGCCTGTAACCGTTGAGAGCGCAACCGAGGGGAGGTAGAGCACAATGCCAATGCGCATAATCATAAACAAGATGAACAATATGCTTGAGGTTAAGCGAACGGTCAGATTAAAGCGTTGTTCGAGATATTCATAAGCACTCGTCAATTTTAGTCCTCTAAAAAAGGGCAGATACCAGCGTATAACGATTGGTGCGACTAATAAAATTGAAAATGACATCGGAAAATAGAGCCAATTCGTAGTGTATGCCTTGGCAGGGAGTGCCATAAATGTAATGGCACTAAGTGTAGTGGCAAAGATACTAATGCCGGCAGCCCACCAAGGTATTTGCCCACCGCCTTTGAAAAACTGGTCAGATGTACCTGCTCGTCGACTAAAGTAAAAACCAATGCCCAACATCAGGCACATGTAGATAATCAATACTCCGTAGTTAAGGCTCCCAAAGGTAACATTGCTATCAAATGACAGTTCGTTAATGTTGCCTGTACTTGTCATCATTATAGCAGCACTGCCATATTGACTTACAAGGCTTGATAATCCCTTGTTTTGGGTTAATTCGTGTACATTCCACTTGCCCGTAATGGTGTGATAGCTGCCGTAGCCACCCACATCATCTAAAAACAAAATGTGATGTGTGCCAATACTTATGGGTTGATGTAGGGCTACATCAAAGGGTATTGCTACACTGTCATTGGGTTGCAGCCATTTATTCCACTTAATGGAGTAGGTCAATACTGTATTGCCAAATAGATACCATAAATCTTCATCTCCTCCATTTTGCACAGCACTTTGTGTGATTTTGCCATCGTTAAAGGGCATTGAGGCAATCGAATTCCACTTTGCCTCATGCTCTTTTAGGTTGAGCGTCCACGCCTCTGTATTGGGTTTGCCTTTATGCTCACCTGCTGCTACCATTAACTGATTGTTCACTACGCTTACCATAGGCGATGAGAGTGAACGGGGGAGTGAGGGTAGGGTTTGAAGCGAGTCTGAATTTGCTTGATAAAAGTACACTTGTTGGCTCGCTCCTCTGAGGGTTTCACCGCCTACAAGTAGAATGCCTCCATTATACGCCACAAAACCGCAGTTGCGCACAGGAGCATCAAGTTCATATTGTTTTTCAATTTGCTTTGTTTGCAAGTCAAACATATATATGCTTTGAGCATAAGCTGCGCCATCATTACTTGAGGCATCTTCGGCTCCAAAATAGAGCCTTTCACCGCTTGTTGCCATAAACAGGCATTTTGCGGTTGTTTGCTTGATGAGGGGATTGATGCGAATATCCAAAGTGCCCAAATCATGTGCAGCAATGGCGTTTGCGTAAAGTAAGAGAAGGAGTATTGAGGTGATTTTTAGTAGTTTTTTCATAGTTATGATAGTAAAT
>JBOFMS010000027.1:0-11282 GCA_051658505.1 Bacteroidales bacterium | reverse complement strand
GCATAAGGCTGGCGGTGATGGCTGCCCACCTCTTGTTTAGGGCAATGAGCATAAGAATGGCGGTGCCTACTTCGGCAAAGCCAAATATGTTAGACACTTGTTGTTGTGTAAAGATGCTATACAACCAACTCAAAAAGGGAGAATTGCCCACTAAGGGTTCAATGGCTTTTGCCTCGGTGGGGGTAAACTTAAACACTCCAATCCATAAAAGGAGAAGCATTACTCCAAAGTAGGCAAGGTAGTAGCCAAGTTTGGATAGGCGGTTAAGGAGTGCTGATTTTTCGTTCAGTAGTTGGTAAATGTTTTTCATAATAATGATGATTTAAGAATGGATTTAAATAGATAATGGTTCGAATAGTAAAATCTTGACAGTATTGGGATTCTTTTTTTTGTGTCGATGAGTGTTAATTAGCATTGTGGCTTGTGTCAATCTGACAGATATTGGGGTGAGGGCTTACTCTGTGCGCTCTTGTTTTTTAGCCTCCTCCCAAATCAGGTTCATCTCGTTCAGGCTCATTTCAGAAAGGGGCTTGCCTTGCTTAATGGTGCGTTGCTCAAGGTAGGCAAAACGGCGAATAAACTTTTGGTTGGTGCGCTCCAAGGCAATTTCAGGTTCTACTCCGTACAGGCGAGCAGCATTAACAATTGAAAAGAGCAAGTCGCCAAACTCTCCCTCAATATTCTCTTGTTGATGGTGGGTAATCTCATGCTGCAACTCGTTACACTCCTCTCGCACCTTATCCCACACCTGCTCTTTGTGTTCCCAGTCAAAGCCTACGGCTCGCACCTTTTCTTGCACACGTTTGGCTTTGATAAGTGCAGGCAAACTTGTTGGCACGCCCGACAGTACGGTTTTATTACCATCTTTTTCTTTTAACTTGAGTTGCTCCCAGTTTTTGAGCACCTGCTCGGCAGTATCTGCCTGCGTAGAGCCAAACACATGTGGATGGCGGTAAATCAACTTATCGCAAAGCGAGTCGATAACATCTTTAATATCAAACGCCTCTTGCTCTTCGGCTATCTTGGCGTAAAATACGATATGGAGCAAAAGGTCGCCTAACTCTTTGCATACGTTGGGGGTGTCGCCCTCCAAAATAGCATCGCTCAACTCGTAGGTCTCTTCGATGGTAAAGGGCAAGAGGCTTTCGGTGGTTTGCTTCTTATCCCAAGGGCATTTCTCTCTCAACTTGTTCATTATATCGAGCAGTCGCTCAAAGGCTTTTAGTCGTTCGTTCATATCAAAGGGCTTGGGTTAAGTTAAAAACACTAAGGTTAATGGGTAAATCGTATCATTACGGTGCTGCGTATATTAAGGCGGTACAACTCTCGTGCATTGCCCTCAACCATACCCACCTCTAACATCTGATGGGCATTAAACAGGGCAAATATCTCACCCGCATCTTCATCTTGATAGGTATTGCAAATGCGTGATGTTTGATAGCGGTTCGAGTTAATGTTTACCGTAAAGCTTCGCTGACTACAATGCTTCTCAAATAACGCTTTGCTGATGTTGGTAATGGCATTGCCCCCTGCATCAAAGTGCAAAATGTGCCCTACAATAGACTCTGCTAAGTAGTCGCCACTACTGCTCAAGACTAAGCCATGGAGTATGGGCTGCATCGGTGTGTAGCGCACAAGCTCAAGGGCATTGCCCAATGTGTGAATGTCCTCCGACTTGGCTAAGGCTGCTACTACTATCGGCACAATGCTTGTGAAACGAAGTGTAGGGGGAGTATCTTTGGGCAAGTCTAAGCGAACTGCTGCCCGAATCTGCTCGGGAGATAAAAAACTTAAACATCCATTGTTCGAGGCGATAAAAAAATGCTCGTTGGCATCTACCAAAACCATATCCCCTACTCCATCTTGCACCGCTAAAACATGAATGCTCTTGGGGGGAAAGTACGAGTAAGCATTGTCGAGGATAAAGGAGGCTTGCTGTACGTCATTTCGAACAAGCTCATGGCTAAGGTCAACCAAAGTAAGTGGCATGCACGACTTGAGTAGCACCCCTTTAAGTGCTGCTACATAAAAGTCGGCATTGCCCCAGTCAGTAGTTAAAGTTACTATTGGCATACAGTCGAAAAAAGTAATCACAAACAAAAACCGCACAAAGAAATGCAAATAATAAGGATTTTTACTATTTGTTCAGCTAATAATCATCAACTAAACGACAAAATTTCACTTTTAAGATGAGGCACAGTATTTGTAAGCTTTATTTGACACTTGTCGATGAAACAAAACTTATAAACTAACGTAAAAGGAGTTACTATCATGAAAAAGAATTTGTTTTTTACAAGCCTCATTGCAGGCATCGTTGCAGCAGCAACCACCACTTTCTTAGTATTATTCTTCGGAGCAAACATACCCTCCTTCGAAGGAAGTAAAAAGGCAAAAGCAATACCATCTTTACTTACTGCACAAATGCCAAATGGTACAGGCACAACCGACTTTACCATGGCTGCCGAAAAAACCGTTAATGCCGTAGTACACGTAAAAACCAGCTACGCTCGCTCTGGCGGATATGATAACTCGGAATCACTCCTCGACTTCTTTTTTGGATTTAGAGGACATCAACCCCAACCTCAACCTCAACAAGGAGCAGGCTCGGGCGTAATCCTATCCTCTGATGGATACATTGTAACCAACAATCACGTTATCGACAAAGCCGCCAAAATAACCGTAACCCTCAACGATAAACGTACCTTAGAAGCAAAACTTATTGGTGCCGACCCAAGCACAGATATTGCAGTGCTCAAAATCGAGGCAAAGGATTTACCCTTTATCACAATGGGCAACTCCGAAGCACTACGCCTTGGCGAATGGGTGCTTGCGGTGGGCAACCCCATGAACCTTACATCAACCGTTACTGCAGGTATTGTAAGTGCTAAGGCTCGCAATATCAATATCCTGTCGGATAACTTCCGCATCGAATCATTTATACAAACCGATGCTGCCGTAAACCCAGGAAATAGCGGTGGAGCACTGGTTAATACTCAAGGTGAATTGATAGGCATAAACACCGCCATCGCCTCGCAAACAGGGGCATATATGGGATACTCTTTTGCAGTACCCAGCAGCATTGTAGGTAAGGTTACTACCGACATCATCGAATTTGGCATTGTGCAACGTGCCGTACTGGGCGTTACGCTGCAAGAATTAACCTCCGAACTGGCTCATAATTATGGACTAAAAGAGGTAAAAGGCGTTTTTGTTCAAGGTATTTTAAGCGGTGGTGCTGCCGAAGATGCAAAACTACAACAAGGCGACATCATCTTAAAGGTAAATGACATCGAGGTAGATAATGTGGCTCAACTACAAGAGCAAATCAGCAAGTTTCGACCTAACGACCAAATATCCCTTGCCGTTAATCGAAACAACAAAACAGTATATGTAAACGTTGTACTGCGCAATAGAGCAGGAAATACCAGCCTACTTAAACCAAGCGACCTAAACGCTGTAAACATATTAGGGGCTACCTTGGCTGAACTTGATGAACCTACAAAACGAAAATTGCGTATCCCCATAGGCGTGCAAGTAACCGACCTTAAAGATGGAAAGTTAAGGCAACAAGGGGTAAGAAAAGGATACATTATACTACGCATCAACAGACAACCAGTGCAAACCGTAACCGATGTTACTCAAATTCTGAGCAACATTAAAAGCAATGAAGCCATTTTGTTTGAGGGATTATACCCCAATGGCGAAGCGGCATACTATGCTATTGCAATATAACAGAACTTAAAGTATATAAATCATTTAAATCCCCCCCCTATCCTATGAGGCAACTAAAAATTACAAAGTCCATCACAAATCGTGAAAGTGCATCACTCGACAAATACTTGCAAGAAATTGGACGTGAAGAACTCATATCGGTAGATGACGAAGTAGAATTAGCCCAACGTATCAGAAAAGGCGACCAAGAGGCATTAGAAAAGTTGACTCGTGCCAACCTACGCTTTGTGGTTTCTGTTGCCAAACAATACCAAAATCAAGGACTTAGTCTCCCAGACTTAATCAACGAAGGAAACTTAGGCTTGATAAAAGCAGCAGAAAAATTCGATGAAACACGTGGATTTAAGTTTATATCCTACGCCGTTTGGTGGATACGTCAATCCATACTCCAAGCTTTGGCTGAGCAATCTCGTATTGTGCGTTTACCCCTCAACCAAGTAGGCTCACTAAATAAAATCAACAAGGCGCTTGCCAAGTTTGAACAAGAAAATGAAAGAGCCCCATCTGCCGATGAACTATCGGTGATTTTGGATATACCTCGTGAAAAAGTGGCAGATACCCTAAAGGTATCAGGAAGACACGTATCAGTTGATGCACCATTCATCGATGGCGAAGACAATAGTCTGCTTGATGTATTGGTCAACAATGATTCTCCAAGTGCCGACCGAGGACTTATGAATGACTCCCTCTCTCGTGAAATAGAGCGTGTGCTAAGCACCTTGACCGACAGAGAGCGTGATATTGTAAGGTACGTGTTTGGAATTGGGGGGCAAGAAATGACCCTTGAAGAAATTGGCGAGAAGTTTGGATTGACTCGTGAACGAGTTCGCCAAATTAAAGAAAAAGCAATTCGCCGCCTGCGCCACGCTCCTCGAAGTAAACCTCTTCGCCCTTATTTGGGTTAATACCTAAACCAAAAAAAGTTCCTCTAAACAAGAGGAACTTTTTTTTTGCTTTTATCTGCCAAGCCTTAAACGCTTATCCCTTCTTAGCTATTGCATCTCGCAATAAGGCAGCCTCCTCATAGTTTTCTAACTCAACAGCACGAGCAAGTAAGGTTTGTAACTCACGAATACTTTTTATCGAAAGTTTGTGCAATTGCGTAAATGAATTGTGAGCATTTTTCGACTCACAAAACTCTACACTAATACCAACATCATCAAGAACAGCAGCGTTTGTGAAAATCGGACAAGCAAACCGCAATGCAAGCACTACGGCATCAGAAGTGCGAGCCTCTAATACCTTTGTTCGTAGTTTACTTGAGAGTACAATCTGCGTCTTAAAAAAACCTTGCTCATAAGCATAAATATTGACTTCCTGCACCTGAATATCAAACAAATCTACAACTTGAGCAAGAAGTTCATGAGTTAGTGGCGGCTGTTGACTTTGTATTTCCTCAAGCAAAAGGCTTATTGCATGTGCCTCAAAACTACCAATAGCAATAGGGATTCGCCGACGACCCAACGACTCGCCCAACACCAAAGCATAAGCACCTGTGAGACTATGCCCAAAGGAAATACCTAATACCTGAAGGGGGATTTTTTCTTCTGCCATAAATACTTAAAAATAAAAAGAGCAAGCATAAAAGGCTTTTGGCACTTTCACGCTTGCTCTTAATAATTGCGAAAACTTAGTAACGCTGCTCAATAATCTTCCAATCCACAACTTCCCAAAATGCAGTTAGGTGGTCAGCCCTGCGATTTTGAACATCAATGTAATAAGCATGCTCCCAAACATCACAGGTAAAAAGTGGCTTTTGTCCTTTCTTCATTGGGTTACCTGCATTAGACTCTTGTGTAATAGCAAGAGAGCCATCTGCATTTTGCACCAAAAAGGCCCAACCTGAACCAAATAGCGTTAGTGATGCCTTTGTAAATTGCTCCTTAAAGGCATCAAATGAACCAAAAGTTGACTTGATAGCATCGCCTAATTTGCCAGTAGGCTGTGCTTGTGGAGTGGCCGAAAATTGGTTAAAGTAAAAGGTGTGATTCCAAATCTGTGCAGCATTATTAAAGATTGCTCCCTCAGATTGTTTTACGATAGTTTCCAAATCGGCACTCTCAAAAGGAGTACCTACTACTAATGTGTTCAGGTTGTTCACATAAGTTTGCAGATGCTTTCCGTAGTGAAAGTTAATGGTTTGCTCACTGATTTTTGGAGCAAGCGCAGATGCTGCATAAGGCAACTTAGGCATTTCAAATTTCATAGTTTTTGCAGTTAAATAGTTAGTAATTAATAATGATAGAATTAAAGCAAAGGTTCTCATAATATGTTTTTATTTATTTGTTTTAAGGGGGCTAAGTTAACAATTTTTCTTTACATCAATATTACTATATAAGTAAAGGAATAATTTCTTTTATATAGTATCGCCTCTTATTGTTTAAGAGATTTCTATACTTTTGTAAAAAACCATCTAACTCTATTTACTATGCCATACAGTGGAAGCAGCATTCGTCAACTTTACTTTAAGGACACCTCATTTGCCAACTTGATGAATCGGCGAATTTATAACATTTTACTTATTGCCAGTCAGTACGACACCTTCATGTTAGAAGATGACGGTCGAGTGAACGAGCAAATTTTTAATGAATACGTTTCACTCAACTTGCGCTACCCTCCTCGATTCACCCTTGCACACACGCAAGAGGAGGCAATGAAGTTATTACGCAAGCGGAGATTTGAACTCATCATCAGTATGCCTAGCGGAGGAAGCGAAACATTTAGCCATGCCAAAGAAATTAAAGAGAAGCACCCAAACATTCCGATTGTAGTACTTACACCCTTTTCTCGCTCAGTATCACAGCGCATTGCACATGAAGATTTAAGTGCCATCGACTTTGTTTTTAGTTGGCTAGGCAACACAAACCTATTAGTTGCCATCATCAAACTCATTGAAGACCGCATGAACGTAGAGCAAGACGTAAATGAGGTGGGCGTGCAAGTTTTATTAGTTGTAGAAGACTCAATACGCTTCTACTCATCTATTCTTCCGCACTTGTACGGCATTATTTTTAAGCAATCGAGAGCATTTATGACCGAGGCACTCAACGACCACGAGCGTATGTTGCGTATGCGTGGACGACCCAAAATTATGCTAGCACGAAGTTATGATGAAGCAATCGCCATTTACGAACGCTACAAAGACCACATGCTTGGCGTAATCTCAGATGTGAGCTTTGACCGCAATGGCGAAAAAGACAAACACGCAGGTGTATTACTTTTTAAAAATATTCGTCAGCAAGACAAACACGTATCGCTATTATTACAATCCTCAGAAGCAGAAAACAAACGATTTGCCGATGAAATGAATGTTGCATTTATTGAGAAAAACTCTAAATCCTTAGAGTTAGAATTGCGAGAATATATGATTCGTGATTTTGGCTTTGGACCCTGTGTTTTTCGCAATCCAACAACAGGCGAGGCTGTTGCCAAGGTTACAAATTTGGTTGAACTGCAAAATCAAATATTTGATATTCCCGAAGAAGCACTATACCATCATCTACTCAACAATGACATCTCAAGGTGGCTATACTCTAGAGCCATTTTCCCTGTAGCTGAATTTTTGAAAGGAATACAATTGAGTGAGTTAGACAATATAGCAGAAGCTCGCAAAATTATATTTGATGCCATTGTGCAATATCGCAAAATTAAGAATCGAGGCATTGTTGCTGTTTTTAACCGTGAGCGATTTGACCAATACTCTAATTTTACCCGCATTGGCGAAGGTTCAATGGGAGGAAAAGCACGTGGGCTTGCTTTTCTTGACACATTGATAAAACGCAATGAGGCACTTGAAAAGTTTAAGAACTTAGATATTACAATCCCTCGAACCCTTGTATTGTGTACAGATATTTTCGATGAATTTATGGAAGAAAATAATCTGTATCCCATTGCGCTAAGCGACATTTCAGATGAAGAAATGTTAGCACAATTCTTAAAAGCACAACTCCCTCTAAGACTTTATCCCGACTTTATCGCCTTCTTTGAGACCCTAAAATCACCCCTTGCAGTGCGCTCGTCAAGTTTGCTTGAAGACGCCCACTATCAGCCATTTGCGGGAATTTACAGCACCTACATGCTCCCCTATATTGAAGACAGCAGAATCTCTACCCTGCGCATGCTCACCGAAGCCATTAAAAGCGTATATGCCTCAGTGTTTTTTAAGGACAGCAAAGCCTATATGACTGCAACATCAAACATCATTGACAATGAAAAAATGGCAATCGTACTACAAGAGGTATGTGGAGATGAGCAACAAAATGCACGATACTACCCTGCACTTTCGGGGGTAGCACGCTCGGTTAACTTTTACCCCATTGGCAATGAGTTGCCCGAAGATGGCATTGCCAATATTGCCTTTGGACTTGGCAAGTATATTGTAGATGGTGGCACAACCTTACGCTTCTCACCTCGTCACCCCAACAACATTTTGCAGTTAAGCACCCTTGAACTCGCTTTGCGAGAGACCCAAACACAATTCTTTGCCCTTGACTTGAGCAATAAAAACTACAATTTACAAATTGACGATGCCTGCAATCTACTCAAAATCAATGTCAGTGAAGCGGTAAAAGACAAATACTTCCGCTTTGTAGCCTCTACCTTTGACCCCGTAGACCAAGTAATTCGAGATGGAATTTACGAAGGAGGGCGAAAAATCATCTCCTTTGCCAACATTTTACAATACGACACCGTACCTTTGGCCAGTGCATTAGACCTTGTACTGCAAATTGGGTGTCGCGAGATGGCACGACACGTAGAATTAGAGTTTGCCATGCGCCTACCTACTGAAGACAACCCCAATGGCGCCTTATATTTATTGCAAATTCGCCCCATTGTTGATAATCGTGAGGTGATACAAGAAGACATTGAGACTATTGCCCATGAAAAAACAATTATAAGTTCGCCAAGTGCGCTTGGGCACGGCATTACCAACGATGTATATGATGTGGTATATGTAAAGCCCGAAGCCTTTAATGCCTCCAATAATCAATTGATAGCCTATGATATTGAGAAGATAAATAAGGCTTTAATCGACCAAGACAAAGGCTATGCACTTATTGGACCTGGACGCTGGGGCAGTAGCGACCACTGGTTAGGCATTCCCGTAAAGTGGGCACATATTTCAGGCGCAAAGTTAATTGTTGAGGCTGGGCTTACACAATATAAAATTGACCCCAGTCAAGGCACGCACTTCTTTCAAAACCTCACCTCGCTCAATGTAGCATACTTTACCGTCAATCCTTATCTTGCCGAAGGTGGAGGCTTTTACGACTGCGACTTTTTGAATGCACAACCTGCCATTGCCGAAACAAAGTACATTCGTCATGTGCGCTTCCAAAAGCCCATTACCATTAAAGTGAATGGAAAAAAAAGTGTAGGAGTACTCATGAAACCCGACGAGGAATAGCAATCACGCAAGGTTTTAAGCACCATACTGCGCCACAATCATTCTATCCTTACCGTTAATATCCTTGCGCAAGTTAAGGTTTACGAAGTTGTGTAGCCTAAACAGCTCCATTGTAGCCTTGCCAAACATAGCATTAATTTCAACAAGCAAATAGCCATTGGGCGATAAATGCCCCTTGGCAAATTTTGCCAGAGCCTCATAAAATATTAGAGGAGTAGCATCATCAACAAATAAGGCAGAGTGAGGTTCATGCTCAAGTACATTTTTTTGCATAAAAGCCTTTTCATGCAAGCACACATAAGGCGGATTGCTCACAATAAGGTCAAAGTTATCCTGTTTAGAATAGCTTTCGTGCAAAATATCCATTTGCTTAAATACAATATCAGCATCATTTTTGTGCGCATTACGCTGTGCCACCTCAAGGGCTTGTAGCGATATATCACAGGCTTGCACAGTAGCATTTGGCATTTGCGCTTTGAGCGAAACAGCAATGCAGCCACTACCTGTGCCAACGTCCAAAATAGAGCACTGCGAACGTGCAGCACACAAGTCCATTGCCCAAGCCACAAGCTCTTCCGTCTCTGGACGAGGAATCAGCGTATGCTCATTTACCTCAAACTCCAATCCACAAAAGGCAGTAGCACCAAGTACATATTGTATAGGGCGCATCTCTTTGAGTTGTACAATGGCTTGTTCAAACCACTCTTGTTGCTCGGCAGTCAGTTCTTTATCCATGGCGATATAAAGTTGCGCTGCGGGCATATTCAGTTTTGCTTCAGATAGCAAATGAAAGATTTGTCGTCTCTCTCTATCCTCATAGCAATGCAACAATTGGCTATGCAGCCACTCAAGTATTTCTTGTATCGTAAGTTGTTTTTTTTGCATTACCTTCGTATTAAACGTTTGCAAAGGTACTAAAATGACAGAACACGAGAAATTTATGTTACGCTGCATTGAGCTTGCGCAGAATGCCGCTGGACAGGTAGCCCCCAACCCTATGGTAGGAGCCGTAGTAGTACATCATGGGCAGATTATTGCCGAAGGCTATCATCGTGCCTATGGCAGTCCACATGCCGAAGTAGAGGCAATAAAAAGGGTAGAAAACAAGTCTATTTTGCAAGAATGCACCCTGTATGTTAACTTAGAACCCTGCAATCACTTTGGAAAAACGCCTCCCTGCACAGAACTAATCATACGGTCGAAGATTCCAAAGCTTGTGATTGCCACAACCGACCCCTTTGAGCAAGTTAATGGCACAGGCATAAGCCGCTTACAAGAGGCTGGCATACAAGTTACCACAGGCATATTGGCAGAGCAAGCACGTTATCTCAACCGAAGGTTCTTTGTTTATCATGAGCAACAACGTCCTTACATTATCCTAAAGTGGGCTGAAACCTCCGATGGCTTTATTGACAAGCACCGTCAAGGAACGCAATCCCCTGCCCTGATTAGCAACCATGCGGCACATATTTTGAGTCATCGTTGGCGCACACAAGAGCAAGCTATTTTGGTGGGAGCAAACACTGTATTATTAGATAATCCGAGCCTCACAGCACGCTTATGGGCAGGTAAAAACCCTATACGCATAGTACTCGACAAGCGCAATAATCTACCCAATCATCTACGAGTGTTTGACAATCAAGCATCTACACTAAAAATACACACGAGTGATATACGAGCCTGCATCAATAAACTGTATCACGAAAACATACAATCGGTGATAATAGAGGGTGGGAGCAAGACGCTACAACAATTTATCGATGCTAAATTATGGGACGAAGCACGTATTTTCATTGCTCCAAAAACCTTTGAAACTGGCGTTGCCGCTCCTCAAATAGCAGCAAAGCTATATGAAACCATCAAGATTGGCGATAATCTATTAAAGATAATGACTCCTTAGCCTTGAGCGCAAGGCAAACACTTGCAGATAAGTGCCTCTAAACACAAAAGCAACAGTACCCTACTGTTGCTTTTGTTCATTAAAAGAGTATTTAAGTACCCATTTACTAAGGCATCTTTTCACAAAGAATTTCGACCTCACCTGTACCTATTTTATGATAAGCCCCCACAATACCTATATCTCCATTATCAAACATCTCACGTAATACATCACTACGTTTTAGTATTTCGTCCATTGTATGAT
>JBOFMS010000026.1:0-13495 GCA_051658505.1 Bacteroidales bacterium | reverse complement strand
TGAAACTGATGCAAAAAAACCTGCAAGGGAAAGTGTCATTGTGCTTTTCCATGCCGACTTTAGTGTAGCAATACTAAGTGTTGTGCCGCCTTCAAAAAGAATTACTACAAGGGTAATAGTGGTAAAAACAGAGCCAAGTCCACCGAAATCACTTGGAGAGACAAGCCCTAAAACGGGACCAATTACCAAGCCAATTACAATTAACATTAACACATCGGGTATCATACGCTTGCGGTAAAATGCCGCAAACAAATGGGCAAGAAATACCATTATACCTAAAAATACAAGTGAAAGAGGAACTGCTGAATCCATAATGTGTAGTTTATTGTGGTTGGTTAATTCTGCAATAACTTAATCCATTTTTAATACTGCTAAAAATGCCTCTTGTGGCACCTCAACATTGCCTACTTGACGCATACGCTTTTTACCTTTTTTTTGTTTTTCAAGGAGTTTACGTTTACGGCTAATATCGCCACCATAACATTTTGCAAGTACATCTTTGCGTAAGGCTTTAACCGTTTCGCGGGCAATAATTTTTGCTCCAATAGCAGCTTGTATTGCAATGTCAAATTGTTGGCGCGGAATAAGATCTTTAAGTTTTTCGCACATTTTTCGTCCAAAATCATAAGCATGGTCTCGGTGAATAAGAGCTGAAAGTGCATCAACTTGCTCGCCATTAAGCAGTATATCTAACTTTGATAACTCTGCACGGCGATAATCCGTCAATTGATAGTCAAATGAAGCGTAGCCACGAGAAAGGCTCTTCAGTTTATCGTAAAAGTCAAATACAATCTCACTCAAGGGCATATCTAAAGTGAGTTCAACCCGTGTGGGCGATATAAAATGTTGATTTATCAAGATGCCTCGTTTGTCTAAGCACAACTTCATTACCACGCCCAAAAAATCGGTTTTCGTAATTACTTGCGCACGAATATAAGGTTCTTCCACGTAGTCGATGAGCGTAGGGGCAGGTAAACCAGATGGGTTATGTACCGTAACCATTTCACCTTGTGTTGTGTAAACGTGAAACGATACGTTGGGTACTGTGGTAATCACGTCCATATCAAACTCTCGATACAGTCGCTCTTGAATAATCTCCATGTGCAACAAACCCAAAAATCCACAACGAAACCCAAAGCCCAAGGCTAGTGAGGCTTCTGGTTCAAAGGTCAGTGAGGCATCGTTGAGTTGCAACTTTTCCATTGAATTGCGCAAATCCTCATACTCATCAGTACTCACAGGGTAAATACCTGCAAATACCATAGGCTTTACGTCCTCAAATCCTGCAATGTCTTGAGTGGCAGGGTTATCGGCACTGGTGATTGTGTCGCCAACCTTAACCTCAGCTGCTGCTTTTATGCCCGATATAATATAGCCTACATCACCTGTGCCAACCTCTGTACGAGGCTCCATATTTAGGCGCAAAATGCCTACTTCATCAGCTGTATACTCTTTACCTGTATTGATAAACTTTACCTTTTGTCCTTTGCGAATTGTGCCGTTTACCACTTTGTAATAGGCGATAATGCCACGAAATGAGTTAAATACAGAGTCAAAAATCAAGGCTTGCAAAGGCGCATCTGCCTTGCCCTTTGGTGCAGGCACACGAGATACAACTGCCTCCAAAATTTGCTCAACATTTAGCCCTGTTTTGGCACTTACGGGGATAATTTCCTCTTTTTTGCAACCGATAAGGTCAATAATTTGGTCGCTTACTTCATCTATCATCGCAGCGTCCATATCAATTTTATTGATGATGGGGATAATTTCCAGGTTGTGTTCGAGTGCTAAGTAAAGGTTCGAGATGGTTTGTGCTTGAATACCCTGTGTTGCATCAACAATTAGTAGTGCGCCCTCGCATGAGGCAATGGCACGACTCACTTCATAACTAAAATCGACGTGTCCTGGAGTGTCAATCAAGTTTAGGGTGTATTTTTTGTCTTGATATTGATAGTCCATTTGTATGGCATGACTTTTTATAGTAATACCCTTCTCTTTCTCAAGTTCCATATTGTCAAGTACTTGAGCCTCCATTTCACGCGCACTAACGGTACTGGTCAATTCCAGAAGTCTATCTGCTAAGGTACTTTTTCCGTGGTCAATATGGGCAATGATGCAAAAATTGCGAATGTGCTGCATTATATACTTAGTATTAAGAGAGAGTTTATTGTATATGCTTATTGTTCATTATCCACCAAAAATCCATCGGAATAAATCGTTGCCATTTGCGTAAATCATAAGGGCTAAAAGTAAGAATAACCCTACCATTTGGGCTCGTTCTAAAAATTTATCACTAGGTTTACGACGTGTAATCATTTCATACAGGATAAAAATCATATGCCCTCCATCAAGTGCAGGTATGGGAAGAATATTCATAACGGCAAACATAATAGATAAAAATGCCGTCATACTCCAGAATCTTGCCCAGTCCCATACTTGTGCAAATAATCCTCCAATTGCTCCAAATCCTCCAATGTTTTTCGCCCCTTCTTTTGTTAATATTATTTTGAACTGTCGTATATAATTCATAAGCATATTTGTGCCTGTATGAATGCCTGCAGGGATAGCTGCAAAAAATCCGTAAGTCTCTTTTTCTATCACAAACATATCACGTATTGAACGAAGTTGTACTCCAATTTTTCCATTTTCAGTTGGCGTAATTTCTTGTCTAATTAACTCGTTGTTACGGATAAAATCTAATGCAATTTTTTGTCCTGCATATACTAATAAACTATCTGAAAGTTCAGCAACAAATGGAACATTCACGCCGTTGATACCGATAATACTGTCACCTTTTTGTAAATGTGCTTCAGCAGCAGGTGTACCCGACATAACGCCTTCAATAACAAATGGAACTCGCTCCCAAGCAAATTCTCGCACTTTATTTGCCAATAGTTGTTTCGAGAAGTCGGCAGGAAGTTCTAAGGCAAGCGTATCATTATTTCGCAACACAAGTATTGTACCACCACTGCCAAGTAAAAGTTCGCTCACAGCTTCAGCCATTATTTTTGGCTGTATATTATTCACAGCAAGTATTTTATCTCCACTCATAAATCCATTATCCAAAGCAACTTGGCAATAGTTATAACCGTATGTTGCATTTTTAATGGGTAGATATTCTTGTCCCCAAATAAAAAGCATCATAGAGTAAATACAGAGTGCAGTTACAAAATTAACTAACACGCCACCAGTAATAATGAAAAATCTTTGCCATGCTGGTTTAGAGCGAAATTCCCATGATTTTGCAGGCTGTTTCATTGCTTCTTTATCCATTGATTCATCAATCATTCCTGCAATTTTGCAGTATCCTCCCAATGGTAACCAGCCTAAGCCCCATTCAGTATTATTTGGATGTTCTGCCCACTCTTTGGGTACATCTGACGAAAACCAACTTGCTTGCCAGCGTTTATTGATGCGTTTGGCACGAAGTATGGAGAACCAAGGGTTGAAAAAGAGATAAAATTTATCTACTCGAGTTTGAAATAAACGAGCAAATAGAAAATGCCCAAATTCATGCACTAATACCAACAAGCCTAAACTCAACAAAAGTTGAGTGATTTGAACAAAAATACCCATAACAAAAATTATTTAGTCTACAGTATATTAAAACGTTTCTTATTTTTTATGTCCAGCAATCCACTCTTTTGCCATTATACGCATTTGTGCATCTAAGGCAATATAATCATCTAGTTGTGAGTAAGTTTCTTGCTTATTTTTACTCAAACAGTAGTCGACGACTTTGGCAATTTGTACAAAATGTATCTGTTCTTGCAAAAATGCCTCAACTGCAATTTCATTTGCTGCATTGAGCGTACAGGCTGCATTTCCTCCCATTTTGAGTGCCTCATAAGATAGTGCAAGGCAAGGAAATTTCTCTGTATCAGGAGTCTCAAAAGTTAAGTTGCTACATTGTAAAAAATTAAGTCTAGGCACATTAAGTTGATTTCGTTCAGGAAAACTAAGTGCATAACCAATGGGAGTACGCATATCTGGCACTCCCATTTGCGCTTTGATACTGCCATCGGAAAATTGCACCATAGAGTGAATAACACTTTGTGGATGTATCAAGACCTCTATTTGTTCTGGCTTCAAATCAAATAACCACTTTGCTTCTATTACCTCAAATCCTTTATTCATCATTGTTGCAGAGTCTATGGTAACCTTTGCTCCCATTTTCCATTTTGGGTGATTTAGTGCATCGCTTACAGTAATGTGAGCAAACTCTGCCATTGGAGTTTTCAAAAAAGGTCCTCCAGAGGCGGTCAGTATAATTTTTTCTATAGGGCTACACTCTCCCGATATACATTGAAAAATAGCACTGTGTTCCGAATCAATAGGAATAATATATCCATTACTTTCAGTGAGTTTTTTGCGAATTAAATCTCCTGCAACCACTAAGGTTTCTTTGTTGGCGAGTGCTACAATTTTTTTCGCCTCAATAGCACTTAGCGTAGGCTGTAGCCCTGCAATGCCTACCAACGCAGATAGTACCATATCGACTGTTCCCATTTGTACTACCTGATTAAGCGCATTTTTGCCAGCATAAACTTTAATTGACTCTTTTGCTAGTCTTTGCTTTAGGTCAGAGTATAAACTTTCATTCGCAATAACAACTGCATTTGGTTGAAATTTTAATGCTTGCTTGCATAATAAATCAATATTTTGATTTGCAGTAAGCACCTCCACCTCGTATTTTTTTGGGTGTTGAGTAACTAAGTCAAGTGCTTGTGTGCCAATAGAACCAGTTGAGCCAAGTATTGCAAGCCGTTTTTTTTGCATAAAAGAAAAGGTAAGTGGCTAAAAAACAACATATTGTTGAGGGTCGATAGGAGTGCCACTATTCCAAATCTCAAAACCTAAATATTGACGTTTTTTATCAGAATTAACAATGCCAATAGTTTCGCCAGCTTTTACAAAGTCGCCAGTACGTTTAAGCACCTCGCCACAGTTTTTGTAAATTGTAATAACATTCAACTCATGTTGAATGTGAATAACGTGCGACATATCAAGTGTCCAATAAGTAGCAATTACTGTCCCGTTGAGGGTTGATTTAACAGCCGTGCCTTGAGTTGTGGCTATGGTTATGTCAAATCTATTATTTTGTTTGTCAAAATTTTTAATAATTTTTCCTCTAATGGGTGGAAAAAAGTGCAAATTTGCAAATGCTGAGGGGTGTCTATCTCCTGCATTTAGCAAAAGTAGATTTTGCTGTTCAATTCGCTCAATTTCTTTCCGAAAAATAGAGTCTTCCATAGAGTTATTGAGCACAATTGCCTTATATCGCTCTTCTAATATTGTGTCGTTAACGCCTTCTATGTCAATTGGAATTTTTCCCGATAAGATTCGATTAAGATTGTCATTATACAAAGTCCAATTACGAACCTCTTGTTCTAAAGAGTCTAATCTAAAACTATTTTGAATGATGTAAACTCGAGTTTGACTGTTGGGGTAGCCTGGAATAAACTCTCGCAATGGAGTAAATGCAAGCAAAAATACTACGCCAAGTACACCAAAAAAAACAATAATACTTACAGCTGAAATTACATTGAGGCGAGAAAGGCGCATGTGCCACACTTCAGCGTAAGTTTTATCATTATATATACTTAGGCGATATTTACTCCGCAACTTATTGATGTAGTGTTGCTTTTTTGGATTTGCTTCCATAGTATGATTTTACATAGGTGTAGGTGAAAGGGTCCACCTATCCCTTTGCAAAGTTACAAAAAAATAGCAAGTTTGCCAAAATACAATAGTCGACAGATTTAGCGTAAAATACTTACCTTTGCTACATGTTTCATCAACGCTAAAACTGCCAACTTTATGAAAAAAATCATCTACTCTCTAATTTTCTCTATTTGCTTTGGCTATATTACTCTTGCCGAAACAAAAAACTTTATTGACCAGCCTTTTATTGAAGTAACAGGAAAGGCAAAACAGGAAATTGCTCCTGATAAGATCTTTCTCTCTATTACCATTGTAGACAAAGAAAATAAGGCAAAAAAAACAGTTGAGCAACTTGAAAAAGAAATGTTTAAGTGTCTAAAAGATGTCGGCATTGATGTTTCAAAGCAGTTAACGGTTATGGATTTATCAAGTAACTTTAAATCTTCATGGTATAAAGGGAAAGACATTGTTAGTACCAAACAATATGAACTTATTGTGGGCTCAGCTCAACAGGCTGGTAATGCCATAGTAACACTTGAGGCGATGGGTATATCCAGTATTCAATTATTGAGGATTGACCACTCGCAAATTGAAAAAATCAAACGAGATGTCAAGGTAAGTGCAGTGCGTGATGCACAATCAAAGGCAACAGATTTACTTACTGCTATTGGACAAAAGGCAGGTCGTGCTCTTTGGATTTTAGAGGTTGATCATAGTGCATATCGCCATACCCCAATGATGATGCGTGCTGCACCAGTAATGGAGGCAGCAAATGCAAACACACAAGCTGCAATGCCTGAAGTTGAGTTCCAAAAAATTACGGTTGAATACGCAATAAATGCAAAATTTGCCATAGAGTAGTTGCATATATAATGCTTGCAGATTTACTTAATCTCATCTATCCAAACCTTTGTGAGTGCTGTGGGCATATACTTACAAAGGGTGAGAGGGTTCTTTGCTGCATTTGTCGCTATCAATTGCCTCGTACTAACTATTGGATCCAAAAGGATAATCCTGTAGAGCAGATTTTTTTAGGGAGAGTACGCATTGAGAATGCTTGCTCATTGTTTTTTATGAATAAGGGGAGTCCTTATCGTAAGTTATTACACAAACTTAAATATAGTAACAAGCCTCGAATAGGTGTGGAGTTGGGTGCAATGCTTGGCATAGTACTCCAAGAGACATTATTGTATAGTGATGTAGATGCTATTATACCTATACCCTTGCACTCCAAACGCCAAAGAAAAAGAGGCTATAATCAGAGTGAGCAAATTGCAATGGGGATAGCGCAAACATTTGGGAAAGAGGTTATTACAACTGCCGTAAAACGTCAGTATTACAATGAAACTCAAACAAAAAAAACGCGAGAGGAGCGAATGCAAAATGTAAAAAATGTGTTTTCTGTTGTTCATCCCGAGATATTAGAAAATAAACACATATTGTTAGTGGACGATGTAGTTACTACAGGTGCTACAATTGAGGCGTGTATTGCTACAATTCAAAATCATGTAATGAGTTGTAGAGTTAGTGTGGCAACTTTGGCGGTAGCATTAAAAAATTAAATTTGTAATAAAATTCTTTGATCGATGTTACAAGCGTATATTGGGTTACTTCAGCAACTTATTGCAATTCCATCATTTTCAAGAAAGGAGGACAAAACGGCATCTCTTATTTTTGATTTTTTGCAAACAAAAGGGAGCGCACCTCATCGCCATCATAATAACGTTTATTCCTTTTGCAAACATTATTCATTGGAAAAGCCAAGTCTACTGCTATGCTCACATCACGACACAGTGCGTCCTGCAAATGGCTACACACGAGATCCTTTTTCGCCAATCATTGAAAATGGCATACTTTATGGACTTGGCAGTAATGATGCTGGTGCATCTGTTGTTTCGCTTATTGCTACATACTGTCATTTTTACAAGCAAGATTTACCTTTTAATGTTGTCTTAGCGATTGTTGCAGAGGAGGAAGTACATGGTAGTAATGGTATTAAAAGCGTTATTCCACTACTTGGAAAGATAGACTGTGCGATTGTTGGCGAGCCTACTCAAATGCAGGCGGCAATTGGCGAGCGAGGATTAATGGTGCTTGACTGCATCGCAGAGGGCGTGCAAGGTCATGCTGCACGTAATGAGGGAGATAACGCCCTGTATCATGCTGTAGATGATATACAATGGTTGAGGTCGTATAAATTTCCAAAAATATCTCCGCTAATGGGCGAGGTAAAAATGACAGCAACAATGATAAATTGTGGAACACAGCATAATGTGATTCCTGCAGAATGTAAATTTGTGGTAGATATTCGCCCGACTGATCAGTATACTAACCTTGAAATACTTGAGGTAATTCACACTCATATAAAAAGCACCGTAATGCCGCGATCTACGCACATTGTTGCATCAAGTATTGATAGAAATCACCCTTTAGTAATTGCGGCTGAGAGTATAGCTTGCAGCACATATATATCACCTACCACAAGTGATATGGCGATGTTAAATATGCCATCATTAAAAATGGGGCCTGGTGACTCAGCTCGATCACACACGGCTGATGAATATATTGCCTTGTCAGAAATCGAAGAGGGTATTTCTTTATATGTCAAATTATTAGGAAAAATAAAGTTTATTTAATACAGCTCTGCTATATTCGCAAGATTCTTGTTTAGAAAAAAATTTACCTTTGTTCTGTATTGACGGTCACTTGATTTTATTGTTACTATAAAACTATAAGAATATGAGAATTATCTATAGCATTTCACTACTTGTGCTTAGTATGATATTACTGAGTTGTGAATCAAATAATATGTCCAAAGAGAATAAAACAGTAATTGCTGTAGGGAAAAAGACCTTAAAGCAACAGCATAAAAACTTAAAAACAATTGAATTAACCAAAGCAGATTTTTTGGAAAAAGTTGCAAATTTTGAAGAGAATCCAACAGCTTGGAAGTATTTGGGAGACAAGCCCGCTATTATTGATTTTTATGCCTCATGGTGCGGTCCTTGTAAAGCAATTGCACCAATTTTGGAGCAGTTGGCAGCAGAGTATGAGGGTCAAATTTATATTTATAAAGTTGATACTGATGTAGAACAAGAATTGGCGGCCGCATTTGGTATACAGTCGCTTCCTACACTACTTTTTGTTCCGATAAATGCTGCTCCACAAATGTCTCAGGGAGCATTGCCCAAAGAGGCTTTTAAGGAAATTATTGAAAAGACTTTATTGGCTACAAAATAACTATAATTGTTTTGCAATAAAAATAGGTCTTTTAATTAAAAAAAATGTAGTTTTATGTTGAAAAAAAATTCGCTCTTGCATAAGTCTCTGTACGTTTTGTCATTTGCACTTTGTGTCACTCCTTTTGTCACCCCTCCAGTGGCCTTATTAGGTGGATTTTTGTTTACTCTTATCTTAGGGCATCCCCTTCCAAAATTAGCACATAAGGGCAGTAAACTTTTACTTAAAGCATCGGTTGTGGGTTTAGGTTTTGGTATGAATATGAATGCTGCGATTCAATCAAGTCGTGAGGGTTTTTGGTTAACAGTAGCAACTATTATTACGGTACTTATCTTAGGATTTTTACTTGGACAATGGTTTAAGATGCCACGCAAACTATCGCACTTGATCTCTTCAGGCACAGCAATTTGTGGTGGAAGTGCGATTGCAGCAGTTGCCCCAAGTGTAGAGGCAGATGAAGAAGAAATTTCAATGTCGCTGGGTGTAGTGTTTTTGCTTAATTCGCTTGCCTTGATTATTTTCCCTCTATTGGGGCGTTGGTTAGATTTGAGTCAACAGCAATTTGGTTTGTGGAGTGCCATTGCTATACATGATACCAGTTCAGTAGTTGGTGCAGCGCAAGCTTTTGGGAATGAGGCACTTGAATTTGCTACAACGGTAAAACTTGCACGTGCCTTGTGGATTATCCCACTTTCGGTATTTTCGATGTGGGTTTTCAAAAGTAAAAATAGTAAAATTCAAATTCCTTGGTTTATCTTTTTGTTTATTGGTGCAATGATTATTAACTCATACGTACCTTCACTTAGAGCAGTTAACCAAATATTAACAGATGTAGCAAAATTATCGTTGGTCGGAACACTATTTTTGATAGGTTCATCGCTTTCAATTAGTAGTATCCGTAAACTTGGTATTAAACCTTTGCTGCTTGGTGTTACCTTGTGGATAGTGATTTCAATATGCTCACTCTGTGCTATTTTGATGATGTAAAACTTGAGAATAGTTAACGCAAATCAAACAGAGTAAGCAAAAATCTCAAAAAATTTTACTTCGCAGATCGGCTTAGATGAAATAAGAATTCTAGTCCACCAGTAAGCATATTTTTGGCAATGATGCTGCCTTTATGGTACATTACTGCATGCTTTACAATAGCTAAGCCCAAGCCTGTGCCACCTAACTTGCGACTGCGCCCATTATCAACTCGATAAAAGCGTTCAAAGAGGCGGTTAAGATGTTGCTCAACAATGCCTATTCCTGTATCAGAGTATGAGAAGTAGTAGTAGTTTTCATCGGTACGGTAGCAAGATATGCGCACTGTAATACTTGTACCTGCATATTCCATAGTATTGTCCAAGAGATTACGAAATATGGAATAAATTAATGAGGAGTTGCCTTGAATCAATACATCAGAAGGAATATCTAAATCTGTGGTAATATCCTTTTCTTTAAGTTGATCGTTTAACTCTTGCACAATGCCATTTACAATGGCGAGCATATTTATTTCTTGACGTTCAAACACTTGCATCGCATCGTCTAAGCGATTCAGTTGAGAGATGTCACGCAGCAAATCTGTAAGTCGTATTGTTTGTGAGTAGCAGCGATTGATAAACTGTCTTTGCTTGTCGGCATCTAATTTTGGGGTATTGATAATAGTTTCCAAATATCCCTGAATGCTACATACTGGAGTTTTGAGTTCATGCGCTATATTTTGGGTAAGTTGGCGTTTAACACGATTTTCTTCCTCTTGCTTTGTGTTATCAATCATTACAATTTCAAAACTATGGTCTTGAAAAATAACACAATTTATTCGAAAGATTTTCCCTTTTTTTTCAATTATAATACTCTTCTGCTCGCTCTTGATTTCTTGCTCCATTGTAATCCTTTGTTTACTTTCGATAAAGGTAGTAATAGGAAAAAAATCAGGTAAGGTTAAAACTTCCTCTAATTTTACTATTGGCAGATCTGATAGCGTATTGGTGTACTGTATGAAAAGTTTATTGGAAATTACTTCTTGCTTGTTTGCCGAAAAAATGGCAATGCCATCATTACTAAGTTGAATATGCTCAAGTAGTCGATTATGCTCATTGCGTAAGGTGTCATTTGCCACATTGAGTTGGCGATAGGTATCAATAATGATTTTGGATATGGTAAATAAATCATTCTCTGGAAATAATGCTCGAGCATCAGTTGCTTGTAAATTTTTAGCACGTAGGGCAAAATTGCGCAATAGCGAGATACTTTTGCCCAACTTGCGAGCAAAGGCATATAGTAATGAAGTGGCGAGTATCAATATCAACAAAACAATCCATACAAATCCCTGTTTTACACTCAAAAAATTGAGAGTTGCATCATAAGGAAGTGCTGTGCGAATAATATAGTTTGGGAATAGTTTAGTAGCATAAAATACTCGCTGTTTCATTGTCTCAGACGGGCGTATGGCGTAGGCAGTTGCCTGTTGTGAAAGTTTTTTCACCTCTGGGCGAGAATTGTGATTGAGTAGAGTGTCAAAGCGCAGCGTTGCGTTATCGTACAAAACCTTGCCTTTTAAATCTAAAATTGTAATACGCAATTCCTGATGTGGAGTGTGTTTCAAAAAATCTGCAATAACCATATAGTTAATGCTATCTTTTCCTATTCGCAACGCCAATTCATCAGCTTGTGCAAGGAGTTGTGTTTTGAGGGAGTCAATACGCAAGCCTTTTTCATGTTGATAAATATAGGCTGCAAATGCAAGCATTATGCCTATTATTAGGGTATAAGTAGCAATAAATAATTGATGATGAAAGGGTTGAATGCGCATCAAATAAAGGGATAAAATGCTGTTTAATCGAAACAATATCCATAACCAGTACGAGTAGTAATGTGTTTTCCGTATTCACCTAATTTTTTCCGCAGTCGAGTAATATTAACGTCCACTGTACGGTCAATTACACACACGTCTGTTTCCCAAGCACTTATCAAAATATCTTCGCGTGAAAATACTTTACCTCGGTGGGTTAATAGGAATTTCAGGATTTCAAACTCTTTTTTGGTAAGTTCAATCTCCTCCTTAGATATAAATACTTTTTTCCGTTCAACATCAAGATATAAACTCTTAAAAGTTATGCTATTATTTTGATCTACAATATTTTGCAATTGGCTTGCATTGGCTTGAGTGCGTTTAAGCACAGCCTTTACTCGTGCTACTACTTGACGCACTGAAAAAGGTTTTGAAATATAGTCATCTGCTCCAAGGCTAAAACCTGTGATAATGTCATTTTCGGTATCTTTTGCCGTAAGAAAAATAATAGGAGTATGCGCAGTGCTCTTTTGTTTGCGCAATGTATCAGCAAGTTTAAAGCCTGATATTTCGCCCATCATTACATCAAGCAATAGTAAGTGATACTCGTTAATGTCTTTTTGTAAAACCTCTTCGGCAGAGTAGGCTACATCTACTTTATATCCTTCATTGGTAAGGTTAAATTGCAATATTTCGCAAATATCTTCTTCATCATCAACTATTAGAATGCGAAAAGAACTCATGAATGTATAAGTGTTAAATTATGCTTATTTTTCGACAAAAAGAAATTAAGCATAATTTTGTGTCAATTTTTAAGTAAATATAAGTATAAATTTTGGCTTGTATACAAGGTGTATTTTGTGTCAATTTTTTTTAAGAGAATCAAAAATAAAAATCTGCAATTATTCGGCGATTATTTTTTTGTACTTTTGCCACATAACAGAAAAATCTCCATTATTTACGATGCTTTTCATTGATATTCTAGACTATTTGGGCACTTTTGCTTTTGCAGTAAGTGGCTTTCGGTTGGCAAATACAAAACGTTTTGATTGGTTTGGAGCTTATGTAATAGGCATAGTAACCGCTTGTGGTGGAGGTACATTGCGAGATGTGCTACTTGGAGTGAGCCCATTTTGGATGCACAATCCTTCCTATTTAATCATCACGGCAACAGCGATGATAGCAACCATTGTGCTATTTAAACACCTAAATAAGATGGCAAGCCCTTTATTTATTTTTGATACCTTGGGGCTTGGTTTGTTTGTTGTTGTGGGACTTGAGAAAGCCCTTTTCTGTGGTTTCCCGTGGTGGGTTGCCATTATCATGGGTACAATTACAGGGTCGTTTGGAGGAGTACTGCGCGATATTCTTATCAACGAAGTACCCCTTATCTTTCGTAAAGAGATTTATGCATCAGCCTGCCTATGTGGAGGTATCATTTACTTTTTGGTAACACTTATAACCATAGAGGCAATCTATGCACAAGTAATTTGTGTTACTGCTGTAATTACCACTCGCATTTTAGCTCAACGCTATAATATTGGCTTGCCAGTGCTTAGGGGAGATGAGGAGTAGGGGGGTAATTGCCTATTTCCACAGCTTCTGTGGATAAACTCCCTGCGCAACTAATTCTGTAAGTTTCTGTACTACAGTAGGTTTGTCTTCTGGATAAGTTACCCCAAACCACTTTGATGGTGTATCAAGCACTTGTACGCTAGCAGTTTTATTTTTAATTAAATTATCAATTACATAAGGGATAAAAAACTCTGACTTTACATTTTGTCCTTGCTCTGCCAAAAAAGTTTTGAAAGAAGT
>JBOFMS010000025.1:0-17089 GCA_051658505.1 Bacteroidales bacterium | reverse complement strand
CAAGGACGAATAAAAAAGGAAGAGGGGCGTTGCAGAGCAAACGCAGAGTATGAGGAGTAAGCGTGCTACTCCTTAAATACAGACATAAGTTGTAAATATTTTTACATTCTGTATATTTTCAGTACTTTCGTACGTTTTTTTTTGTTGGCTATTCTCTTGTTGGCTACAACGTAAAAAAACAGATTACAATCAACCTATAATCAACTATTATTAACGACTATGAAAACAGCACTTATCACAGGCATTACAGGACAAGATGGCGCATACTTAGCCGAGTTTTTACTCAAAAAGGGTTATACCGTTCATGGTATCAAACGCCGTAGCTCGTTGTTTAACACCGACCGTATCGACCACCTGTACCAAGACCCTCACGTTAATAATAGGAACTTGATATTGCACTACGGTGATATGACCGACTCGATGAACCTTACTCGCATTATACAAGAGGTACAGCCTGATGAGATTTACAATCTGGCGGCTATGTCGCATGTAAAAGTGAGTTTCGACACTCCTGAATATACCGCCAATGCCGATGGTATAGGCACCTTGCGCATACTGGAGGCTGTGCGCCTATTGGGACTGGAAAAGAAGAGTCGCATCTATCAAGCCTCAACCTCCGAACTATACGGCTTGGTGCAAGAGGTGCCTCAATCCGAAAAAACTCCCTTTTACCCTCGCAGCCCTTATGCTGCAGCAAAAATGTACGCCTACTGGATTACCGTAAACTATCGTGAGGCATACAATATGCACGCCTCTAATGGCATCTTGTTTAATCACGAATCGCCTATTCGTGGCGAAACTTTTGTTACTCGTAAAATTACTCGTGCTACGGCAAAAATCGCTATGGGAATGCAAGAGAAAATCTTTTTGGGCAACCTCTCTGCTGAACGTGACTGGGGACATGCTAAGGACTATGTAAAGGCAATGTACCTTATCTTACAACAAGACAAGGCTGATGATTATGTTATCGCCACAGGCGTAACTACTCGTGTACGTGAGTTTGTGCGTATGGCGTTTGCATTTGTGGGGGTAAGCATTGAGTTTACAGGACAAGGAGTAGATGAAGTAGGTAAAATTGCAAGCATCGATGAGGCAATCTTTAGCCAACAAGTGGGGGCTCAACATTTGCCACAAATCAAACAGCGTATTGGTGAGGTAGCCATAGCGGTAGATGCTAAGTACTTTCGCCCAACCGAAGTGGAACTACTCATTGGTAATCCCTCAAAATCAAACAGTGTACTGGGCTGGACTCCCGAATATAGCCTACAAGGCCTGGTGGACGATATGATGCAAAGCGACCTAAAACTTATGAGCAAAGATGCCTACTTAAAAGCAGGTGGCTATCAAACACTCAACTACTTTGAATAATGGAAAAGCAAGCCAAAATATACATTGCAGGGCATAAAGGTATGGTGGGCTCTGCCCTACATCGCCACTTGTTGGGCTTGGGCTACAGCAATTTTGTGTTGCGATCATCGCAAGAATTAAATTTGTGTAAGCAAGATGAAGTGGCAGATTTCTTTGCTACCGAAAAGCCCGATTATGTCTTTTTAGCCGCTGCAAAAGTAGGGGGTATTGTTGCCAATAACACCTATCGTGCACAGTTTATTTACGAAAACTTGATGATACAGAATAATGTCATTCATCACAGTTATCTGAATGGCGTAACAAAATTGTTGTTTCTTGGCTCATCTTGCATTTACCCAAAGTTGGCTGCACAGCCTCTCAAAGAGGAGTATCTACTGGGAGGACTCTTAGAGGAAACGAATGAACCTTACGCTATTGCCAAAATTGCGGGCATCAAAATGTGCGATGCCTATCGTGCACAATATGGCTGCAACTACATCAGCGTAATGCCTACCAACCTCTACGGTCCTAATGATAATTATGATTTGCAAAACTCTCATGTACTGCCTGCTATGTTGCGCAAGTTTCACGAAGCAAAGCAAAAGCATCTTCCACAAGTAGAGTTGTGGGGTACAGGTAGCCCTCGTCGAGAGTTTTTGCACGTTGACGACCTTGCAAGTGCTTGCGTATTCCTCATGCAAAACTACAAGGAGGCAGGACTTGTTAATATTGGTACAGGAGTAGATGTTACCATTAAAGAACTTGCTGAACTAATACAACACACGGTAGGTTATAAGGGTGCTATTCATTGGAATACTGACAAGCCCGATGGTACGCCTCGCAAACTCCTTGATGTAAGCAAACTCCAAAACTTAGGTTGGCAATATAAAACCTCCTTAGCACAAGGGGTTGAGCAAGTTTATCAAGAGTATAAACAGGCTTAATCGTCAACAAGCGATGAAAAAGAAACTTGCGCTAATAATATGCATCTACTGTACTTCAGTTTTGCTTTTTGCGCAAGAGTACACTACCCTCTCTACTATTCCCTATCGCAAGGCGGGAAATGCCTATGCCTTAGAACGCTGCAAACTCGACTTCTATTATCCAAAAGATAGTTTCAACTATGCTACTATAGTGTGGTTTCACTCAGGAGGCTTAACTAGTGGCGAGCGTTATATTCCACAGCAACTTAAAAATTCGGGGATTGCAGTAGTGGCTGTTGACTATCGCCTACTACCCAAAGCAAGCCTTGAGCACTGCATAGATGATGCGGCAGCGGCTGTGGCATGGGCGTTTAAGAATGTGGAGAAGTATGGCGGAAGTACAAAAAAAATTATTGTAGCAGGACACTCCGCAGGAGGATATTTAATTAGCATGATTGGCTTACAAAAGAAATGGCTAAATGCTTATGATGTTGATGCCGATTCTATTGCTGTTTTATCCTCATTTAGTGGTCAATCAATTAGCCACTTTGCCTATAGAGAGCGTAAGGGGATGAAACCTACTCAACCAAGTATTGATGAGTTTGCTCCTCTGTACCATGTTCGTGCCGATGCTCCGCCTTTAATTCTCATTTCGGGCGACCGAGAGATGGAACTCTTCGGAAGATATGAGGAGACTGCCTACTTTTGGCGTATGATGAAAGAGAATGGGCATAAAGCCTGCCATTTGTATGAACTAGGTGGACATAATCACGGTGATATGTGTGTGCCTGCTTTTCATATCCTCAAAAACTATATTCGGAAGATTTGCCACAACAAGTAAAACCTCTGCTTAGAATAATGAGGTTTGCCTACTTCCCAAAAGATTGAAACTTACTCGATGATACTTGCAAGTGCCATATTCTTGAATGGCTTTGCGATGCTCTACTGTTGGATAGCCTTTGTTTTTTGCCCAATTATATGCTGGAAATTCTTGGTGAATGTCTTGCATAAAATCATCTCGATACTCCTTTGCAAGTATAGAGGCTGCTGCAATGCTTGCAAACTTTGCATCTCCTTTTATCACACAAGTATGTTGAATATTGGGGTAAGCCGTAAACCTATTGCCATCAATAAGTAAACTTGTTGGCACAATCTTGAGTTGAGCGATGGCTCTGTGCATTGCCAAAAACGAGGCTTTCAAAATATTGATGCTGTCAATCTCTTCATTACTTACACTTGCAACTGCCCACGCCAAAGCATGAGTTTCAATGTAAGCTCGTAAGTCTTTACGATGCTGTTGAGTAACTTGTTTTGAGTCGTTAAGTAAAGGATGATAAAATGCTTGAGGTAGTATAACCGCTGCAGCAAATACAGGTCCTGCAAGACAACCCCGCCCAGCCTCATCACAGCCTGCCTCTACTTCATTCGCCTTAAAAAATGGAGCAAGCATTTTTTTTAGACCCTAAGTATGAATCAGAGTTCCTATACTTTTCCCCTCTACAATTTTCTTCAAATTGCCCACCTTATTCATGTCAAAAACCATAATCGGCATAGCATTGTCCTTGCATAGAGCAAAGGCTGCTAAATCCATTATTTTAAGGTTCTTTGCATACGCCTCATCATAACTAATCGAATCAAATTTTGTGGCAGTTTTATCCTTTTCAGGGTCCGCTGTATATACTCCATCAACACGAGTGCCTTTCAGTAGCAAATCTGCCTCTATCTCTATTGCACGCAAAGCAGATGCACTATCTGTAGTAAAAAACGGATTGCCTGTACCTCCTCCAATAATAGCCACCTCGCCCCCCGCCATACACGCTAATACCTTATCCTTAGAAAAACTTTCACCCACAGGCTCCATAAACACCGAGGTAAAGGTACGTGCCTTCCCCCCTTTGCCTTGAATAGCACACTGCAAACCTATACTATTAATAACCGTAGCAAGCATACCCATTTGGTCGCCCTTTACCCTATCAAAACCTTTATTTACCCCACTCAAGCCTCTAAATATATTGCCTCCACCAATAACCACTCCTACTTGTACACCCATGCTTACAATTTCTTTTATTTGCTCAGCATAAGCATTCAACACATCAGGGTTAATACCATACGCCGATGTGCCTTGCAGAGATTCTCCACTAAGTTTTAATAAAATGCGTTTGTACTTTATCATAATTTTTGATTATAAATCGAATAAATATTGAACAAAATAAAACCCGAAAAAGAGTTACTTTTTCGGGTTATATATTAGCATGATATTGGCTTATTCATTAAATGTAAAGCACTTAAAAGCAGTAACAGTTGCATCAGCATCAACACTATTGATGTAAGCCTCAACACTTATTTTTCCGTCCTTAATAAAGTCTTGCGCTAACAAAGTGCTTTCTTTGAAAAACTTATTAAGTTTACCCTGAGCAATTTTTTCAATTATAGCCTCAGGCTTACCTTCTAATTTTGCTTGCTCACGACCTATTTGCAATTCTTTTTCTTGCATGTCTTTAGGACAATCATCTTTGCTTACAGACACAGGACGCATCGCTGCAACCTGCATAGCAACATCACGTGCAGCATCAACAGAAATCTCTTTATTAAAAGCAACCAAAGATGAAACCTTTCCATTCATGTGGTTATAAGTAACCAACATAGGAGCCTCTAATTTATCGTAATATGCCACTTGATGCTTTTCGCCAGTTTTACCTGTTTGTTGCGACACCAAGTCCTCAATAGTATATTCTCCAATTTTTATAGCAAGCAATGCAGCAAGGTCAGCAGGAGTATTTGCAAGTGCAGCATCAGCAATTTTATTTGCTAAATCTAAAAACTCTGCATTTTGCGAAACAAAATCTGTTTCACAACCTAAACTTACCAATACACCTTTTTTATTGTCAGATGATAACTTTGCAATAACTGCTCCTTCCTTGGTTTCACGGTCAGCACGTTTACTTGCAACGAGTTTGCCTTTTTCTCGGATAATTTCTTGTGCTCTATCAAAATCACCATTCGCCTCAACTAGGGCATTTTTGCAGTCCATCATACCGCTCCCTGTCATTTGGCGCAATTTTGCTACATCAGATGCTTTTATTTCCATTGTTCTTGTATACTAAAATGTTCGTTGTTCGTAAAATAGATAGATTAAGCGTTCTCAACCTTTGGCTTGCGAGTTCTCAACTTTGTGTTTTTTTCTCCACCAGCTTCTACATTTTCACCTTTTGGAGTTCCCTTATCCTCTTTATCTTTCTCTAATTTGCGTTCCTCCAATCCTTCTTGAATTGCTCCACAAATAACCTCTACCACATGAGCAACTGATTTTGTTGCATCATCATTTGCAGGGATTACAAAGTCAATAGGAGAAGGATTACAGCAAGTATCAACCATTGCAATAACAGGAATATTCAAGCGATTTGCCTCACGAACTGCATTGGCTTCTTTTTGTACATCAACTACAAAAATAGCAGCAGGCAAGCGAGATAAATCAGCGATACTTCCTAAGTTTTTCTCCAACTTCGCACGTTGGCGAGAAATTTGCAACTTTTCACGTTTTGACAAGTTAGCAAATGTGCCATCGGTATTCATTTTGTCAATTTGCGACATCTTTTTTACCGACTTACGAATGGTTGGAAAGTTCGTCAACATACCACCAGCCCAACGCTCAGTTACATAAGGCATTCCTACCTTTGCAACGATTTCAGAAACAACGTCTTTTGCTTGTTTTTTTGTTGCAACAAACAAAATCTTACGTCCTGATTTTACGATTTGCTTGGCAGCAGCAGCGGCCTCATCAATTTTTACAGCAGTTTTGTGAAGGTCTATAATGTGAATCCCATTTTTCTCCATAAAAATATAGGGAGCCATTTTAGGATTCCATTTGCGTTTTAGGTGTCCAAAGTGTGCACCTGATTCTAGAAGTTGTTCGAAATTTGTACGTGGCATTGTTTTTTTATATTTATGTTTAATTGTTTTGAAATAAAATCAAACCTCTCAATCCTCAATTTGTTCAGTAGCAAGTAGGTGTGCTATTTCCTTCACAGTACTTGGTCTGTCAAATTTTTTCACGGAAAACCAACATTGCAGTAGCGATAAACTCGGTCTGCAATGTTTGCAAAATTGATTCCGTGCAATAAAATAAATCGCAGATTAACGCTTGCTGAACTGGAAGCGTTTACGTGCACCTGGACGACCTGGTTTTTTACGCTCTACCTCACGAGAGTCGCGAGTAAGCAAACCATTTGCCTTTAATATTGGACGAAAAGCCTCTTTATCTATCTCGCAAAGTGCACGAGCAATTGCTAAGCGAAGTGCGCCTGCTTGCCCTGTAATTCCACCTCCATCAAGATTAACCTTGATGTCGTAGTTCGCCTCATTGCCTGTAAGCACTAAAGGCTGAGTTACTACATACTGTAAAATTCCTGAAGGAAAATAATCTGTAAATTCGCGATTGTTGATAGTGATTTTTCCACTACCTGCACTTAAATAAGTACGAGCAATTGCAGATTTTCTGCGTCCGACTGCGTTGATAACTGTTGATGCCATTGATATTGTTTAGTTTACCTAATTTCACTTGTTTTGATAGGAGTAGGCTGTTGAGCCTCGTGTGGATGCTCTGCTCCTGCATATACATGTAGGTTGCGAAACATTTGTGCTCCTAAGCGATTTTTTGGAAGCATTCCTTTTACGGCATGCTCAATTACGGCAAAAGGCTTCTTTTTCAAGACTTCTGCTGGATTTGAAAAACGTTGTCCTCCAGGATAACCTGTATGGCGTACGTATTGCTTGTCAGTCATTTTATCACCAGTAAAACGAACTTTTTCTGCATTGATGATAATCACATTATCACCACAATCTACGTGTGGTGTAAATCCCACCTTGTTTTTTCCGCGCAACATATATGCCACGGTAGCAGCAAGTCGTCCAACTACCTCATTTGTAGCATCTATCACTACCCACTCTTTCTTTACCGTTGCCGAATTAAGCGATACGGTTTTGTAACTTAATGTATTCATATATTTAGGAAATAATTCAAAATAAATGCGACTAAAAATCAAACAATTATATGTTTTCGCATAGAATCTGCCGAATTCTTAGGGCTGCAAAGGTAACTTTTATTTTTTGATTGCAAAAAATATTGAAAAGTTTTTATCATCTTATAGCTATACAGAATGTACTATTTTGTATGATTTCTAAATCTATCCTCTAAACTCTTTCCTGTATGTAAGTCGGTACGTTTTGCCAAGTCTGAAGGCGTGCCTGCAAAACAGACTGTGCCTCCAGCCTCTCCTCCTCCATGCCCAAGGTCAATGACCCAATCGGCACATTTGACTACGTCCATATTATGCTCTACCACTAACACCGAGTGTCCTCGCTCCACCAAAGCATTAAACGACTCTAGCAGTTTTTTTATATCATGAAAGTGAAGCCCTGTTGTAGGCTCATCAAATATAAATAGTAGTGGATCCGTAGCAACCTCTTTGAGCAAAAATGAGGCAAGTTTTACTCGCTGACTTTCTCCCCCTGAAAGCGTGCTACTGCTTTGCCCTAACTTAATGTAGCCTAATCCCACATTTTGCAATGGTTTTAATTTATCAACTATCTTTTTGGCTGAGGGCTCTGTTTGTTGTTCAAAAAACTCAATAGCTTGATTTACCGTAAAATCCAAGATGTCGCTAATATTATAGTCTTTGTATTTTACCTCTAAAATGTCAGATTTGAAACGTTTTCCATGGCAAGTTTCACATACTAAAGTAACATCTGCCATAAATTGCATTTCGACATGAATTGTACCATCTCCCTGACATTCCTCACAACGCCCTCCATCTATATTAAAGGAAAAGTGCGAGGGAGTATAGCCATTGATTTTAGCATACTGTTGCTCGGCAAAAAGGCGACGAATCTCATCATAAGCCTTAATGTAAGTAACTGGATTGCTTCTACTACTCCGCCCAATTGGGTTTTGGTCAATCATCTCTACGTTTTTTATGCGATTAAGATCGCCGCAAAGTTTGTCATGTGCACCAGGGTGATTGCCGTAAAGATTAAGGTGGCGATTAAGTGCTGGGTATAAAATGCTTTTTACCAATGTTGATTTTCCTGATCCACTCACTCCTGTAATCGCCACAATGCCTTCAAGGGGGAATCTAACATTTAGGTTTTTGAGATTGTTTTCTCTCGCTCCGATGATCTCAATATAGCTATTCATCTTGCGATAATGCGTAGGTAAAGCAATTTCTTCTTGTCCATTAAGGTAGCGCAGCGTCAAACTTTTTTCACCAATCGCTTTAAGGGGTTCATTTATGCTACCTTGAAATACAACTTCGCCACCAAGTCGCCCTGCGTATGGTCCAATATCAATAATTTGGTCTGCGGCACGCATTATTTCTTCATCGTGCTCAACAACAACAATGGTGTTGCCTAAATCTCGCAACTGCTTTAGCACTCCGATAAGCAAGTGCGTGTCATGTGGGTGCAAGCCGATACTTGGTTCATCTAATATGTATAGTGAGCCAACAAGACTGCTGCCAAGTGATGTGGCAAGATTAATGCGTTGGCTTTCACCTCCACTAAGGGTATTACTCAGTCGGTCTAAAGTTAGATAACCCAAGCCTACGTTTTGCAAAAAGTGCAAACGGTTTTGAATCTCGGTTAATGTTCGCCCCGCAATTGTTTGTTCATAGTTATCAAGACGCAGACTATGCATAAAGTGCCTCAAGTCATCTATGGGCATTTTTACCAATTCTGCAATGTGCCTGTCGTTCACTTTAACATACAGTGCCTCTTTGCGTAAGCGAGTGCCATTGCATTCTCTACAAATTGTTTTACCTGTATATCTTGCCAATATTACTCGATACTGTATCTTATAACGATTTGTCTCAAGTTCTGTAAAAAAAGCATTGAGCCCTCCATACGCCCCTTTCCCTTTCCACAAAAGGTCTTTGTGCGCTTGCGTAAGCTCAGCGTAGGGTTTATGAATCGGAAAATCAAATTTTGCAGTTTGACTGATAAATTCCTCTTTGAAAAATTTCATTTGCTCGCCTCTCCAGCACTGCACGGCATTGTCGTAAATGGAGCGAGTTTTATCTGGAATAACTAAATCTTCATCAATACCTACTACTTTTCCATAACCTTGACAAATGGGGCAAGCTCCAAGTGGGCTGTTGAAACTAAATAAATGCTCGGAAGGATGCTCAAAAACTATCCCATCGCCCTCAAAGCGATTAGAGAATGGCTTGCCAAGCAAACTGCCAGCCTCTTCTGTCAAGGGATAATCTGCTAATAAGATATTGCCTTCTCCCTCGTTAAATGCGGTTTGAATTGAATCTGCTAGGTTTTCAAGCATATTTTGGTCAGCACTTGCAGCAAATCTGTCAATAAGAATGAATACACTGCTTTGTGTCTCAATTTCACGAGAGTGCGTAGAGTAAGCACTTAGGTATTCCTCTATCTGTACGACCTCCCAGACATCTTTACGCTTGATGCAAATTCGGTTAAAGCCTTGCTGAACAAGAAGTGTGAGTTTTTCAACAAAACCGATTGTGGACGATAAACAGAGCGGAGCAAGTAACAGTTGTCGCTTATTGTTGGGCAATGTTGCAATATGCTGCAATACATCACTAGTAGAGTGTGGCCTTATCTCCTCGCCCGAAATAGGTGAAAACGTGCGCCCAATACGTGCAAAAAGCAATTTTAGATAGTCGTAAATCTCAGTTGATGTACCAACAGTTGAACGAGGATTACGAGAGTTTACCTTTTGCTCAATCGCAATAGCAGGCGGAATCCCAAGAATTGCATCTACCTCTGGTTTGTTGATGCGCCCCAAAAACTGTCGTGCATACGCCGATAAACTTTCAACATAACGACGTTGCCCTTCTGCAAAAAGCGTGTCAAATGCAAGGCTACTCTTGCCTGAACCCGACAAACCCGTTATTACCACCAATTGATTGCGTGGAATTTGCAGGCTAATATTTTTTAGATTGTGAACTTTTGCACCCCGTATGTCAATCGTTTGTAAAACACTTGGGCTTATTTTTTGTGCCATTTTTATAAAAGTCTTTTTGATGGCTAAAAAACAAAGGAATAACCTATCATGCCGTTAAAGCCATAGGTTGAATAATTATTGTAAATTTCGTAGCGTCTCGCAAATATATTATTGAACTGAATAAAGGCTGAAGAGCGATTAAAAAATCGATAGTTAAGTCCTAAGTTCATATAAAACCCAGCCTTTTTGTACAACTCTTCTCCTCTTAGATTTAGTGCATAATAGCGACCAAATAAATCTCCACTAGCATATACATTAAGCTTATTCCAAAAATTATAATTTGCTTCTACATTCATCATCAGCGAGGGGCGATTATAGGCTCTTTCAAGTTCGCCTCCTTTCATCTCATAATGCGTGTATTGCAATCCATATTTCAGTTCAAGGGAGCGAGATAAAATTAAGTTTATATCAGACTGAAATGCTAAGGTGTTAACGTTATTATTATGCACATCAAAATAGTTGCCTAAGCCAATGGGTGAGTTAATGAAAAACACCATGCGTTTTACATAAGCGTAAGCAAACTCAAGGTTATATTTAAACATTGAACCCAATTTTCCCTTTGCTCCAAGTTCAATCTTTGTACTGTTAGGATTCTGAATGTCTGTATTTTGAAAAGGGTTAATATATGGATTAATATTGGTGATATTAGCAAATGAAACAAAGTCATTAAATAATGAGAATTTAGTATAAGGTACAAATGCTCCCTCTGCAATAAAGTAAGCGAAACTAAGTGAGGGTAAGAAGTTAAATGAGGTCTTTGATGTATGCTTACTCAGCAAAGTAAGGTCAAAGGCTAGAGCAGCCTCCCAATTCTCTCGACTTTCGGTTAATTGAGGTACTAAAGAAACTTCATACGCTAAACTTGAGTAATCATCGGCATTGTATTGATAAAAATCGGTAAAAAGTGATAGTTGTGCTGTGGTTGTTTGCCTAAGTTGTTTTGTAGACACTGCCTCAATATTGATTCCATTTTCAGCTTGACTAAATCTATTATTATGAAAATAATATGCTGCGCCAATACGGAGTGTGGTAGAAGTGTCCAAAAGTGCAGGATTATCATAGACAAATCTCGCATAAAATGTGTTGAAATACTGCTTAGGGTCAGTTTCTTTATAATTCGATAGTTGAAATGAGTCAACATCATAACCAAAAAAACGCAAATCCTTCCGCAAGAATCCAATACTCGCCTTGAGTTCTGCATTATTCAACTGATACGTTCCCATTGCTCCAATCTCATTACGCATATCTAGATTCGGAACTAATTCGCTGTTAGTATTTTTTACATCTCCATAATTTCCACGATGATTAGCAAACACGCTCCAAACAAACTGCTGTGCATTTTCACTACCATAGTAAGCGTCAAACAAAGTAGATGTTTTATAACCTAAACCCAAACGCACAAGTCCACTATTATTATCATCTTTCGCGGGCTCTGATTGCAACTTTGCTGGACTTAAAGGCGTAAGCATATAAGTTGCACTAAGGGGCTTGTTATAGAGCAGAGAATAGTTAAGTTGAATGGGTGCTTTGGTAGTGTCATTAATCTGTGGCGATGAGTTAATTTTATAAGCAGCAGGCAATGTTGGCTCATAAGAACGTGTAACTTCAACTATTCGAGACAAAGTATCTACTGAAAAATCGAGACTATCAACCTCTTCAGCCATTACTGTAAGAGTAAAGGCAAAAAGTAGAGTAAGTGTAATGATTGTATTCTTCATGATATAAATATTCTTTATGGCGCAATTCAATTCCTACTCATTCTCTTCTATTACAACAGGAGCCATCGTTTCTTGGCTTTGTGCCTCTATCTCCTTTACTTGCTCTACAGCAAGTAGTTCCTGTACTTTTTTCGATACCTCCTGCACAACACCGTCAGCCTCATCTTTATAGCCATCTAAAATACTTTCATAGGTTGCTTTCGCCTGAAAAGCATCACCTCGTTTCACGTATATATCTCCTAAAATGATAAAACTCTTTGCCAGCCAATATTGATGAGGCGTACCTGTTTTTGAAAAATCTAAAATTGCCTTTTCTGCGCGCTCTAAATTCTCGGCATTAAATTCATGTTTTATTACAATATAGTATGCTTCTGCACCCTCTTGAGTTATCGGATCAACTGCAAGTTCTTTGTAAAGTTCAATAGCCTCCAAAGTGTCATTCTGCACCTCGTATGATTTGGCTTGCTTAAAGCGAGCCTCTCGCTGCATCTCATCAGGTACATTATCTGCCACTAATACTTGCATTGCATTATCTATAACTGCAGTATAATTATTCAAAAAGAAATTACTGCGAACCAATCCAAACAAAGCCTCTATCTGTACTATTCGAGTACTCGCCACCTCTTTCAATTGCTCATAATACCCCAAGGCCTGCTTGTAATCCTCCTTGCTATTGGCAATATGTATTGCTTTTTGTAGTGCCAACTCAGTATAATTACCTTTTGGCAGACCAAGAATATGACTCAAGTGAGGTAAAGCAGCATCATAGTCATTAGCAAGATAAAAGCAATCAGCAAGATAAAAGTGCACGTCAACTGCAAATGCTCCATTTGAAAATTCTGCGAGGTACTTCCCTAACAACCCTCGTGCCTTTTCGTAATTCTCCTCTAAGTATGCTTTTTCAGCGACAGAAAACGATAGCGAGTCTCGCTCTGAAGAACTACTAACCACATGTTTAAGGGTTGCAATGTACTTAAAGTATCCATCAACATCATCCATATCCATGTATATATTTTTAACTCCGAGCAATGCAGTACGAGCCTCTGCAGTACCTGCAAACTCACTTACAACTCGCTTATAACGCACTAAACCTTGAGGATTATTTTGTTGGTTCACCGCAATAAAACCTAATTCTAGCAAAGTTTTTGCCACAAGTGCGCTACGTGGAAATGTATCCAACAAAGTCTGAAATTCCGCTACGGCCATCTGATACTCCGACAACTGCACATAACTCCTCCCCTTTTCATACAAAGCTTGATCTGAATATGGAGACATGGGCTTGAAGTTAATAACCTCCTCCATTAAATTTATTTTCTTATGCAATGCACCTAGCAAACCATAGCACAATCCAGCCTGATAAGCCGCATAGTCCGCATCAAGAGACTTCATCTTTCGCACGACATTATAACTATTAACCGCCTCATTGTAACGTTTTTGCATGAAATTTCCATCTGCTATTCGATTGTGCGAATCGCATAACAAGGGATAATTTATTGCATCGGCAAAAGACAGATATTTACGAAACCAAATGATAGCCTCGTCATAGTGCTTAAGGTGAAAAAAACTATAACCCAAATTGTAGTGTGCTAAGCGAAACTCTTTTGTAGGAACACTTCCTGCCGAAAGTACAAATTCAGAAAATAAATCCTTAGCCTCCTCAAACCTTTTTAGACGATACATTGCCTCTCCCTTCCAATAAATTGCTTGCGCCATTATACTTGGATGGTAAGTCCCAAACTTGATCGACAACTCAAAGAGGGATAATGTTTCTTCATATTGTTGATTTTGAAACAACTCTATAGCACGAAAATACGCCACCTTTTGCAAAGCCGAAAGTGCCTCAGCATCAGGCTTCTCTATTGATTGCAATGCCACAAGTGCCTCTTTGTAATTTTTTGACATAAGATATGCCTGCATTAAACACTTATGTGCTTCGTCTCTTCTGCGAGATTTTGGATACTCTTTCAAATACGTAAGCAAGGCATCTATCGCATCATTAAAGGGACTTAAATTAAGTTCAAACATTAGTTTTGCATAACTAAACATTGCGTCTTCTTTAAGTTCTGGGAAGAAGTCCATTTTTGATGCCTGCAAAAAGGCATTCCCTGCACTACGCTTATTACCCTGCTGCAAAAAGGCATCTGCTAAATAATAATAAGCATTCTGTGCTAGCGAATCATTGCCCACAACAATTTGCTCAAACATCTCGGCTGCTCGTTCAAATCCCTTATTCCTATAATACACATAACCTGCAATGTATTTATCTGAGCGAGTTAGTAGAGATGTTGTCGCCGTAAATTTTTCAATGTAAGGTAATGCCTTTACATAGTCCTCTTTATGATAATATGCCTCGCTAATAATACGAGATATCTCTGCAAGCCTTTTTCCACTCACGTCCTCTATCATTTTCTCTCCCTCCTCAATAACCTTGTCATAATTTTTTTGATAGTGAAATATATGAATAACATAATACGGCACTACCCTTGAAAACACATCATCATTGCGCAATTTCTCAAAATGCTTAAGCGCAACCGAAAACATTTTTTGCTCATAAGCAATGTGAGCATAATAGTAGGTTGCTGCAGTGGCATATTTACTTTCTGAATCTTTGAGTAGCGCAAATAGCGGAGCAGCACGTTCAAAGTCCTTTATATAAAATAAAGAGTAAGCCTTTTTGAATGTATACTCCTGAAAATCACTCTTGGCTAGGTTATAACTATGAAATTTTTCTAATGCATCTAAAGCCTTCTCATAATTTTTAAGTTGATAATAAAACTTTCCTAAAAGATGATAGGCGTCATTGCAATATGTCCCATGTGGATAACTTGCGATATACTTTAAAATAAGCCTCTCTGTATTAAACTGTTGTTGCTCATAAGCACACTCCAAAATGTAATATTTTGAAGCCTCCTCAATCTGCAAAAAACTCTTGCCTTTGGATAATTTCAAAACTCGTTCAAACTCCTCCTGAGCAAGCCCATACTGTTGATTTTGAAGAAAAAGTATGGCACGATTGTATACCTGTTGAGGCTCCCTAATATCTAGCAACACTTGTGCCGAAAGCAAAAATGAGAATAAAACTAGTAAAATAGAGAGCGAAACGCGAGAAAAGATAGTTGGCATGTTTCAAAAGGTAAATAAAGCAATTTTAACACAGCAAAAGTACGGTCTATTCCCGTGCTAACATATTTGTGCATATATTATTTGGTTAAAAAATCATAAGACCAGTGATGCCTCTATAATATTGACAGAAATACATAACTTTGCGAATCAAAACTCAAATGTCCGCTAATTATGTCATCGCTAAATAATGTTATTGAGGTAAAAAATGCCATGATTTACCACGGAGAAAACCTGATTTTATCAGCGGTAAATTTTAATGTAAAACAAGGGGAATTTATTTACCTTGTAGGAAAAGTTGGCAGTGGCAAATCAAGTCTTATAAAAACATTAAATGCAGAACTTCGTCTAAAAAAAGGTGAGGCTTGGGTTGCTGGCTATAAATTGCATCAAATCAAAGATGTACACATTCCATTTCTGCGCAGAAAAGTTGGAGTTGTCTTTCAAGACTTTCAACTTTTGACTGATCGCACAGTTAAAGACAATTTGCTTTTTGCCCTAAAGGCAACAGGATGGGTAGATAAAGCCCAAATTGAAAAACGCATTTTAACAGTGCTTGAAAAAGTTAATCTTCTTGATAAAACACATCAAATGCCACATCAACTCTCTGGAGGCGAGCAACAGCGCGTAGTCATAGCAAGAGCCTTGCTGAATGAGCCTGAAATCATTTTAGCAGATGAGCCCACGGGCAACCTCGACCCTGAAACTTCGGAAAACATTATGATGGTGCTTCATGAAATTAGTGCTAATGGACAAAGCATCATAATGGCGACTCATAACTATGGATTACTTCAGCGCTTCCCAAAGCGTGTTATTCGTTGCGAGCAAGGAAGATTATCAGAACTCGCAAACTCTAATGAAGTTGACCTGTCTCTACTTGTTTAAAGTTCTAATTTCAAATTATTGAAACTAGAACTTCTGCAAGGTGCAAAAATTGCTTAATATAGTTTGCACCTTCCTCTTTCGGAGGTATCTTACGACACCTTTAATTTCCTCTCAAGCGCAGAAACCATTTCAAAATATCCCTTATCTGTTTCCATTTGATTAGTTACCTGTTTGCAAGCATGCAAAACAGTTGCATGGTTTTTCCCTCCAATATGCTCTCCAATAGAAGACAAAGATGACTTTGTGAGGTTTTTGCAAAAATACATTGCAATTTGACGCACTTGTACAATTTCTCGCTTACGTGTAGCCGTTTGTGCCTGTTCAAAAGGAATATTTAAGTGTTCACAAACTGCCTTATAAACTCCAGTAATTGAAAGTTCTTTTTGGTTATTGCGAATGTTTTTATTAACCACACTCGCAACCATCTCCATAGTAATGGCTCTTTTATTGAATGTCGCCTCTGCAAGCAGGCGATTAAGTACCCCCTCGAACTCTCTGATATTATTCGTCACTTTATCTGCAAGATACTCAATAACTTCATCTTCTAAATCAATGCCATCTTTATATACTTTGTAGCGAAAAATCGCAAGTCGAGTATTATAGTCAGGTTGTGTAATCTCTGCAGATAATCCCCATTTGAAGCGAGATAAAATGCGAGGTTCAAAGCCCTCTATCTCAACAGGAGATTTATCACAAGTTAAAATGATTTGCTTCTTGGAGCAATGCAATTGATTAAAGATATGGAAAAATGTATCCTGAGTTTTTGTTTGTGTAGCAAAATCATGCACATCATCTAAAATCAACACATCCACCATCTGATAGAAGTAGAGAAAATTATTAATGTCATTCTTTAACACTGCTGTTGTATATTGCTCCTTAAATTTGTTCGCATTAACATACAAAACAACTTTTTCGGGATGAAGTTTCTTAACTTCTAAACCAATAGCCTGGACCAAATGCGTTTTTCCAAGCCCAGTACCTCCATATACAAACAGTGGATTAAATGCTGTCGCTCCAGGATTTTTAGCAATATCTAGGCCTGCACCTCTTGCAAGTTTATTGCAATC
>JBOFMS010000024.1:0-14372 GCA_051658505.1 Bacteroidales bacterium | reverse complement strand
GGCATGTCAATAAGCAAAAAGTCTAATGCTCCCCAATCTGCTTGTAGTAGTAACTGCTTTAAGGCACTTGTAGCCATTGGCGCACGCCAAATTACAGGGCTGTCTGGCTCAACAAAAAAACCAATGGAGAGTAACTTTACGCCAAATTTCTCAATGGGTACAATTTGCTCTTTATCATTGGCTGTTGGCTTTTCGCTCTCTACGCCAAACATTTTTGGCATAGAGGGTCCATAAACGTCAGCGTCAACAACGCCTACCTTGTAACCTTGCTGGGCAAGGTGTACTGCTAAATTACTTGTAATGGTAGATTTTCCTACTCCGCCCTTGCCCGAAACTATTGCAAGGGTATGCTTAATGTTATCTAATTTTATTGCTGCTGCTTCTACACTGGATTTTGCTTTTTTTGCCTCTAAAAACACAAGGGCAATATCTACCTCTGCATCGGGAAAAGCCGCTTTGAGTTTCGCCTCACATTGTGATTTGATGGAGGTCGAAAAAGGGTCGTGGTGCTTTTTGAAATTGAGTACAAATGATATTTTTTTCTCGCTTATGCTTAACATTTCTACTAAGCCAAGTTCTACAATGTTCTTGTCTGAAGAGGGGTGGTCAACAGTGCTGAGAAGTTCTAAAACATTGTCATTGTTTATCATACGCGTATTGTCTTAAATGTGCTGGGGAATAAAAGAAATTGGCAAATGCGATATTTTATAGTACCTTTATCAAAAGGTTTTGCCTTGCATGCAAAGGTACAAAAACACACTTTCAAAAACAACTCTCCCCCTTATGGCACGAAAATATCGCCAAAAGCCAAATATCATACAGCATCTGCGTGAGTATTTAAAGAACACAAATAAGCCCTTTTCTTTGGGTGATTTATTTAGGCATCTGCGCGTGAAAGATGCAAATGAGCAAGCAAAAGTTGTGGCTACAATAGAATCTCTACATAAAGAGAATCAACTTGTGTTGGGTGATGATAAGCGATATCGTAATAAAATGAAAGGGATTGAGGTAGTTGGTACTTTGGATATGACAAGTGGGGGAGGGGGATTTTTGATAACCGAAAGTAGTGAGATTGATGTCTTTATTCCTGCCTTTGCGCTTCATCAGGCACTACATGGCGATACGGTAAAGGTATTTATGAGGCAAACCAAGAGACGTCCAGAGGGCGAGGTAATGGAAGTTTTGCAACGAGCACGCAGTGAGTTTGTGGGAGTGTTACAGTTTGAACAAAAGGCTCACTATGTTGTGGTTGATAATCGTAAAACACGTATAAAAATTAAACTTGCTGCTACGGACTTGAACAGGGCAAAGGAGGGGCAAAAGGTGTTGGTTAGGATTACTGACTGGGAGAAGGGTAAGCCTTGTCCGACAGGTAAAATTATTGACGTGTTAGGCGATGCAGGGGATAATACAACCGAAATGCACGCTATACTTGCAGACTATGGATTGCCCTACAAATTTCCTGCGGAGGTGGAACAAGCCGCTGAAAAAATAGAAAATGATATAGAAAGTGAAGTGCCTAAACGTAAAGATTTTCGTGCTGTTACAACCTTCACGATTGACCCTCAAGATGCCAAAGATTTTGATGATGCGCTTTCGTTTCGCAAACTTGATAATGGCAAGTATGAGGTGGGCGTACACATTGCAGATGTTACTCATTATATTGCAGAAGACTCAATTCTCGAAAAAGAGGCTGTGCAGCGTGCTACTTCTGTGTATTTGGTTGACCGCACTGTGCCAATGTTGCCTGAGAAACTGAGCAATGGATTGTGCTCTTTGCGTCCTTTGGAAGAAAAACTGTGCTTTTCGGCAGTATTTGAGATGGATGCAAAAAGCAAAATAACTAATTGTTGGATAGGAAAAACGGTAATCAAATCTGACTTTCGCTTTACCTATGAAGAGGCTCAAGAAATTATTGAGGGAAAAGAGGATAAATTTGCTGAAGAGATTTTAATCTTAAATAAATTAGCTCAACAACTACGAAAAGAACGATTTGCAAAAGGAGCAATAGGGTTTGAACGCACTGAAGCAAGATTTGAAATTGATAAAACAGGAAAGCCTCTTGGAGTGTATTTTCGAGAGAGCCACGAATCTCACCAATTAGTCGAGGAGTTTATGCTACTTGCTAACAAAAGCGTAGCAGAGTACGTGGGTAAACTGTCGTCAAAAGAAACTGCTCGCACATTTGTTTATCGTATTCACGATGAACCTAATCAAGAAAAACTACAACGCCTATCAAAGATTGCTCAGCAGTTGGGTTATAATGCTAAGTTTGGCAAAGGGAAAAGTGTTTCAACCTCACTGAATAATTTATTGACAGATATACGTGGCGAAAAAGCACAAAATCTACTGGAAACATTAGCTTTGCGATGTATGGCAAAGGCATGTTATAGTACTAAAAATGTAGGACACTATGGTCTGGCATTTGACCATTATACACACTTTACTTCGCCTATTCGCCGCTATCCCGATATGATGGTGCATCGCTTGCTGTTTCAGTACCTGAATAATAAAACTCCGAAAAAAGATGTTGACTACGAGGCTTTGTGTAAGCACTCAAGCGAAATGGAGGGACTTGCTGCTGAGGCTGAGCGATCGTCTATTAAGTATAAGATGGCTGAATATATGCAAGATAAGGTGGGAAAAGAGTATGAGGGTGTAATCTCAGGTGTAACAGAGCGTGGAATTTATGTGGAGATTGCTGAAAATAAAATAGAGGGAATGATATTCTTGCGCACGCTCCAAAGTGATTTTTTCTATTTTGATGAAGAAAATTATCGTGTGGTTGGACGTAAAACACGTAAAAGTTATACGCTTGGCGATATAGTGAAAATTCGTGTTGAGCGTGTAAATATGGAAAAAAAACAGTTAGACTATCTTATGGTAGAGTAGACGATTTAATTATGGTGAGCGTTGAACTTACTATTGAAAAGAAAGTTCATTCATAAAAAAAATGTAAATTTGCACATAGTTTAAGGAGAGAATTATATGATGTCGGATAACGAAGCAATGTTATATACAAGAGGCTGTGCTTGCAAAAAAAAAACAGCAACAGGAGAATTAGAGTGTTGTCAGGTAGAGTCTAGTCAAAAATTAGCCACAATAGATTGGCTAAAAGGCTTGCACAGTTCTGCTTTCCCTACGGATATTGTTGAGGTGCGCTTCAAGAATACACGCAAATCATTTTTCCAAAATGTAAACCAACTGCCTTTGCAAAAAGGTGATATTGTTGCGATAGAAGCCTCCCCAGGGCATGATATTGGTGTCGTCTCTCTTGTAGGCGATATTGTTAGTTTGCAAATGATGCGCAATAACTTAGATCCCAAAAGGTATGAATACAAAAAAATATATCGCAAAGTAAAAGGCGGTGATATTGAAAAATGGAGTGAGGCGATTGCCTTAGAGCATTCATTTATGATTCGGGCAAGAAAAATGGTGCTTGACTTGAACCTAAAAATGAAGATTGGAGATGTGGAGGTGCAAGGCGATAAAACTAAGGCTATATTTTATTACATTGCAGATGAGCGTGTGGACTTTCGAGAGTTAATAAAAATTATGGCCGACGAGTTTTATGTGCGTATTGAGATGCGGCAGATTGGAGCAAGGCAAGAGGCTGGACGTATTGGAGGTATTGGAACTTGTGGACGAGAATTGTGTTGTGCTCAATGGTTATGTAGTTTTGCTTCGGTGTCTACTAATGCCGCTCGCTTGCAAGACATTGCTATCAATCAACAAAAACTTGCTGGACAATGCGGAAAGTTAAAATGCTGCCTTAATTACGAGGTCGCAACCTATGCCGATGCACAAAAAGACTTCCCACGAAATTATGCAACCTTAGAAACAAAGGATGGTACTGCATATCACCATAAAACCGATATTTTTAAGCGATTGATGTGGTTTAACTTTGATAAATATTCAATGGAAAACCTTGTCGCATTGCCTGTGGAAAGAGTTAAAGAAATACTGATTCAGAATAAAAAAGGGATTTCGGTAGATGTTTTATTGAGTGAGGAATACAAATCGACAACTCCAATTCATACCGAGCCTGAATTTAAGAGTGATGCAGGTGAGGATAGCATCACCCGATTTGACCGCCCAAGACGAAAAAAAACAAGACAAAATAAACCTTTTTCTTCTTCCAAACATAAAAAGAACTTCTCTAAGAATGATAATGACAATAGCAAAAACAAAAAATCATAATAGAGTAGCATGCTTCTTCGCATTGCTTCTTATGTTTATTTTGTCTTCATGCAGTAGCAATGTGATACATGATTTCTATGTTCCAATTCCTAATAAAACATGGCATAAAGATAGTATTGTGTCTTTTTATATTTCGATTGAAGATACAATTACCTCAACCAACACGATTTATATTAACCTGCGTAATACAAGTGCATATCCTTACTGTAATATTTTTTTGTTTGTAACGACCTATCTTCCATCGGGAGTATCTGTGCGTGATACAGTAGAGTATATGCTTGCAGACCAATATGGAAAGTGGTACGGTAAGGGATTTTCATATTTGTTAGACAATCGTCTAGTATATCAACAAAATGTGCAATTCCCTCATAGTGGAATATATCGTTTTGATATTCAGCAAGGAATGCGAAATGAACTCTTGCAGCATATTTCAGACATAGGGTTACGTATAGAGAAATAAAAGGATAGACTTTTCTACAATGGGTAAAAATAAATGGGCACGTTTCAAAGAAAATGAAACTTTTTCTTGCCTTATTCAGCCTAAATTTTCGGAACTTTTAGAGGGAATTTTTCCACTTCGGGGAAATTGGCACAATCAGATTTTTAAAAACGATAATCCTATTGTTGTTGAGATTGGTTGTGGGAGAGGCGAGTATACTATAGAACTTGCAAAGCGTTATCCTCAGAAAAATTTTATTGGCATTGATATAAAGGGGGCGAGACTCTGGCGAGGAGCAAAAACAGCAACTGAAGAGAGGCTAAATAATGTGGCCTTCATTCGCACCAAAATAGATGTTATTACGAGTTTGTTTTCTGAAAATGAAGTGAGTGAAATATGGATAACATTTCCCGACCCTCAACCAAAAAAATCACGCAAACGCCTTTGTGGACCAATGTTCCTTAATCGCTACTCGAAGATTTTACAGCCTAATGGAATAGTGCACCTCAAAACAGATGGGCAAATGCTACATGCTTATACTTTGGCTGTTTTGTCTAAAAACAAACAAACTCCACATGTGGCGAATAAAGATATTCACCAAAGTGGAGCGAGTAAAAATTCTGTGCTTGAAATTCTGACGAACTACGAAAAAATCTTTATTCAGAGAGGATATCCAATCACATATTTGCAATTTTCATTACCTCAAAATACACTAATTCTTGAGCCTGACGACTTTATATTTGATATGAATGTCCCTAAAGCTCACAAAAAAGAATCCTAATGTGTAATGCCTGTTGCTGAAACAACTTCTGTTGGATAACCAATTTTTTCAAGAGACTTTTGTAGTGCCTCTATGGTTGTTTTATCAGTGCGATATTTAATAGTTACAGTTTTGAGTTTAATATCTACATTCAAGTCACTTACTCCTTTTTCAAAAGGGATATTTTTCTCAATTTTTGCCTTGCACGAATGACAGTCAATTTTTGAACTCTGAAGAGTAATTACCGCTTCATTCTCTTTTAATTTTTCGGCATATAGGTAAGCACAACTTACTAAAAATAAAGTTGCAAATAAAACTGCTTTGATGTGTTTCATATTATTGTAGTTCTTCAAATTTGATATTTTGTAGCATTCCTGTCATCAGTTTGGTCATTTTTTTCTCGGCCTTTTTTCCTTCTTTTTGTACTTCCTCATGGCTTACAGACATTGCAATGTCATCGCCTCCAAGGTCAGTAATAATTGACATTGCAAAAACAGGGATGCTCATATGTCGTGCAACAATTACTTCAGGCACAGTACTCATGCCTACAGCATCGCCTCCAATACGTTGAAAGTAACCGTATTCTTTTGGTGTTTCAAAAGTAGGTCCAGTTGTTCCTACATAGCAGCCTTGATGTATTTTAATATCTAAATCTTGTGCAACACTTTGACATAAAGCAATCAATTTTTTGTTGTAAGGCTCACTCATATCTGGAAAACGAGGTCCTAGTTCCTCAATATTTTTACCTACCAATGGGTTGGGCAAACAGTTGATATGGTCATTGATAATCATCAAATCGCCAACAGCAAAATTCTTATTCATTCCGCCACTCGCATTAGATACAAAAAGTGCTTTAATATCTAAAAATTTCATTACACGTACTGGGAATGTAACTTGTAGCATATCGTATCCCTCATAAAAATGGAAACGTCCTTGCATTGCCACAATACTCTTGCCCCCTAGTGTGCCAAAAATCAAACGCCCACTATGTCCCTCAACGGTTGAAAGAGGAAAATTCGGTATGTCTTTGTAGTTTAGCGTTTGAGGGTTTTCAATACTCTCAACTAATCCTCCTAATCCTGTCCCCAAAATGATACCAACTTCTGGGATAATGCTCACTTTTGATTTAATATAAGTGGCTGATTCTTTTATTTTTTGTAACATAATTAAAAATATTTTTTGAGAAACAACTTTCTCCGTTATTTAAAAATTTTACTTCAATCGGGATATAATATATTCGTTTTTTACTTGCTTCGCTTATTGGTAAATTTATTAGGCGTACAGCGTCTTTTTCTGTTGTTACAAGTACAGCGTCTTGATAATGCTGCATAAGAGTCTCAATGCACTGTAAGTCACGCTTTGTGAAATGATGGTGGTCAGCAAATGTAAGAGCGTGTACCAAATTGTAACTCGACATTAGATTCTTAAAGAAAGACTCTGGTTGTGCAATCGCTGCAAGTCCAATAATGTTCTTTGTTTTTTTGTCAATCTCTTGCTTTGTTTCAATATTTATTGGGGTCTTTGTTTTATACCTTGTAAAGTATAGGTGTTGATAAGGTTTTGCTGCAATTTGTTTTACCTTTAATTTTAGATCAATCGGCGATACTTTGGCTGGGCATTTTGTTACAATTAACATCTCTGCTCTTTTTAACTGGCTCTTTGTGTCTCGCAATCTACCTACAGGCAAAAGGTAGTCTTGAGTTGCGAGGTTATCATAAGTTGTAAGTACCATTGAAATACCAGCCTTTACTTTACGGTGCTGAAACCCATCATCTAATATGATTGCCTGTAAATCAGGATAGTCATTTTGAAGTTTTTTTATGCCTAATACTCTGTTGGCACAAACTGCAACAATTTGATTTTCACAACTTCTCTTGATTAAAAGCGGCTCGTCGCCCACTTGCTTTGCCGTGCTGTCTATATTGACGTATAAAAATCCTTTTGTTTTACGCTTATATCCACGAGAGAGAACCCCTACTTTAATTTTTTGTTGGGTTAATAAATCTAGTATATATTGAGTGTGTGGTGTTTTTCCTGTGCCGCCAACAGTAATATTTCCAACACAAATAACGGGGATATTGAATTTGTGTGATTTAAAAATTTTCACATCGTACAACCAATGTCGTATACCTATAACTAGGCGAAATAGCCAGGCAAATGGTAGCCTCAATAGTGTTGATATGGCGTTAAACAATGAGTTCACTATTATTCCGATTATTTTATTTCAATATTATACGGGATACGAGTTTGTGCATTTCCGTGCATACTAAGTAATTCTGCAAGAGGTGCATAGTCCTTCAAAATATTTCCAGTAGGTTTAGAGCTTACTTTTGCAGCAACTTGCTCAAAACTTTCTAAGATTACTTCAATAGTTGTCTTTAATTTTGGCAATTCAATAATCTGGTATTTATTTAAGTTTGCCAATAAAACCGCTTTTTCAATAGCGTCATTAAGCCCGCCAAAATCATCAATTAAATTTAGTTTTTTTGCATCAACTCCACTCCACACACGTCCTTCTGCAATTGTATATACTTGCTCTATGGTCATCTTTCGTCCATTGCTCACATGTTGCGTAAAGCAACTGTAGATTTTCTCTATTTGATGTTGAAGATACTTGCGCTCAGGTTCACTCAATGGACGTGCCATATTGCCCATATCTGCATGTTGGTTCGTGTTTGCAACATCTACGGTGATACCGACTTTATTTTTCAAAAACATTTTTGCGTTAAATACTACTCCAAACACTCCAATTGATCCCGTTAGACTTGTTGGACTTGCCATAATGTATGAGGCAGGGCAAGCAATATAATATCCTCCTGAAGCAGCAACATCGCCCATTGAAACTACTACAGGCTTAGTGGTAGCAGCAAGTTGCACTTCTCTATGAATAATTTCTGAGGTTAGTGCACTTCCCCCTGGCGAGTTAATACGTATAACAATTGCTTTAACAAAAGAATCTAAACGTGCTTTGCGCAAATCTCGCACTAATTCTGTTCCAATTGACTTGCTATCGCCCTCATTTACAATATTGCCTATGGCATAAACAACTGCAACCTTATCTTGAATGCCACTATTTTCTACCTCCATAGTTTTACTATAGTCTCGTATTGGAATAAAAGATGGTACACTTGAGGCTTGTTCTGTTAAGATAGCTAACTCGGCTAATACCTCATCTCTATATTTTAGAGCGTCAATAATTTGCAAATCAACAGCAGCTTTACTGTCCTGTAAGGCTATGCGGTCTGCAATTGTATTTATTTTCTGTTCTGAAATTTGCCGAGCTTCAGCAATGCCTTTTGTAATATGTCTCCATATTGAACTTGTGTAAGTGTTGATTTGTGCCCGACTCTCAGTGCTCATTTTTTCGTACATAAATGGCTCTACAGCACTTTTAAATTTTCCGTGTCGAATAATTTGTGCTTCAATATCAAGCTTCTCTAGCGTGCCTTTAAAAAAAGTCACAGATGCTGCAATGCCTCGTAAGTCAACATTTCCCTCAGGATTCATATACACCTTATCTGCAATAGAGGCGAGGTAGTAAGGCTTTTGCCCATATAAATCGCTATAACTTATTATAAACTTTCCACTCGCTCTGAATTCAATTAATGCGTTGCGTACTTCTTCAAGAATCCCCAAGCCAGTATTGGTATAGGTCATTTCTGTAAGCAAAATGCCTTTAATTCGATCGTCAGTTTGTGCTTTTTTTATACTTTGTAATACTTCATTTAGCCCAAGTGCACTTTGCTGTTTATATGTAATACTATTGAATGTGTTTAAGGGGTCAATCGAGGTTCTATCTACAATCTGCTGATTTGCCGCAAGCACTAATATCGAGTTGCTTTTTACTTTTGGCACCTGCTGTGATGAGGAGAATATAACACCAAAAATGGATAGAATGATAATGGAATTTATAAGACTGAAGAGTGCCAATCCAATTATAACGGCAAGTAGTGTTTTGAGAAAGTGTTTCATGTCAAATTGTGTATTAACGTAAAAAGAAGTAGCCGAATGAAATGTCTAGTCCTCTGCTATACAATACATCAGACGCAACTTTTGATATATTCTGTATCCCGTAGCGATATGTAGCAGTTAACTGAAACCTGTAAATTTCACATCCAAGTCCAAATTTTATACCCCAGTCAATATTTGTGAAGTTTGACGAATTTTGCCTTCCATTATTCACGCTCTTCTTCTCTGAGACTAAAAATGAAATATAGGGAGAAAAACCTATATAAGGTTGTACTTTTTTGATAGGCGGGGTATACATAATGCCTATTGGTACTTCAATGTACGATAAACGATAAGAGTCTTGAATTTCGCAGCTAAACTCTTGCCATGTGTTTTTTGTTGAATATAGTACTTCTGGTTGTAAGCTTAGTCCTCCAATTCTGCTTTCTAGTAGATATAAATTAACAATTACTCCAGTTTGATAGATTATTTCTGAACCAATATATTTATTTTCGGTTGTTGTCCCAAAAGTTGCTCCTCCCTTTACCCCTACCATTAACTGCCCATAAGTGTTTGTAAACAGAATAAGCAGAACTATTGTAATCCAATATTTTTTAGATAGACTCATGTTGCTGGTAAACTTTAATCCAATCTACCTCAAGAAGCCCATTAGAATGATTCTTCTCTGGTGTATGCGTTACTCCTGAAGAGAGGGCAACATACATTGGCTCATGAATCAAATTAGGAGCAACAAATATCTTTTTTCCGTTAATACTCCACTTAATCTCATCTTTTAACCACTCGACTGCAAGTATATAGTAGGCTTTCTTTTTTAATAGTTTAGGCTGCCAAAGTTTGACGTATTCCAAAGTATCTTCGTCCTCAGATTCAGACTTAGCAAACTCACTAAACTCTAATTTTGAACCAATTCGTAACATATTGACATGAGGCAATTTTCGACCTGCGCCCAACCAAAATGCATGATAAAACCCTTTCTTGGGTAGAGTAAATCGGAACTTTACCTCTATCTTCCCATATTGTAACATTAACTCTTTGCCCGTATTAACTATTGCAGACGAGTACTCTCTCTCAATAGGAGTGAACCCAATTATTTCACTAAAGCCAAGACCTGTGGAGGGCTCTTCTTTTGTGTGGATTTTTAAGGCTTGACCATTAAACTCAATATTGTCTTCGGTAAAGACATGCAATTCGTTGGCCGGAGAGTAGTTTGCATTAAACTCAACTCCTTGTACGCACCAACGAGATAGCCATTTGCTTTCTTCTATGTCAGAGTAGTTAAAATTATCCTCAAACTTTAAGTCCCAATTTGCAATTTGGTTAAAATTGTGCGAATTGCGTTGTAGACGAAAAAAATCCTTGACATCCTTCGTCTTTCTGAGTGACTTGAGTTCTTTGCGGTTTTGCTTCCTTTCCTTTTTGGATAGTCCTGTTTCAATGCGTGGAGTTGCAACTTGAGTTGCTAATTCTTGATAGTGTCGCAAATTTTCTGTTTGCTTCAACTCTTTGTAGCGTAAATACTGCTTTTGCAGTATTGTTCTATGTCGCTCGTAATTGGATGTTTTTGGCAGTTTGCCAAATAACCACGAATTCAAAAAAGAAAAAATAGATGGCATACTCAACCTTTGATAGTCAACGACTGTTATTGTAACACTTATTGGTTTAATTGAAATCGGATGTCATTCCTAACTATAGCAAAGAACTAACCTATTAATTTAAATCCCTTCCCGCGCACATTAATAATTTGTATTGTAGGGTCCTCTTTAAGAAACTTGCGCAATTTGGTAATGTAGACATCCATGCTTCGTGCGTTGAAGTAGGTGTCGTCATTCCAAATTGTTTTTAGGGCAAAATTTCTATCCAACACTGCGTTGCGATTAATGCACAACTGTCGCAATAATTCAGACTCTTTCGCTGTGAGTTTTTGTTCCTCAAAGCCTTCTTTTTGTAGCGTTTGCTTAGTTGAATTGAAGGCATAGATCCCAATTTGGAATGCGTCCTGATTTTGTACAGAGTTTTCTCCTCGTGTACGTCGCAAGATTGCCTCAACTCTAAATAACAACTCCTCAATGCTAAAAGGTTTTATCATGTAATCATCCGCACCAGCTGCAAATCCCTCTAAAACATCTTCTTTTACCGATTTTGCAGTAAGGAATAAGATGGGAGCAGTAACGCTGAGCATGCGAATCTCTTTTGCTAAGGTGAAGCCGTCTTTTATTGGCATCATCACGTCCAAAATGCAGATGTCATATCGGGCTTTTTGGAATCCGACAAAAGCCTTTTCACCATTGTTAAAAAGGTCTATCTGATATCCCTTTACTTGCAGATATTCTTTCAATAGCATGCCGAGATTTTCATCGTCTTCGGCCAAAAGAATGCGAGCTTTAGTATTGACTATTTCCATAATATTGAATGTTTCTTCGCTTGTTAAGCGAGTTTAATTAAAAAAATCGAGTCTCAATAGATTGCAAATATACATGAATTATTTATTGATTTAACACTTTTCCATTGTTTTTCTCTTCATATTTTTGCAAAAAAAACAACTTGACTGCTTTTTTTGTCAAAGTGTGAAGAAATGTTTATTTTTTTGAGTAGTTTAACCTTTGTCTTGGAAGTCGCAAATTTAATAGTTAGCTTTGCAGAGTTTGTGTTGAAATGTCGTATTTGATATTATTAGTACTAGTATTTATGTCATCTGTTCTTAAGTTATCTCAGGGTTTAAATATCCGACTTGATGGATTGCCTGAAAAGGTGTTTTTTAAGTGTTCATCCTCTGCGACTTATGCATTAAAACCCTCCGACTTTCATGGGATAACCCCCAGACTATTGGTTCGAGAGGGGGATGAGGTTAAGGTAGGGACGCCTGTTTTTTGTGATAAATATCGTCCTGAGATATTATTTGTTTCGCCTGTTTGTGGCGTTTTGAAAGAAGTGAGACGTGGTGAGCGAAGGAAAATTTTAGAAATAGTTATTGCTCTTAATCCTGAAAGTGTGGAGGTTGAGCAGCACGCTTTGCTAGATTTAGCGACAGTGCCTCGTCAGCAAGTCGTAGATTTTTTGCTGCAAAGTGGAGCATGGCCTTTCTTTACGCAACGTCCTTATGGAATAGTTGCCGACCCGAAAGTTGAGCCTAAAGCAATCTTTGTTTCAGGCTTTAATACTGCGCCACTTGCTGCAGACTGTGATTTTTTAGTGAATGGAGAAGAAGTTGCCTTTCAAAAAGGCATTGATGTGTTGAATATTCTTTCTGGAAAAAATGTACATCTTTCTTTGTGTGCAGATTATCCAGCTAATATTGCTTTTGAAAGAGCAAAGAATGTTAATATCCATCGAGTAAGAGGAAAGCACCCTGTAGGTAATGTTGGCATTCAAATTTATCATGTGGCACCTATAGGAAAAGGGGAAGTCGTTTGGACGATTACTCCTCAACATGTTGTTGCATTAGGACGATTGTTTGCTACAGGCGTGTACGATGTATCTAAGGTAGTTGCGTTGGTCGGATCTGAGGTTAAGAAGCCCAGATACTACAGAGCAATTGCAGGAGCATCTGTTGATGTGTTGTCAGAACATTTACAAGGGGATGATATAAATTCTGTTCGCATTATCAGTGGTAATGTGCTTACTGGTACGAGTATTGGTATTCATGGGTACTTGGGTTTTTATGACGACCAGGTGACGGTTGTTCCTGAGGGCAATTATTATGAAATGTTTGGTTGGATGATGCCTCGTCTCTCGAAATTCAGTGTGTCTAAGAGTTATTTTTCATGGCTTTTCCCAAGTAAAAGTTATCGATTAGATACAAACCTAAATGGAGGGGAACGAGCCTTTGTATTTACAGGTGAGTATGAAAAAGTGTTACCTATGGATATTTATCCTACTTATCTGCTTAAAGCAATTTTAGCAAAGGATATTGACAAAATGGAGCAACTCGGCATTTATGACGTTATTGAGGAAGACCTTGCGCTATGTGAGTTTGTTTGCACCTCAAAAGTGCCAGTTCAGCAAATTTTGCGAGACGGAATCAACTATATGATTCAAGAAATGTAAAATGTGCTATTGCAAAAAAATATAGATCTATTTATATAAAAAAATGAAAATTCTGCAAAGTTTTTTGGATAAGATAAGACCTAATTTTCAAAAAGGAGAAAGGTGGCATTTTTTACACTCTACATTTGATGCGGTCGAAACTTTTTTGTACGTTCCCAATCATGTTACAAAGGTAGGTTGTCATATACGTGACGCAATTGATATGAAAAGAGCAATGATTACAGTTGTAATTGCTCTGATGCCAGCTTTATGTTTTGGGATTTGGAATGTTGGTTATCAACATTTTTTGTCTATAGGGCAAGAGGTGTCTTTTTGGCAACTTGTATTGTTTGGACTTCAAAAGGTTATCCCTATTATTTCTGTTTCCTATATTGTAGGATTAGGGATTGAGTTTGCTGTGGCACAGATGCGAAATCATGAAGTTAATGAAGGCTTTTTAGTCTCAGGCATGCTTATTCCAATGGTGATGCCCGCAGATGTTCCGTTATGGATGGTTGCCTTAGCAACAGCCTTTGCGGTAATTATTGGGAAAGAGGTTTTTGGAGGCACAGGAATGAACTTTTTTAATCCAGCATTGCTAGCGCGTGCCTTCGTGTTTTTTTCGTATCCCTCGTTTATTTCGGGAGATCAAATTTGGATATCTGAATTTTCGACAGGAGTTAATGTCGTAGATGGTTTTTCGGGCGCAACTCCGTTAGCGCAAGCAGCATTAGGAGAATTGCCATTTTCGGCAAATCAAGTTCAGCAAATGTTCTTAGGAGTTATTCCTGGTTCTATTGGAGAAACCTCTACTCTCGCAATTTTATTGGGGGCGTGCATTCTTCTTTTTACAGGGATAGCAAGTTGGCGAATTATGCTTTCTGTTGCATTGGGTGGCTTGTTAATGGGAGGCATATTGAATTTTATTGGAGCAAACTCATATATGCAAATGCCTGCTTATTTACACTTGATTACTGGAGG
>JBOFMS010000023.1:0-3996 GCA_051658505.1 Bacteroidales bacterium | reverse complement strand
CTTTGCTCATAGCGATAAATAAGTAGTGACGTACGATAATCCTCAAGAAGATCACTCACATCTTTCTGCTTTGCATCTAATTGCTTCTCGGCAAGTTTAAGCAACAAGCGTCTCTTTATCCAAGTTTCTACATAGTTTTGTAGCAATGCAATACTGTCTTTCTCTGAAATATGTGGAGAAAAAACACCACTCAACTCTGACAAATAAAGTGATTGATTGCCTATTTTTACTAATAATTCGTCATCTGCCCAAGGAGTATAGGAGCAGCCTCCTACAAATAAACTTATAATAACTGCACAAAGTAAAGTCTTCGCTTGCATTAGGTATTTTTTAATATAGAATTAGCGACTGTAATTTGGAGCCTCACTGGTTACGGTAACATCATGAGGATGGCTCTCTGCCATGCCTGAATTAGTAATACGCACAAAACTTGCCTTTTGCAAAGACTTAATATTGCTTGACCCACAATAAAACATCCCTGCTCGCAAACCTCCTAACATTTGGTATATTACCTCTGAAAGGCTTCCCTTAAAGGGAACTCGTCCAGCAATGCCCTCTGGAACAAGTTTACTCAAATCATCTTCTTCGGCTTGAAAATAGCGATCTTTTGAACCATGCTGCATTGCCTCCAATGAACCCATACCTCGATAGGTCTTAAATTTTCGCCCATTGTAAATCACTGTTTCTCCTGGCGACTCCTCAACTCCTGCAAAAAGAGATCCTGCCATTATACTATCAGCACCTGCAGCAATAGCCTTCACAATATCTCCAGAATAGCGAATACCGCCATCGGCAATTACTGGCACGCCTGAACCTTTTATAGCTTTTGCTACATCATAAATGGCAGAGAGTTGTGGAACTCCCACCCCCGCAATAATGCGTGTGGTACAAATCGAACCAGGTCCAATGCCCACTTTAATCGCATCTGCTCCTGCATCTACCAACAACTTAGCAGCATCGGCAGTAGCTGTATTACCCACCACAACATCAATATCTGTGTACTGTACCTTTACTTTTTTGAGCAATTCTACAGCTCCTTTGCTGTGCCCATGTGCGGTGTCTATTGCCACAGCATCTACCCCTGCCTCAACTAAAGCGTGTACTCGATCCAAAGCATCAAGGGTAATGCCTACCCCTGCTGCGACACGCAATCTGCCCTTAGCGTCTTTGCTTGCATTGGGATTATCCTTAGCCTTGGTCAAGTCCTTAAAGGTAAACATACCAATTAGCATATCGGTTTTACTATTAACCACAGGCAGTTTTTCGATTCTATGCTTACGCAAAATTTCTGCGGCAGTGTCCAAATTGCTAAATTCTCTATCAGTTATCGTAATTAATCTATCACGCCCCGTCATTACTTCACTAATACTGCGCTGCATATCCTCCTCAAAGCGTAAATCACGATTCGTAACAATACCCACCAACTGATTGCCATCATTCACAACAGGAATTCCCCCAATTTTATTCTCTCTCATCATTCGTAGTGCATCACCTACGTTTTGTTGCGGAGCGATAATTAGTGGAGCATAAATCATGCCATTTTCGGCACGCTTTACCATACGCACTTGCGAGGCTTGCGATTCAATACTCATATTTTTGTGTATCACGCCAATACCACCTTGTCGAGCAATGGCAATTGCCAATTGCGCCTCGGTTACAGTATCCATTGCTGCTGAAACAATGGGTGCATTGATGCTAATGCGTCGTGTAAAATGGGTACGTAACTCGACATCACGTGGCAAAACCTCTGTATAAGCAGGCACCAGCAAGACATCATCAAAAGTAAGTCCCTCGCTGCTAACTCTATCTAATATAAATGACATAACGCAAACTAATGAATAAACGCATCAAGCGTAAATAATACAAAAAAATGAAACAAATATAGTGCTTTTTTATGAAGCAGAGCCCTATTGTCAGCCTTTACATCCTGTAGACAATATCTGCTAACCTATTATCCTATTGTTCATTCAATAACATAATAAAACTCACGAGTGCAAAAATTCACTCTGCTATTTTACCTCCCAAGTTTCGCCACTGTGTAAAAGGTCATCCATTGATCGGATAGAGGCGACATCCTTAGCCTGCTGCATTTGCTCCTCTGCTCTTTGACTGTAAGTAGGTGCTTCTACTGCACGAATTACGCCTAATGCCACAGGCAATTCACCTTTCATCGCTGCAAGCATATTATGTATAGAAGCATTTTTGGTGTGAACATCATGCACTAAAATATCTTGCTCTGTAATACCGTGCTTGCCTAACTCGACCACCTTCAATCCCACATTATCAAGTATGATACCTTTATCATTATTTTTCCCAAATATCATAGGCTGTCCATGCTGCAAGATGATGGTTTTTTCTGCACGCATATCTTTAGCCGCAAAACTGGCATGAGTATTATCATTAAAAATCGAGCAGTTTTGTAGTATCTCAACTACCGAACAACCTTGATGTAAAGCAGCAGCCTTCATACAAGTATTATTGAGTTTGAGATCAAAGTCAATGGAACGAGCAAAAAAGTTGCCCGATGCTCCAATTACCAATTCACCTGGGTTAAAGGGAGGCTCAATGGTACCATGGGGCGAAGTCTTAGTTACCAGTCCACATTTTGATGTAGGTGAGTATTGTCCTTTGGTAAGTCCATAAATCTCGTTATTAAATAAAATAATATTCAAGTCAATATTTCTACGAATGGCATGAATAAAGTGATTCCCACCAATTGCCATGGCATCACCATCACCTGTAATTTGCCACACACTCAGTTTAGGATTGGCAAGTTTTACCCCTGTAGAAATGGCCGAAGCACGCCCATGAATACCATGAAATCCATAAGTATTCATGTAATACGGAAAACGTGAGGAACAACCAATACCTGAAATAAAGGCAAAGTTTTCTTTGGCAATTTTTAATTCATCTGCAATTTCAGGCAAAGTGCGCTGTATAGAGGCAAGTATAGCATGGTCACCACAACCAGGGCACCAACGTACTTCTTGGTCGCTTTTGAAATCTTGTGCTGTGTACATTTTTTAAGATTCTATTTTAGCAATAAGTAAATGTTTTTTTGAGAGGTCAAAATAAAGGAATTTATATGCTTTCTAAATGCTCCACTAAATCAGCAACAATAAATGGCAAACCTTGTACTTTATTATACTGTAGTAAAGTAATGTGAGGAAATTGCATGCGCAACACACTGGCAAATTGCCCCATATTCAGTTCGCAGACTACAATTTTCTTGAATCGCTTTAAGACCTCTTCTGTATTTTTTGGTAGTGGATTAATGTACGAAAAGTGTGCAAGACTAATGCTTTTCCCTTTTTCTTGCAATTGCTTTACAGCAGATAGCAAATGTCCATAAGTACCGCCCCATCCTACAACCAAAATATCTCCCTGCTCAGCCCCCTCTACAGTAAGTGGCGGAATAAAATCTGCAACTTTTGCAACTTTAGCAGCACGTATATTTGTCATCTTTTGGTGATTGGCTGGAACATGGGATACATTACCTGAGAGTGCATCTTTTTCTAGTCCTCCAATGCGATGTTCAAAGCCTTTAGTGCCAGGCACAGCCCAAGTCCGTGCGAGACGTTCTGCATCACGTTTATAGGGCTGATAATCTTCATCACCCTCTTTAACAACTGGAGGATTGATAGTTGGATAATCTGCCATAGCGGGTATCATCCAAGGCTCTGATCCATTGGCGATAAATCCATCAGTCAGTAAAATTACAGGAGTCATATGTTCCAAAGCAATTTTAGCTGCATTAAAGGCTGCATTAAAGCAGTCCGAAGGAGAAGATGCTGCCATCACAACAAGGGGGCTTTCACCATTACGCCCATACAAAGCTTGCATTAAATCGCTTTGTTCAGTTTTAGTAGGCAGACCTGTAGATGGACCACCTCTTTGGACGTTAACAATGACAATGGGAAGTTCCGTCATCACTGCAAGTCCGATTGCCTCACCTTTGAGTGCAAGACCTGGTCCTGAGGTAGTAGTAACCGCAAA
>JBOFMS010000022.1:0-4164 GCA_051658505.1 Bacteroidales bacterium | reverse complement strand
AAGCACGCTCCTGCATTATAATCTCCACTAAAACTAAAAGCAAGAGCACTCCATTTTTATAGAGTTCTCTTGCTTTTATATATCTATTGATTATGCACAAAATCAAAAAAATAAACAAGTACCTAATTGATACTAGCCTACCCAATTGGTTTGAGTTCATTATGGTATTTGTGATTCTTGTTAACTCGATTTTAATTGGTGTAGAAACCTTTTTTTCTAGTAGCACTATTCTGTATATCCAAAATATTTTCCTTTGGATTTTTACAGGTGAAATTATTCTTCGGTTTATCTTTCGTGGTAAAGGGTATAGTTTTTTCAAAAGTGGTTGGAATATCTTTGACTTGTTTTTGGTTATCATCAACCACTTCCCTATTGAGAATATAGAAAATGAAAATTATTTGTTTGCTTTAAGAGTATTGAGAGCATTAAGGGTCTTGCGCCTACTAAGAACAACTGACGAGGTTGAATTGATTGTTGAAGCATTCACAAAATCATTAAAACTGCTGGGTTATAATGCTTTATTTTTTGGCATTTGCTTATACCTCTTTACCATTATTGGCGTTACACTTTTTCAATTGCCCACAGGCTCCAAAGACCCTATCGTGCAAGAAAGATTGAGTTTGTACTATGCCACAGCACCCAATGCCCCCGAATGCTCGCCCGATCCTTATGGCTCACTTAGCGAAACTACATTTACCCTGTTTAGAATACTTACAGGTGATGACTGGACGGATATTAGATACAATCTCATCAAGGCAAATGAAATAGGCATTATCAAGATTCCACAATTTGCCATAACTGCATATCACGTGCTATGGTTTGTAGTTGCAGTGTATTTATTTACCAACTTATTGATAGGTGCTATTGTGAGCAATTATCAAGAAGTGGTTAATGAAAGGCGAAAGTGCAAAGAGTAGGGCGATATAAATAATAACTATTATAGCAATAGTAAAGAACAAAAGTCGATTGATAATCTCTGTCGGCTTTTTTGTTGCAGAAAGTCCCCCATTTCAATCAATTATTATACTTTTTGGTAAAGCAGTCATGGCTTATGCTGTAATTTGGCGCAAGCAAGGACTACTTTTGCTATACAAATCGCATCAATATTCACACTTACACAATCCCTATTAGCATGAGCCAAATCGTACAAATGAAGAACATTACCTTTAATGATGAGGTATTTGAGAATTACAAAACAGGCACTATTATTGATAAGTTACTCTGCTCATACGAGGGCTTGCCTCGTGGGGTCAACTATATGGCAATTGGCGACCCTGGTGTTGGAAAAACCACCATTATTATGGATATGCTTGCCAATATACAACAACTGCACCCTGCTCTAAAAATACTATTTATTAGTGCAGAGATGAATGAAATTGATTTGGCGATTTACGTGAAACGCTATCCCAAATTTCAGCACCTAAATATTTTGTTTATCGAAAGCGATATTACAAATGACTCACACAACTGGAAAAACATTGTCGATATTTTGGAGGAGGGCTGGGACGTTGTTGCCATAGACTCCTTTAATGAACTACAGGGCATCATTAAAGAGGAAGAGGATATTCGGCAAAAAGAAGCCGAAAGTATGCTGCTCTCTCTTATCAAACGACACAATAAGGGCATAAATAAAAGTAAGATGAACAGCACATTCATTACCATTCAACAGGTTACCAAAGCAGGTGCATTTGTAGGCTCTAACCGCTTAAAGCACATGATTACTGCTATGATGGAACTACGCCTTGAAAATGCCAAGAATAGTTTTTCTCCTCGCTTTATTACCTTTTCAAAACACCGCAGGGGCGATGTTGGAATCAAACTATTTTTTAACCTCAATGCCACAGGCGATGTCCACTTTGATGAAGAACGCTATGCCCTTGACCAACGAATTAGAGCCACACAAGCTGAAGTAAGTTCTGAAATTAGAGATTTTGCAGATGAATTTGATAAACTTTTTAATAGCCAAATATTATGATTACAGACATCACATTAGCGAGTGAGCGAACTCGCTTTGAAAACGAAATGCCTCCTCATCGGATTTTACAACTGGGAGAGATTATCCACACAGGCGAAAATATTTTCAAAATTGGCAACATAGAAGTTGAAGCCAGCGAATGCTTTGTGAGTAACATTGATAATTTATTGAATATCTCTAGCAAACAAGCAAAACTAGTAAAAAACACTTCTGGAGAAACAGGTTTGCGAAACTTCAGAAACTATATGTCCGTAGCTATAAATAAGGAGCAGGCACAAAAAGTGGTTATATTGGCAGACAAAAATCGCAAACTTATTGATGTAGTGCCTTTGGTTGATGATTATATATCTCCCAAAACTTTTTTTGACTTTGTTGAGCTCTTTTTAGATAGAACACAGTATAGCATTCATACAATAGCATCTGGAAGACTTTGGGAGGGAGTTACTGTATATATGAATGCGCCTAAGCCATTATTTGCCAGCATTGCCAAAGACGAGGAATTTATCACCAATGGAGTATATATAGACTGGAGTTTTTCTGGAATTGAAATAGGCTCTTATTTCTCTCGTATGGTTTGTATAAATGGAATGATGGTAAATGAACGACGAAAGCAAAACACAATCTACTCTCTCAACTCAAAACAATTTCAAGATACGCTTACAAGAATATTAACAGGGCATTTTCATCAGTATAATTTTGAGCGGTTTGCCAAAAATGCCTTACGAGCAATGAAAACACAGGCATCAATTAAAGAACTGTGTATTGCAAAAGACGTATTACTAAAACTTAAAGTACCTGCTGAAATAGCAGAACAATTACTCCCTCATAGCACCGAGAGTGAGCAATATAAACGAGCAGGAATAAAATTAAAACAACGAGGCAGATTTGCAAAAAGCAGTATGACAATATGGGATATCTATAATCACTTAACCGCTTTTGCGACACATACTAATTTATGGTCTGCACATAATTTGCATCGTGGAGAAGTAATGCTAGAGGCCGAAAAGTTTATCGGAACTTCACACGATGTGATTAACTATGACAACATTTACTAGTTCGCCGTGACGTATCTTAAATACATTAAAGATCAAGCACACTACAATGAGGTGCTATCCAAAGCCGCCGCAGTGCGCCACACCTTGTGGATAGGCACGGCAGATATTAAAGATTTGTATGTAAAAAAGGGCATAAGCGCAATCCCCTTTCTCAAAGTATTAGACGCTCTAATTGCAAAAGGAATACAACTGCGCATTATCTGTGCCAAAAAGCCAGGCGTTAACTTCAAAACCGACTTTGAAAAGTGCAAACATCTCAAAGAGAAGTTGCAAATGATGATTTGCCCACGCGTACACTTTAAAATGATGATTTTCGACCGTTGCGAAGCCTACCTCGGCTCTGCCAACCTTACAGGTGCAGGACTAGGTATGAAGGGCAGCACTAAACGCAACTTTGAGTGTGGCATTCTCACCAATATCGAAAGCATTGTTGACCAAGCAGCCGACCACTACCACTCCGTATGGCAAGGCGAACACTGCAAGAGTTGTGGGCGAAAGCAGTTTTGCAAAAACAGATAAATCTATTTACCATAAAATCTAAAAAAGATGGATTACTCTTCCGAATACTTTAAACTCTACCTGTTAAAATTATATCGCCCCATTGTACCTTTTGAACTTGTAGCCTCAAAAAAAACTCCCCAAAATTGGTATGGCTACTATTTGGAAAGTAAGCACAAGATTACAATTTACAATGTGGGAAAACTTCCATTAAACGAATTGCAGAGCACTGCAATTCACGAACTTGCACACCATATACACTATACTGAATTGAACGACAAGGGAAAGCCACACGGGAAAACCTTTTATACTATCCTCAATGCGCTGCTTACCATTGCCATACAAAAAGGAATGTTTCGTGATGAACGAATAGAGCATCTCCTCAAACGGCAAACCCCGTTTCGCAATCTAAAAAAAGCACTTGAAGCACTCAATAGAGAAGAAACTGTTTAGAGAAGTTTTGTATTATACTACTATCTTTGCCAATCTAACACACGCATATATAATGAAACCAATACGCAGTTCATCAAAAGACAACACCTCTCATCTATTCAACCGCTATGTATGGTTGGTAGATACCATTTACCGTGCGGGAAAGATTACTTTTGAGGAAATAAACATAAAATGGCAACAATC
>JBOFMS010000021.1:0-5859 GCA_051658505.1 Bacteroidales bacterium | reverse complement strand
CATAATAATTAAGGCATTAGATACTTCTTTAAATCTACGAATAGATAGCCTCCTTTTTGACTCGACAGACTTACAACTCAAAGCAGATACTCTGACGTCTACGAGTATAGATACTACCTTAACTACACCAAGAATTGATGCTATCACACAAGTTCAAGCAACTGATTCTCTACCCACACACGCTATTGATACCCTCTCAATTGATTCAATACCGCATCAAGAAAAAACAGACACACTTAACACTATCGAACTTGACTCAAGTATATATTTACTTGCAAATGATTCTGTATATATTCGTGACTCTATACTACAATATTTTCACGCCTACAATAAGGTTCGTTTTTATCACCCAGAACTACAAGGCTATTGCGACTCATTGGCACACAGCGAAGCCGATTCACTTACCGAAATGTTTTATGACCCCATTTTGTGGAATCAAGAAAATCAAATGACAGGCGATCAAATCAATGCCTATCAAAAAAATAACCAGATACACTCCATAGAGTTAGATGGAAATGGATTTATGGCGTCAGAAGATGATACCGTTAAGCAATACTATAATCAAATAAAAGGCAAATTAGTGATTGCCAAGTTTGCTCAAAATGACTTATATCAAATTGATGTATTTGGCAATGGACAAACAGTAATGTTTCTGCGTGAGGCAGAAAAACTGTCTGGCGTAAATAACTCGACAAGCAGTGAATTATCAATATATGTAAAAAACCGAAAAGTGCAGAGAGTGAGTTATCTATCAAAGCCTGTTTCCAATATCTTGCCTCCTCGCAAAATTACGGCAGAAGAGGTAACTCTCAGAGGATTATCATGGCGAGGTGATATACGCCCTCGTTCACGATACGAGATTACCTCACGCTCTTTTTATCCCTCACAACGCTATCTACGAGCAAGTATTGGCATACCAACATTTAGCATTACATCTCGCCTCAATCAAATAAACGATGAGCCCAAAAAGCGATAATACCACAATACGCATTGCCATACAAGGCATAGCAGGCTCATACCACGAGCAAGCTGCACATGAGTTATTTGCTGCACGTAACCAAACTCACATCACAACCCTACCCTGCTACACCTTCAAGGAACTTTTTGAGGCAATGGAAGCAGACAATAGTCTTTTGGGCTTAATTGCAATTGAAAATACCATTGCTGGAAGTCTATTGCCTAATTACGAGATGCTATCAAACAGCCAAAGTCAAATTGTAGGCGAGTACAAACTCCGCATATCACACTGCATGGCAGCCTTACAGAGCGAAACGCTGGATAGTATTGTTGAAGTCAACTCGCACCCTATTGCGCTACGCCAATGTGAGGATTTTTTGAGTAAATTACCCAAGGCTAAAATTGTAGAGAAAGACGATACTGCAAATGCTGCAAAATGGATTGCTGAAACAAAACAAACAGGACACGCAGCCATTTGTAGCAAAACTGCCGCAAAACAATATGGATTGCAAATACTTGCAGAGGGCATTGAAACCAATCAGCGTAACTTTACTCGATTTTTACTACTTGCACACCATCAGTATGCTGCAAATTTCAACAGCACAAACACAAAAAATAAGGCAAGTCTAACCTTTACACTACCTCATACAGAGGGTAGTTTATCAAAAGTACTAACCATACTATCATTTTATAATATAAATCTAACTAAGATACAATCCTTGCCTATTATTGGGCAAGAATGGGAATATCGCTTTTACATTGACCTTAGTTTTAACGACCACACTCGCCTACATCAATCCCTTGATGCTATTCGCCCCCTTACCAACGATCTTAAATCCCTTGGAGAATACACTGCAACTCAATCCCCTGCACTATGAATGCTGCAATACTCTGCATAGGAGATGAAATACTCATTGGACAAACCCTCAATACCAATGCCACTTACATTGCCCAACAACTTACCCAAGCAGGCATTGTCACTCTTGAGGCACGCACAGTAAGTGATAATGCATCAGCGATTAGCAATGCTATTGCATCACTTTTTCTACAAGTGGATTTAGTCATTTGTACAGGTGGACTTGGTCCTACCAAAGACGACATTACAAAGTCTGCACTTGCAAATTATTTTGGCACACACCAAATGCAAATCCATAAGCCTACCCTACAACATATCACGCAACTACTGGAGGGACGAGGTATTGCCATGAATACCCTGAATCAGGAACAAGCCCTTATGCCAAGTAACTGCAAAGTGCTACCAAATGCACTAGGCACTGCACCTGCGATGTGGTTTGAACAAGAACAAAAAATACTCATTGCCCTACCAGGTGTACCTTATGAAATGGAGGCACTAATGCGTACTGAAGTTTTGCCTGCATTACAACAGCATTTTGCATTACTCCCCAACTTTCATCAGCACATTAGCACATCGGGTATTGCAGAGTCTATGTTGGCAACGCTTCTACACGATTGGGAGAGCAATTTACCTCCACACTTTACATTAGCCTACTTACCCGCCTTTGATGGTGTACGTTTACGCCTCTCCTCATATCAAGTGCAAAACCTTGATGCAATAACAGTTCAGGCACAACTGCTCATACAACAGTTATCGAAGATTATCTCTCAGTACATTATTGGATTTGGAGGTGAAACATTAGAAAGTGCTGTGAGTAAATTATTGCTACAAAAACATGCAACTGTATCCACAGCAGAATCATGTACAAGTGGCAATATTGCAACAATGCTTACTAGTGTAGCAGGAGCATCAGCTTACTTTACAGGCAGCATTGTAGCTTATAGCAATACTGTAAAAGTAGATGAACTATACGTAAGCCCTTTAGATTTAGAAACTCACGGTGCAGTAAGCCAGAAGGTAGTAGAGCAAATGGCACGTGGGGCACAGCAGAAATTCAAAACAGATTATGCAATCGCTACATCAGGCATTGCAGGACCAAGTGGAGGAACGAAAGAGAAACCAGTAGGCACAGTATGGATAGCCATTGCAAGCCCTACAAAGGTTACTGCACAAAAACTATCATTAGGTAATGAGCGCAACCGTATTGTTAAGCGGGCAACAGCACAAGCTCTTAATCAACTACGCATTGCTTTGCTCTCTAAAGAATAACACCTTCTGCCGAGATAAATCTCAACAGAAGGTGCTTCATCTTTTTTTATACTCTAAGACTATGCTTGACTAATTTTGGTCCATTAATACCTGCACGCGAGCAATATATTTGTCTACCTCACGCCCTTCGGGAGTGCCTTGATAGTTTTTCTTAATTCTTTGATATACTTTTAGAGCCTCCTTGTAGTTACTTTCAAACTCTAATACTAAGCCTGCTTTTTGCAAAAAGCGAGGTGCAGTAAGTTGACTGTCATAAGTTGCTGCTTTTTTATAAAACGATACCGCTTGGTCATAGTCCTTAAGTTCACTATAAGCATCTCCTAAACAACCGTACACAAGTGCTTTCGCTAACTTATCACCAGCACTATATGTTTTAAGACACTGAATCGCCTCTTCATATTGCCCAGTGTGCAAATAGCAGAGCCCTGCATAATATTTAGCAAGATTACCTGCCTCTGTTCCACCATACTGATCTATCAACTCCAACAAACCAAAGTTTGCTCCATCACCATGCAAGGCGAGCATTAGTGAGTCTTGTTCAAAGTACTGTACTGCACTAAAAAATTGTGCTTGTGCCTCTTCTTCTAAGGGTGCTTGATACCAATTGCGGTAGCCAAAAATAGCAAATGCCAACAATGTGATGCCTGCAACTCCATATAGCAAATATTTTTGATACTTCAATACAAATACTTCTGCAGTATTCAGAGACTGTCCTATTTTATCTAAGTTTTCATCACCGTGTGAAACTGTATTCTTTGACATTTTTTTTATTATTTATTTAATAGATGATATATATAATGCTCTGTAATTTTCAGCGCAAAAATAGCGATTTTATTTATATCCACAAATTTATTCAGGGCTAGCTTTGCTTACCCAAATGCTTAGCAAATAAAGAAACCACATAGGAATACAAATGAGCATAAGTGAAAAGGGGTCAGAGGTAGGTGTGATAACTGCCCCAATAATCAAAATGGCTAGTATTGCATACTTACGCCAAGCCCGTAATTGTTGTTTAGATATTAAGCCAATACGTGATGTTGAATAGGCAATCATAGGCATTTCAAATATCAAACCTACTGAAAGGATAATCATGTAAAATGTATCGAGATACGAACTTAAATCAATTCGATTAGGCACATCACCAAATTGATAGGTGCCTAAAAACCGAAAACTTAACGGAAAGATAACAAAGTATGCCAGCAAAGTGCCTACTACAAATAGGACAGTGCAGGCAAACAATAACCTGCGACCTACTTTGCGTTCATTAGCATGTAGTGCTGGAGATATAAACCTCCACAAAAAACACAAAATAAATGGAGATGCCACTACAAAGCCTGCATACAATGCACTCGTCATATGGACAAAAAAGGCTGCTGTAAGGCGAGTATTAAGTAATTCGACCGAAAAATCTTCAGGGCACAACGCCTCAAACCAGTTAGAACTACACAAGTGTACAAGCGCATCTGCAAGTGAACACAAAACTCGATAACTTACAAACTCCGATTGATGTGGTGCAAAAATAATCTCTGCAAGCAAATCTTTACAAAAGAAAGCTATCACCGTGGCAAGCAGCAATACTATTGTGGACTGAATAAGCACCCAACGAAAATCCTCCAAATGCTCCCAAAACGTTTGTTCATGCTGCGTTTTGCTCATCTACTTATCGTCCTTCTTTTCAATATCATCTTTAAGGTCATCCTCTACCCCTTTCACTCCGTCCTTAAAATTGCGCACGCCTTTACCGATGCCTCGCATAAGTTCAGGAATTTTTTTGCCACCAAAAATAAGCAAGATTGCTAAGGCAATAATAATAATTTCGGTAGTGCCAATATTACCGAGAAACAGTAAGCAAGGTGTATTCATACGAAATAATAGTTTGCATATGGTGTTAAGGCAGCGAAGGTACACAAATAGTAGAAAACAAGAGTATAAAAAAAATAAAATATTTCTGTAAAAAGATGAAACAATGCGTAAAGAATATAAAAAAGATACTATCTTTGCAGCCTTAAAATTTGTGTCGCAATTAAAATATAAAAGGAGAACCAAGATATGGCAATGAAAAGAACCTACCAACCCTCGGTACGTAAGCGAAAAAACAAGCATGGCTTTAGAGAGCGTATGTCAACTCCAAATGGGCGTAGAGTATTAGCAGCACGTCGTGCTCGTGGACGAAAAAAACTTACTGTTTCGGACGAGCCAAAGTACGGCAAATAAGTCATCTTTTTTAGATGATTAGTTGTTTGACATTAAGCAATTATTATCTCAAAAACAGGTTTTAATCAAAAAGGATTGAAGCCTTTTTTTTTGCCGTGATAAATCAAACAGCAATCCTTGTCGCAAAGTTTATTAAACTTTTGCACAACAAGTTTAATATAAATCACAGAAGCATATACTATCATGCACATTGCAATAGCAGGAAATATTGGCAGTGGTAAAACCACATTAGCAGGGCTTTTATCAAAGCATTACGGTTGGGAGGCACAATATGAAAATACTGATGACAACCCTTATTTATTTGACTTTTACCAAGATATGCAGCGTTGGTCGTTTCACCTACAAGTGTATTTTTTGAGTAAACGTTTTAAGCAAATTGTAGAAATAAAAAATGGTGCACAAACTGTGGTGCAAGACCGCACTATTTTTGAAGATGCCTATATTTTTGCAGCCAACTTGCGTGACATGCAACTTATGTCAGAGAATGACTATAACTCCTATCGAGCATTATTTGATCTCATGAACTCATTGATTGCTCCCCCCGACTTACTAATTTACCTACG
>JBOFMS010000020.1:0-30050 GCA_051658505.1 Bacteroidales bacterium | reverse complement strand
TAAATGAGCCAAAAATGCCCTTTACGAGAAGCTGACTATTTGCGCTATTTATATTCATTGTCTTATTCATCTATTTTTGTTGAATTGGCTGCAAATGTAAACTAAACTTTTTTATCTGCAAAAAAATAATGTAAAAAATATTTGTCGGCATCTTGTAAACGCTCCCTTCAGGAAATTATTGTATAGGGGTGTTTTTTTTAACAAAACGAGCAGGGGGCTTGCTTTTCGGGCTTGTGTGTTCGTGCTTTGTGGCACCGCTACCCTACCACGCTTTTTTTCTTTTTTGTTCGCACTTCGTGGCAGGGGATTGCGGGTCAAGCCCGCAATGACGTGTAAAGGGTAAGAGGGGCGTTGCAGGGTGAGGGTGTTGCAATGGCGAATGATAATCAAAAGGAATCATTCCATAGTAAATGCAGGGTGTGAGGAATGTTAATCAACAAGGGCATTGCAGGCTGCAAAGCGAGGCGGTGAGGAGTAAAAAAGTGGCTACTGCTTTAGAAAAAACGCAAAAACAAATGGATAGGCAGAGTCTAAAAAATTAAAAACACCTTTTACTGTTTTTGTAAACTACTCTTTGTCTTTAGATATTCTACCGTACGGTCGAGCACTCCGTTAATAAACGTACTACTGCTGGGGGTGCTGTAGTATTTTGATATTTCGATATACTCGTTTAGAGTAACTCGAATAGGGATATTCTCAAACTCCAGTAACTCTGCAATAGCAGTTGTCATAATAATAATATCCATAAAGGCGATACGCTCCACATCCCAATTCTTGGTGTTTTCATCAATCACCGCTCTAAACTCATTACTACGCAGCAAAGTAGCACTCAATAATCGTTGTCCAAACTGTTCATCGTCTTGATTCACAAACATCGGCATAAGCGATATATTGCTGCCCTGTTGTGGCTTGATACTTCGAAGAGTTTTAAGTACTTGACTCAAGGCAAACTCTACATCATCTACCCAGTATAAACTTTGCTCTTCAAGATGTGCTAAAAGTGGGTCAAAATCCTCTAAAAGTTCTTCGTAAATTTTAATTAAAAGATTTTTATCCTCAACGCATGAGGGGCTTTCCTCCTTCATGTAGGCATGATACCACTCTTTTTGCACAAGTGTAGCATATATTTTTTTTACAATATCTAAACTCGAATGCCAGTTAAGGCGGTGCTTTTCGCAGAACTGTCGCAATGCAGCATTTTGCTGAAGTACAGTAATAAATTGATTGTTCGCAAATTTTGTGTTGGGATTACGCTCTTCATCGGTAGGGCGTTGCTTTTGCTTGCCTAATTCCAATTGCTGTTGCGCCACATCACGCAATACCTCTGCAAGCGACAAAAAGTAGTGATACAACTCATAGGTTTTATGCAAACTATGCTGAAGTTCTTTTTGCGCATTTTCCACATTTGGAGTATCTGTACTCAATGCACTAAATACCACCTTGAGTACTTTAACACGTAACAACCTTCGGCTAATCATTGCAAATATTATAAGTTAAGCATTGCGAGGGCGCAAAAGTAGTGCAAAAACTTGGCTTAAACAAGTCTATGGTCTGCGCAATTCAAAATTTTCACCCAAGTACTTCTTGCGCACATTGGGGTCTGCGGCTAACTCCTCTGAAGTGCCGTGCTTTAATATACCTCCATCGTACAACAAATAAGCACGGTCGGTAATTGTAAGCGTTTCGTGCACATTATGGTCAGTAATAATGATGCCGATATTTTTGCTCTTTAATTTTGCAACAATGCTTTGAATATCTGCCACCGCAATAGGGTCAACTCCAGCAAATGGCTCATCAAGTAGCACAAACTTAGGGTCGGCTGCAAGCGCACGAGCAATTTCAGTGCGTCTGCGTTCACCTCCTGAAAGTTGCACTCCTAAGTTTTTGCGAACCTTGTGGAGGTTAAATTCATCAAGTAGGCTTTCCAAAATACGGTCTTGCTCTGCTCGGTCAAGTTTTCGCATTTGAAGAATCGCCCGAATATTGTTCTCTACACTCAGCGTGCGAAATACAGATGCCTCTTGCGCCAAATAACCTACGCCTAACTGTGCCCGCCTATACACTGGCAACTTGGTTATATCAATATCATCGATAAAGATTTTTCCTGCATTGGGTTTTACTAAACCTGCAATCATGTAAAAGGTTGTTGTTTTACCTGCGCCATTGGGTCCCAACAGTCCAACAATTTCCCCTTGATTTACCTCTACAGAAACACCACGCACGACTGTTCGCGCTCCATATTTTTTAATTAAGTCTCTGCCACATAGTTGCATATCTCTTTTTTTTCACAAAGATACTTTTTTTTCAGTAAATCTTAGAACAACAGTCTCTCTACCAAAATTAAATGTACCTTTGTTAACAGACTAAAAAACTGCATTCCTCAATGTCGAAAGTGTACGACAGTTATTATTTACAGAACTCCCTTAAACGCCTTTTTGGCTTTAGCAAGTTCATCGGACATCAAGAGTCCGTTATTCAAAACTTGCTGGCTGGCAACGATACTTTTGTACTCATGCCCACAGGTGCAGGCAAATCTCTTTGCTATCAATTGCCCGCATTGTTGCTTGATGGTACTGCAATTATTATCTCTCCCCTTATTGCATTGATGAAAAACCAAGTAGATAGCATACGCAGTTTTGTATTGGAAGATGGCGTGGCGCACTTTCTTAATTCATCGCTAAATCGCACCTCAATTCAACAAGTGAAAGATGACGTAATGTCGGGCAAAACAAAACTGCTATATGTTGCGCCTGAATCCTTATGTAAAGAGGAGAATGTTGAGTTTCTACAACAGATAAAAATATCCTTCTACGCTATTGACGAGGCGCACTGTATTTCAGAATGGGGGCATGACTTTCGCCCCGAATATCGACGCATTCGCCCCATTATAGCAGACTTGGGCACAGCCCCTATCATTGCACTCACAGCAACAGCAACTCCAAAGGTACAGCACGACATTCAAAAAACCCTTGGAATGCTTGATGCGAAAGTATTTAAAGCCTCTTTTAATCGCAATAATTTGTACTATGAGGTTCGCAATAAAACGAATGAGATTAAGGAAGTCATCAAGTATATTAAAGAGAATAAAGGTAAAAGCGGCATCATCTACTGCCTTAGTCGCAAACGTGTAAAAGAACTGGCAGAGACGCTTTCGATAAATGGTATTCGTGCCCTACCCTACCATGCTGGAATGGATGCAAGCATGCGTTCTAAAAATCAAGATAAGTTTTTAACGCAAGAGGTTGATGTAATTGTTGCCACCATCGCCTTTGGCATGGGGATAGATAAGCCCAACGTGCGCTTTGTGATTCACTTTGACATGCCTAAAAGTTTAGAGGGATATTATCAAGAAACTGGACGTGCTGGACGTGACCATGGCGAGGGGCATTGCATCGCTTTTTACGATTATAAGGACATACAAAAACTTGAAAAGCTTATACAAGGGAAATCTCTTGCAGAGCAAGAGGTGGGTAAGCAATTACTGTTAGAGACAGTGTCTTATGCGGAGTCGGCAATATGCCGCCGCAAGTTTTTGCTTCATTATTTTGGAGAGGAATACCTCGAAGAGAATTGTGGAAATTGCGACAATTGCTTAAACCCAAAGGTGCAATTTGAGGGAAAGGATTATGTGCTGCAAATGCTGCAAACAATACAAGTTTTGCGTGAAAAGTTTAAGAGCGACTACGTAATCGATGTACTACGAGGGGTAAACTCGTCTATCATAAAATCATATCTCCATGATAAATTGCCAGCGTTTGGAATTGGTGCTGAAAAAGAAGAGGCATTTTGGAATGCTGTAGTGCGACAATCTCTAATTCATCAACTCATTAAAAAGGATATTGAACTTTACGGAGTTTTAATATTAACAAACAAAGGATGTGAGTTCTTGAAAAATCCTCACTCTATTCAACTTGTAGAAAATCATGAGTACACTAATGGGGATAAGGATGGGGAAACGGCATTTGGTACTTCTGCAAAAAATGCCTTAGAGGGTGCAGACCAAGAACTGTACAGTTTACTCCAAAGTCTTTTGCAAAAAGAAGCACAGCGAAGAGCACTACCTCCGTTTGTGATCTTTTCTGAAGCCTCATTACATGACATGGCAATACAATATCCTATAAGCATTGAGGAACTGCATAAGCACTGCATAGGAGTGGGTGTTGGTAAGGCGCAAAAATTTGGTGCGCCATTTGTGGAACTTATCGCAAAATATACACAAGAAAAAGGAATTGATCGCCCTCAAGATTTAGTCATCAAATCAAACGTTAATCGCTCTGAGAACAAAGTTGCTATTATAAAAAATATTGACCGAAGAATGAATTTGGAGGATATGGCTGAGGTACGCAATATTACCTTGTCGGAGATGCTAACGGAGATTGAAAGAATTGTTGACTCTGGCACAAAATTAAATATAGCCTATTATATTGACCAAGAGATTGACAAGGAAAAACAAGAGGAACTGCTTGACTATTTTAAACATGAAGCAAAAACAGATAAACTGGAGGAGGCATTAGCCACACTCCCTGAAGAGGATTTTAATGAAACAGAAATTCGCCTAATGCGCATTAAATTTATCTCAGAACACGGAAATTAATATATATTATTTACTCAAGGCATTCAAAATTTAACATGAAAAAATATCTTTTACTCTTTGGAGTAAACCTTATCACCCTTTTATCTAGTTTTGCACAAAATTCTTACAAACCCGATTTTATAAGCCATATCAATACGCCCAATGTATGGGCTGATTCTTTGCTTGCTACGCTTAGTACTCGTGAAAAAATAGCACAGCTACTAATGGTTGCTGCCTACTCTCACCCAACATCTAATACTACCGCCTCGCGTGTTAATGAAGAGGTAATATCTCTCATAAATCACTATCAGATTGGCGGAGTAATATTCTTTCAAGGCTCTCCTCAACGCCAAATTGACCTAACGAATCACTTTCAAGAGCTTTCAAAAATCCCTCTACTAATTAGTATGGACGCAGAATGGGGAGTAGGTATGCGCTTGGATAGTGTTTCTAACTTTCCATACCAACTTGCAATGGCAACAAGCCATAATGATATGCTGATGTATCAGATAGGCATAGAGGTTGCTCAGCAATTCAAACAACTTGGCATGCACGTTAATTTTGCCCCAGTAGTAGATATTAATAGTAATCCAAATAATCCTGTAATCAACGTTCGTTCATTTGGCGAGGATAAGCATATCGTTACTCGCAAAAGCCTTGCCTATATGCAAGGCATGCAAAGTGAGGGCATATTGGCTTGCGCTAAACACTTCCCTGGGCATGGTAATACGGACAAAGATTCACACTATGAAGTCCCAACCCTTAATATATGCCGTAAAGCAATTGATAGTATTGACTTATTTCCATTCAAATCACTCATAAACGATGGGATAGCGGGAGTTATGGTAGGACATCTTAGTGTACCTTCTATTGACAACACCAAGCAATTAGCAAGCTTGTCTTCACACTTAACAGACTCTCTTCTACATCAAACGCTTAATTTCAAAGGTTTGACGTTTACTGATGGTATGCAGATGAAAGCTGTAACCCAACAACTTAAACCTGCACAGGCTAATCTTCAAGCATTATTAGCGGGCAATGACATTTTAGTGTTTCCAACCGATATACCTGCTACATTTGATACTATTGAGGCTGCAATTCAACAAGGCAGAATGACAATGCAGAAACTTGATGAGAAATGCCTCCGTGTATTACGGTCAAAACATTGGCTCGGATTAAGTGAATTAAAAAAAACACCTCAACTTGCCAATAACCAACAACTCAACTCAAACTCTGCAAATTTACTCCTAAAAGAAATTGCAGATAAGACAATCACATTAACACATAACCCTAAACTCTTAATTCCTCTACAACGTATTGATACATTACGAATCGCCTATATAGAGGCAAGCAAAAATAACCTCAATAACTCCTTCTATAATACAGCAAAAGAGTATGCGCAGTTGACTCCATTTTATGTAAATCAACATAATACCGTTAGTTACGACACTCTTAGAGATAGGCTGAAAGAATACAATTTAATAATTGTAAACTACATGGACATAAGCCAACGTCTACCACACAAGAATTATGATATGAATAGCGAGTTTTGCGAATTTATTGGCGAACTAGCAAGTCGAAATAATGTTATACTATCACTATTTTCAAGTCCATATACACTCTCACAAATTCCGAATGTTGAATCACTCTCCGCGATTATCATTGCAAATCAAAGAAGTGATAATTATCAACGAAGCGTAGCAGATGCAATTTTTGGGGGAATAGGAATAAGAGGAAAAAGTCCCGTTAGTGTAAAAGATAGAATACAATTAGGACAAGGGCTTTCGACAAAAAAGACAAGACTTAGAAGCACAAGTCCTGAGGAATTAGGGATTAATCCCCAAAAACTTGTAAAAATCGACTCTATGGTAGCCACTGCAATCCAAATGCAGACTTTCCCAGGTTGTCAAATTGTAGCCGCCTACAAAGGAAACATCTTTTATCAAAAATCATTTGGCTATCACACCTATAGTAATGAGATGCCCGTAGAAAATAATCATTTATACGACATTGCTTCAATAACTAAAATTGTGGGAACATTGCCTCTTATAATGAAAATGAAGGATGAAGAATTTATTGACCTAAATGAAAGTTTAGGAACTTATATTTCTCTGCCAAAGAAAAATGCAAAAAGAAAACTTCTTATAAGCGATATTCTGCTTCACCAATCAGGGCTACATCCATGGCTCCCAATACACGTTTCATTTTTGCACTCCACTCTCCCTACACAGGCTTTACTTAGCAAACAAGCGTCAGAAGAATATCCATTCAAATTATTTGGAAATTCCTATCTGAATAAATTTCATGAGTTAGACTCTTCTCTATTTGCAAAAAACATTAGCGATGTATTTCCACACCCAGTAGCCCACGAAATATATGCACATAAATCAATTAGAGGAAAAGTATATGAAATAATTGACCAAAGTGACTTGGGAAAAAAACGCTATCAATACAGCGATTTGGGCTTTTATTATCTACAGCGCATTATTGAAGAGCAAATTCATACTCCTCTTGATAAATTAGCTGACGACTTTTTCTTCGCTCCCCTTGGAATGTCACATACAGCCTACTTGCCTTTGCGCAAATTTCCGATTAAGCAAATTGTCCCTACAGAATGGGAAAAACCATTTCGCCGCCAGTTAATACAAGGCTATGTACACGACCACGGAGCTGCAATAATGGGTGGAGTAGCAGGGCATGCAGGTGTTTTTTCAACTGCAACTGATTTAGCAAAAATGATGCAAATGTTTTTGTGGAAGGGAACTTATGGCGGAACGCAATTTCTTAATGCTAAAACTGTTGATGAGTTCACAAAATGTCAAGGTTGTTCTTATGGAAGTAGACGTGGATACGGATTTGATAAGCCCGAACCGAATCCAAAGAAAAAGAATCCTGTACCAGCTGCATCGGTTGAAAGTTATGGGCACTCTGGTTTTACAGGTACATTTGTTTGGGTTGATCCTAAACGTGATTTAGTATACGTTTTTTTATCAAACCGCATACATCCAGACTATACGAATAACCTTATTAGTACTTCAAATATTCGCACAAATATTCTGCAAGAGTTTATCTCTGTAATTGATGATTTGCAAAAAGAGAATTAAATCTTCTCTAAACAAATTACATTTTCAACATGGTGCGTATGAGGGAACATGTCAACAGGTTGGACGTTCGTGATACAGTAATTATCTGCCAATAACGCCACATCTCTTGCCTGTGTCGCTGGATTACAACTGACATAAACAATTCGTTGAGGAGCTGTGCGTAATAACACTTCGATTACATCTGCATGAACACCTGCCCGAGGTGGGTCAAGAATGACAATGTCAGGAGCACCATTTTTCTGCACAAAATCATCGGTAAAGATGTCTTTCATATCTCCTGCATAAAAGGTGGCATTTTCAATGTTGTTACGCTTAGCATTATAGTTTGCATCTGCAATAGCATCTGCAACATACTCTACTCCGATTACTTTTTTCGCTTTACTTGCAACAAAAAGGGCAATAGTTCCTGTGCCTGTATAAAGGTCATAAACTACCTCATCACCTTTCAATTGCGCATAGTCTCGTGTAACTTTGTATAGATTTAAGGCTTGGTCAGAGTTAGTTTGAAAAAATGATTTTGAACCAATCTTAAAATGCAAGTCTTCCATTATCTCTTCAATGTATTCACGCCCCGCAAACAAAATTACCTCTTGGTCGCCAATAGTGTCATTGCGCTTAGTATTTACAACATACTGTAGCGAGGTAATTTGTGGAAACGAAGTTTGAATATGCTGCATAAGTGCTGTAATCTTTTCAATATCATTTTCAGCAAATACAACTATTACCATTATCTCGCCAGTATTTGCTGTGCGAATAATAAGGTTTCGCAGCAAGCCCTCTTGCATACGAAGGTCAAAAAATGAGTATTGATTGTCAATAGCAAACTTCTTCACCGCTAAGCGAATAGAGTTTGACGGCTCTGCTTGTAGGTAACAGTTTTCAATGTCCAAAACCTTGTCGAACTTCATTGGAATATGAAACCCAAGAGCCTCTGGATTTTGTAAGACATCATCCTCAGGCAGTTCATCTTTGGTAAGCCATCGCTTGTGCGAGAAGGTAAACTCTAATTTATTGCGATAAAATTTTGTTTGTGCAGAAGGTAAAATCAACTCTATTTTTAAGTCCGCAAACTTCCCAATGCGTGATAGTTGCTCTTCTACTTGTTTTTGCTTGTACACCAACTGCTGATCATAAGGCAAAAGTTGCCATTTACAGCCCCCACACACACCATAGTGCTTACAAAATGGTGCAGTACGAAGAGGAGATGGCTGTAACAACTCCGTTATATAACCCTCCATAAATTGGCGGCGTTTCTTAGTTACCTGTACATTTACAACATCTCCAGGTGCAGCAAATGGCACAAACAGCACTACATCATCAACACGTGCTACCGCTTTTCCTTCAGCAGCAATATCAATAATTGTAACATTTTCTAAAAGGGGTAAAGGCTTACGTTTCATATGAGCACAAAGGTATATTTTTTATGTTTTGATTACAAGGCTTGCGAAAAATCAAAAAAATATGTAAATGAAGCACAGAAAGTTTTTGTACCTTTGGTCGAAATTTTTTATATAACTCTATCCTTTAGATAACTAACCCACATAATTTATATTATGAGTAAAATTAAGACAATAACAACAGTCGTTATTATTAGTATCATAGTTATTAGCGTAAATATAAGTTGTAATAAAGCAGAAAAGTCGCCTTGTACTTGTAGATGGCAAGTGGCAACTCTTGATGGTTCAAAATTAGACTCTAAAACATTCCCAGACAGAAATAAATGTAACGACGATAACGAACATGAGGGACAGCCAGTTGTGGGTGAAGATGCTAACATTAGTGAAACAAAAGGAGGACAGTATATACTTACCTGCCAATAGATAGTTTGCTTGCTAAGACTGAAAAGTGGGTATCAAACATTAAAGCGTGTTTTTTGTTGTATATCATGAAAATACACTGTGACATAAGACATTCCGTAAAATGAAAAGCCTTGACGACATTGCACAAAAATTAACCTATTTGCAGCAGCATGGCAATAGTGTAATACTCCATTGCAACAATCATCAAAAAATATTATATAGGTCGGTAAAAGAGTTAGTTTTCCATTTACGTGGACTATTTTTCCCAAACTATTTTGATGAGAGCCTTACCTTCAACGACAGTTTGCTTGAGTTCAACAAAAAAAAAATAGCATATCTACAAAATTTACTGCCTCCGCTAATCGATAAAGCATTTTGCTTTTCCAATAACGAGATAAATACACATGCCTCACTATCCATCGCAGAAATAACCGAAAGTTTTTTTGAGGCGTTACCTATTATTGCAGAAACTCTTATTACCGATGTGCAAGCAACCTATAATAATGACCCTGCTGCAAAAAGCCTCAGTGAAATCATTTTAGCCTACCCAGGTATTCGTGCCACAATTAGTTATCGCATAGCACATCAGTTATACAAAACAAATGTGCCAATTTTACCAAGAATGATAGCAGAGATAGCGCATAGCAGAACAGGAATCGACATTCATCCTGGGGCACGCATCGGAAAACACTTTGTTATTGATCACGGAACAGGAGTAGTTATTGGAGAAACAGCCGTAATAGGCGATAATGTAACTATTTACCAAGGGGTTACTCTTGGAGCAAAAAACTTTCAGTCCGACAATAATGGCATACTCATTAAAAATCAACCTCGCCACCCTCAGATTGAAAACAAAGTAACGATCTATGCAGGGGCAACTCTTTTAGGGCAAATTACGGTAGGCGAAGGAAGTGTTATTGGGGGAAATGTGTGGTTAACCAAAAGTGTGCCTGAAAATTCTCATATTAATCGAAACACTACACTACACAAAAGCACAAGTCAATCTACCTTCAGCCAGTAAGAAACACCAAAGGATTATGGAAGTAATTACATTCAACGAATTGCGAAAAATAAAGCATACACTGCCCGATGGGAGTATGCAAAAAATAGCAAATTTACTGGGTATAAGCCCAGATAGTGTACGTAATTATTTTGGAGGAGACCATCCCAATACGCCAACTGTTGGCATTCACTATGAACAAGGACCTGATGGAGGCATAGTTACCTTTGATGACCCCAAAATACTACATATTGCAAAGGAGATTTTGGTCGAAAATAAACTCCATTACTAAAATCTCTTTTACTTAGCAACTCTTATCCTTACACATAACGCATTGAAACAAGACATTTTTGACCTTATAGTAGTAGGTGGAGGAGCAGCAGGAGTACTTGCCGCAGGGCGTGCAGCATCCTTAGGGGCACACGTACTATTATTAGAAAAAATGGAGAAGCCTCTGCGCAAATTGCGCATATCGGGCAAAGGCAGATGTAATATTACAAATATTGCCTCATTAGAGGAATTTTCTAAAAAGATCAACTCTGATTACGAATTTCTTAAACCCTCCCTACAACAATTTTTCAATACTGACATTATACAATTATTGGAAAAAGTAGGACTGCCAACCATTACAGAGCGTGGAGGAAGAGTATTTCCAAAAAGTCAAAAAGCTTGGGACGTAGCAGAGAGCCTCCAAAAATGGGCAAAAATGCAAGGCGTAACAAGCATTTGCAATGCTAGGGTAATAGAAATTACTAAATGCCAAGACAAAAGTTTTGAAGTTGCATTTTCTCACCAAGGTGCAGAGTATGCTGAACTCAGTAATACTTTACTCATTGCAACAGGCGGAGCCTCCTACCCTGCCACTGGCTCAACAGGTGATGGTTACAAGTTTGCCAAACTGCTAGGACATCATATTATACCAATTCGGCCATCACTTGTTCCTCTTGAGATAGAAGGCTTTCAAAAATTTTCGTTTGCCAACTTTACTTTGCGCAATGTAAAACTATCACTATTTGTTAATGATAAAGAGCAAGGTGCAGAACAAGGCGAATTATCATTCACAAATTTTGGAGTGTCAGGAGCTATTGTACTTCGCCTTAGCAGAATTGCCGTAGATGCTCTACAAAACGGAAAAAAAGTAGAATTCCATCTAGATTTTAAGCCTGCATTAAGCCATTTGCAACTCCAAAATCGCCTACAAAGAGAAATCGAGGCTACGCCAGATAACCAAAGTGTAAACGAATTACTACGTAAACTACTCCCCTCAGCAATCATACCATTTTTTAGAGAGAAATTTGAAATTGACCAAAACACTAAAATAAGTGAAAGCATTTGCAATAAAATTATTCTAGGTCTAAAAACCTGTAAATTGCACATCATTAAAACCCGTCCATTTACCGAAGCTATTATTACGGCAGGAGGTGTAAGTCTCGATGAGGTTAATCCGCAAACAATGGAATCAAAACTTGTAGAAAAACTATACTTTGCAGGCGAACTGCTAGATATTGATGCTCAAACTGGAGGTTATAATATGCAATTAGCATTCTCTACAGCATGGCAAGCAGGAACCAATATTGCAAAAACCTTAAAAAGGAATATTTATAAAAATTTATGACTTACAGACTAGGACTAGACGTTGGCTCTACCACCGTGAAGATTGCCGTTTTGGATACCAATGGACAGATGATATATCATGGTTACAAACGACACAATACTAAAATTACCGAAGCGACTTGTTTTTTTCTAAACGAAATAAAGTCCCAACTTGGGAATTGTACTGTTAGTGCAATGGTTACAGGGTCGGCGGGCATGGGGATTTCTGAAGCCTCAGGTATTCCATTCGTACAAGAGGTAGTGGCTGCCTCGCGCCTTATTTTTGAGAGATATCCAACTGTGCGCACCTTGGTTGACCTTGGCGGAGAGGATTCAAAGATGATATTCTTTCACCCCGATCGCCAACCAGATATTAGAATGAATGGTAACTGTGCTGGAGGAACAGGAGCGTTTATTGATCAAATGGCGATGCTCCTGAATATTCCTATCGAGCAACTCAATGAGCATATGACTCCAAACCCAAGTATCTACTCCATTGCTTCACGATGCGGTGTATTTGCCAAAACCGACGTGCAAAATTTAATTAGCCGTGAGGTGCCTAAATCTGATATTATTGCTAGTGTATTTCATGCAGTAGCAATACAAACAATGAATACACTTGCCCGCGGTTGTGATATTTCACCTAAAGTGATTTTTTGTGGAGGTCCATTTTCATTTTTACCCTCTATTAAAAATTACTTCTTAAAGGCAATGCACCTATCTGAGAGCGATGTAGTAAATGCAGAACATCTAGAATTGGTTTCGGCAAATGGTGCTGCTCTTATAGAACTTAATCGCTTAGAACTGTCAATAGATGATTTGCATAAACATATTGCCACTGAACGAGTTGTTGTGCAAAATCGAACAAATGCACTGCCTGGACTATTCTCATCTGAAGTGGAGTATAAGCATTGGCTTGCAAATGAAAAAGAAGTGAAACTGGTAAAAACCATAAATATATCTGATTACTCAGGCTGCAAATGTTATGTGGGAATAGATAGCGGCTCGACCACTACAAAAATTGCAATTATTGGAGAGAACAAAGAACTTATCTTCCGTTATTATGCGCATAACAATGGTAATCCTCTGTATGCTGTAAAACAAGGCTTACTACAGTTTGACCAAGAAATGAAAGACTGCAATAAACAGATAAGCATCGCAGGTAGTGCAGTAACAGGCTATGGTGAGGACTTAATTCGCGCAGCCTTTGGCATTGAGCACGGAGTAGTAGAAACAATTGCACATTACACTGCTGCACACTTTTTAAATCCTAAGATTAGTTTTGTTCTCGATATTGGAGGGCAAGACATGAAGGCTATTTTTGTAAAGAATGGAGAAATTACAAGGGTTGAACTCAATGAAGCATGTTCATCTGGTTGTGGATCATTTATTGAAACATTTGGACAATCCTTAGGCTATAGTGCTCCTGAATTTGCAGCCTTAGCTTGTACATCACAAAAACCCTGCGATTTAGGAACACGCTGTACTGTATTTATGAACTCTAAGGTAAAACAAGCATTACGAGAAAATGCTACAACTGCCGATATTGCAGCAGGACTATCTTACTCTGTCATCAAAAACTGCCTCTACAAAGTGCTAAAATTTAATAATTTAGATGACCTTGGCGATCATATTGTGGTACAAGGAGGAGCATTCAAAAATGCATCGCTTCAACGAGCATTAGAAGTACTTACTGGTAAAAAAGCAACTTGCAGCAAAATACCTGAACTAATGGGGGCTTACGGAGCAGCCCTTATTGCAATGAAGTAAAACTTATGCTTCCGTTTGCATTGAAATAGATTTTATTGCCAACAAAACTTCAATTCTAAACTTTAAGATAATTAACCTAAAAGATATGATTTCTTTAGATAAGATTAACGATGTAGATAATCTCAAAAAAAAACAATTGATTTGCAAGGGTTGTGAAAATCACTGTGCAATTACTCGATTTGAATTTGAAAATGGAAATGTGTTTTTTGGTGGTAATAAATGTGAGCGGGTATTCTCTAGTAAAGGACAAGCCAAAGAAAAAGGCTTTAATTTGCTACGCTACAAATATGAGTTATTATTTGAAAATGCAGTAACAGAGCGTGCCGATTTTGACACACTCACCATTGGTATACCTCGTGCATTGAATATGTATGAGAATTTTCCATTTTGGAACACTCTACTCACTGAATGTGGTGTAAATGTTGTACTTTCTGCGGCTTCAACTTCTGCGCTATATGAAAAAGGGATGGGAACAGTAATGAGTGATAACATTTGCTTTCCTGCCAAATTAGTACATGGACATATTTATGACCTTGCAGAGAAAAAGGTTGATCGCATTTTGATGCCCATGGTTTTTCAAGAGAAAAAAAGTGCGCCCTCACACAACACCTTCAACTGCCCCATTGTAACGGGTTATGCCGAAGTCGTAAAAAGTGCAATCAATCCTCGCAAACGCTGGAATATTATTGTTGATGCTCCAACCATTAGTTTTAGAGATGAAAGTTTATTACGCAATGCATGTCATGAATATATCTTTTCATTACATGACAATAGATTAAAAATCACTAATCTAAAATTTCAACAAGCCTTTGCAAAAGCACTCAACGCTCAAAAAGAATTTAGAACTAAATTAAGCCTAAAAGGCAATGCCATTATTGAACAATCGTTAGCCAATGGCAAGCAATTAATGGTTGTAGCAGGTCGTCCATATCATGTCGATCCCTTGATAAATCAACAAACTGCCGAAATATTAACCGAATTAGGGGCAAATGTAGTAACGGAAGATGTGCTCCCCTACCCTGACTTTATTGAGAATGATTTATATCTCTCGCAATGGGGTTACCCTGCACGCATTACACACGCTGCTAAATGGGTGTCAATGCAGCCCAGCAACGTACGCTTGGTACAACTCAACTCCTTTGGTTGTGGTCCTGATGCGATTATAACAGACGAGGTAAAAGAAATCTTACAAGCCTGTGGCAAAAACAATAACCTTATTCGTGTAGATGAAATTAGTAGTACAGGATCAATACGCTTACGGCTGCGCTCAGTGGTAGAGTTTGCTAAGTACACTAAGAATAATCTACAAGTGAGTAAGGAGGCTCGAAAAAGCACTGCACTATTTATGCCAGAAGATAATCGACGTACGATTATTGCACCTATGTTTTCTGACATTTACTCCCGATTATTTCCGCCGTTCTTTAAGCGTTCGGGCTATAAACTGCATACCTTGCCTGTAACCGATGCCCTTGCTGTAGATGAGGGTATGCGCTATACAAATAATGAGATTTGTTACCCAGCTATAACCATTATTGGTGATGTTATAAAAGCCTTGAAGTCAGGAAAGTACGACCCAAAGCATACGGCTGTGGGAATTACCCAAACTGGCGGACAATGTAGAGCCTCAAATTATCTGCCTCTCATTAAAAAAGCTTTGGTAAAGGCTGGTTTTGAGGAAGTGCCTGTTATTTCAGTTGCTACCTCAACGGGACTACATGAACAACCTGGATTTAAACTCCCTTGGGCAAAGATTATTCGCCCCTTCTTAGCCTCAGTAATTTGTGCCGATGAACTCTCAAAGATGCACTATGCAACAGTATTCAGAGAGGTAAATAAGGGGGAGTCTCGAACGATATTAGAGGAGTATCTTACTTGCTTAGAGAAAATTATTACAAATGGAGGTAAAGCACAACAAATCAATGCACTCCTAGCCAAAGCAGTACAGGATTTCAATAAAATAGAAGTACAGACAGGTAAATTTGCAAAGATAGGCGTAGTAGGCGAAATCTATTTAAAGTATAATACGTTTGCGAATCTAAATATTGTAGAGTGGCTTAATGAGCAAGGGGTTGAAGTTATTGTGCCATCGTTGCTTGATTTTTTTATTCAAGACTTTGTAAATGCAAAAGTCAATGCTAAGGCAAACTTGAACAAGCAAACACTTAAAGGAAAAATTATTACTTATGTGCTACGCAAGTATTTAGACATAACTTTTAAGCATGCTGCAAATATCGCTAAAAACTTTCGCTTTTATCGTGCCAAACACGATATCGACAAGGTCGCTCACAATGCCTCAAAAATCATCAACCTTGCCCATCAATATGGTGAGGGTTGGTTAATACCTGGCGAGATTAGTAGTTTTGCTGAAGAGGGAGTATATAACATTATCAGTTTGCAACCCTTTGGCTGTATTGCCAATCAGATTATTTCAAAGGGAATAGAAAAGCGAATGAAGGACAAATACCCCAAACTTAACCTTTTGTTTCTTGATTTTGATGCAAGCACCAGCGAGGTCAATGTCTTTAACCGACTCTACTTTATGGTGAAGGCAGCCAAAGAAGAGGCAGAAAAATCAAATGAAGCGTAAGTCTTACAAAATCGAAAGTTCGTTGTAATATAAAGTGAAAGTGCTGTTGACAATAATTCACAAAACTTATCCTTACCTTTGCAGCCAATTCTACAAAACCCACAGTAATCGGTCAATCTAGTAAAATGATGTTCTTGCATCTTACCATAAGTCTGTGCGTGCTTTTTTTTACGACTGTTGCTGCCTATGCGGAGGTGTTAAAGGGTAGCGTACTTGATGAAAATGGGGCTGCTGTTAGCGGAGCAAATCTATATATTCATGAATTACAACTTGGTTCTTCTGCTGATGCACAGGGTAATTTTGAGTTTAATATAAAGCAGGGTAAATATACCCTAAGTATTCAGAGCATCGGCTACTCTAGTAAAAAAGAGGAAGTGCGGATAAAGCAAGGAGGTGCAACACTTAATATAACCTTGGAAACAAGGGCGTATGAAATACCTCCTGTCATTGTATCACGTAACCGTGAAGATCCCGCCTATCGCATTATGCGTAAGGTAATTGCAATGTCGCCTTACTACAGCAACGTGGTGAGTAAGTACACGGCCGATGTGTACTTAAAGGGTACGGCTAAAGTGGCACGCATTTCACGCATGGTAAAAACTGTAGCCAGAAAAGAACTCCGTCGTCTAAACGTAAAAGAAGGTGAAACCTATTTGCTTGAGTCTATCAACGAAATTACCTTTACCGCACCAAATCAGTACCAACACCGTATTATCTCATCAAATACAACCTTCCCAAAAGAATTTGGTGGTGAATTTAATACCATGAATTACATCAATGCCAACGTATATACGCTTGATGTATTTGCGACAAATGCCTTTTCAAAATATCACTTTACTTACGAGGGTTTTGTTGAGGAGGGCGATTTGTATATTAGCAAAATTGCGGTTCGTCCTCGCAAAAAAACAATAGGGGCATTTACTGGACACATTTACATTATTGAAGATACTTGGCAAGTGTATAGCACACAACTCACAGGAGAGTTTCCCTTTGGCAGTGTGGCAGGCACACTTAGCACCAATGATGTACAGGGAGTACGCTTACCTACAGCCTATAGTATACTGGGTAATATTGCTGCTTTAGGCAATGAGGCTGTTTTAGAATATACAGGTACAGTACAGTACAAAAACGTACAAAAAGATAATAGCATTAAAAATCCTATCAAGAAAAATGAGGTAAAAAAGTCTGCTCAACAAACTCCACCACAAGGGATATCGTCTGCAAAAAAAAATATAACTCCTAAGGATAGTAGCGAAAAAGAAAAACGACGTAAGGAACTTGAAAAATTGTTAGAAAAAGAGGAACTGAGTAATCGAGAGATGAATAAACTCAGCAAACTGATTAGCAAGGGGGCAAATGTACAAAGTGAGTCACTGAATCTGTCGAACAATTATATTGTAAAAGTAGATAGTGGCGTGCGAAATATTGACTCAACCTATTGGAATGCTGTCCGCCCTGTACCCCTCAAGATAGAGGAGCAAAAGAGTCTTGTGCAAGCCGACTCACTACGCAAGATAGAGAGCAACGACTCGCTACGTCGAAGGGGATTTTTATCAGGTTTGCTATTTGGTCGCAAGTACGATAGAGGTAAAGGACTTCAGTTTTGGCACAAAGGGCTGCTATTTCCTGAAATGCTCGACTTCAATGCAGCAGATGGATTTAGGTATGGACAAAAACTTGGTATATCAAAGGTATTTGCAGACACCACACAACTTAGTCTTGATGCCACTCTACGCTGGGCATTTAATCGAAAGGCTTTTATGTGGCAAATCAACAGTCGATACTCGTATCTGCCTGAGAAGCGAGGGCGCATATTTATCTCTGCTAGCACACATAGCCACGATTATAACCATCTGCATAGGCAAACACAATTGGCAAGTTTGATAACCCTCATTACACACAATAATTATCATCGTATTTATGAGCAACTATCAATAAATATAGGGCATGAAATTGACCTTATTAATGGTTTACAGTTGCACACATCTCTTGCTTACTATAATCGATGGACGCTACGCAATAGCACAAACTTTGCATTCTTTTACCCACAGCGTAACTACAGCACAAACCTACCAGAGCATATTAGTGTAACTGACGACTTCTCGCTAAACAATGCTACCACAGCCTCCATATCTCTTAGTTATACACCCCGACAATTTTACCGTATGCGAGGGCGAGAAAAAATGCTTTCACACTCGCACTATCCGACCTTTACACTTGCATGGCATGAAGGTATTCCCACGCTATTTAATAGTAAGGCTAATTTTAGTTTATTGCAAGTAGGCATACAGCAAAGGATAGAACTAAGCTTGCTTGAATATTGGACATATCAAATAGAGGGCTCATACTTTGTGCGCAATAAATCTGTAGACTTCCCCGATTTCTACCATTTTAATCTACCTGGCTACGCCATCTCAACCAATAGCGATAACGCTCGCTACTACAAATACAGCACAAATCATTGGGGCATACAAGCACGTACACGCTACACTACCTCCTTTTTAGCATTAAAATATTTGCCCTTGCTTAATAAAACCTACTGTCGTGAGAATATCGGAGCTGCCGTAATTGCTAGCCATAATAACAAGGTTTACTCTGAGTTAACCTATGGCATAAGTGAAATCTTTTTGATACTACACCTTGGCGTATTTGTGGGCTTTGAAAATATATCTTTTAATACCGTAGGGATAAATGCAACTATCCGTTTATAAAAATGAAAATAGCAGAACGTTATCAGCATATTTTGGCATGGTTTGAGCAAAATGCTCCCAATGCAGAAAGTGAATTGCACTATAGCAATGCTTACGAACTGTTAGTGGCAGTAATCCTCTCGGCACAATGTACCGACAAACGAGTAAACTTAGTAACCCCCGCACTATTTAACACCTTTCCCTCGCCAATCAAACTTGCACAAGCCGATGTCGAGGAAATCTTTGCCCTTATCAGAAGCGTATCCTATCCAAATAATAAGGCAAAGCATTTGAAGGGAATGGCTGAAATGCTCACTGAAACCTTTAATGGCATTGTGCCTAGCGAGGTAGAAGCTCTGCAAAAAATGCCTGGGGTGGGAAAAAAAACTGCAAATGTTGTAGCAAGTATTATTTATGACAAACCCGTTATTGCAGTAGATACCCACGTATTTCGTATATCTAAGCGTATTGGACTGGCCAAATCTACCTCAAAAACACCTACTGAAGTAGAACGACAACTTGAAAAAAATATACCTGAGCATTTACGAGCAAAAGCCCATCACTGGCTTATTTTGCACGGAAGATATATTTGTGTTGCACGTAAACCCAAATGTGGAGACTGTGGCATTAGCCTGTGGTGCAAAGAATTTTCAAAAAAGGCTATTTCTACTCCGATTTAATAAGAGACATTAAAATCGTGAAGGTAGTACCCTTGCCAAGTTCACTAACAAAGGATATGTTACCCTTGTGCAAAGCGACAATCTTTTTGACATAACTCAAGCCTAATCCAAAGCCCTTAACATCGTGCAAATTGCCTGTATGCACACGATAAAACTGTTCAAAAACACGTTTATTCTCCTCTTGGGCAATACCTATTCCATTATCACTTATCTGAATTTTCAGTTGCCCTTTCACGATTTCAGTAGTTAACTCAATCAGAGGCTTTTCTTTTGTGTATTTAAGAGCATTATCCATAAGGTTTAGCAGGATATTTGTAAAGTGAACCTCATCAAGAGACACAAATGGCTTGGCATCACAAAAATGAGTTACGATTTCAGCATTTTTAGCCTTTGACTGCAAGCGAAGACTATCAATTGCTTTTTGCGCCAAAGCGTGAAAGTCACAGGGCTTAAATTGCAAGAATATTTTTCCTTGTTCAAACATTGCCATTTGCAACGCACGCTCAACAAGCAGCGTTAAACGTTTAGTTTGCTCAAAAATAGTGGTAGATAAATACTTGAAATTTTTCTTTTCCTCTGGCACATTTGAGTCAGCAAGCATTTCTGAGGCTAATGCAATTGATGCAATGGGGGTCTTAAACTCGTGCGTCATATTGCTTACAAAATCTCGGCGCATACGCGAAATCTTTTTATGCCTTAAAATGGTTATTATCGTAATCAAAAAAACACCCATTACAATCGCAATTAAGCCAATTGAGGCGACCAAAATTAAACGCATCGAAGCAAAAATATAGCTCCCCTTGCGAGGAAACGAAATACTTAGAAAGTACCGTTCCGACAGTATGTCGTTTGGAAATAGTTGGCGCACATAAACATCTTCACTATTGATAATAGGCTGTTGAGGGTTGCCTAAAATTAACTCACCGCCTGCATGATATACAGCATAAGAAGCATCAAATTCAAGCCCTCGCTGAGTAAACTCTTCGTACAGCAAACTATCCAAGAGTTCCTTTGATACGCGCTGTTCTATTGGCACATCAATACTAATAATTTTTTCAGTGATATTATCTACCAATATTCTTTTTGCACTCAATCCCTCAGCAAGTTTAATTTTCTCAGGATTTCGCTCGGCTTGTTGACGCTGCAAATTATCAATACCCTTTAGAGTCGAATATAATTGCCCAACAACAACAGGGTCAGCAATTGGGTTAAATCGCCGATTAAGTCCCACCGTATCATTAAGATTAATTGTCAATAATTGTTGCTGAGTTTGTCGTGAGCGAATTCCTGTTTTTGCATTGCGAAACGAATAATGGCTACTTTCTGACATATCATTTGTAATCTGAAAGTACACCTCTTGTTCCTCTAAGGTTGAAATAATATTATCCAAAATATCACTAACCGCTGCATTAAACTCCTCCTCTTTAATTTTTCGTACCTCCCCAATCCAAAACAGTTGAAACGCGATAAGACAAAATGTAGCAACTGTGGCAGCCAGTGCAAGCGACAAAATAAGATGCTTTCTCATAATCTATAATAACTGGTCTTTTTGGAAAGTTTAGTTAGTATTACTTGATACTATTTTAACAAGGACTCATAAGAATCAGCGGCAAAACCACAAGCCTATCAAGAAATGACAAACTACATAAGTATAAGCACACTTTAGCGAGAGTTGAGGGGGATTATCGGCACGTATTCTATGGAGAGAATCGTACCCCTTTCAAGCAAAAGTGGAGCGTATCGGAGTCGAACCGATGACCTCTTGCATGCCATGCAAGCGCTCTAGCCAACTGAGCTAACACCCCATTGCGCTGCAAAGGTAAAAAAAAAAATTACCCGACAATTGTTCTATGAAAAAAATTACTACCTTTGGAAGGCATTTTCACAAAAATACGGACTGAGATATGTGGTCAGTAAAAAAAACTTAACAATTGACAATCTGCGTGTTATGGAGTTAAAAAAGCATCCTAAAGTTGATTTACAACGTCAAAAAGGCTTATTCTTACTTATAGGATTCGCAACTGTTTTAATGCTTATGCTCATCGCTTTTGAGTGGGGTACAAGAGAAATTGAAATTCAAAAAATGACCTTTGAAAGCGACATTGTGCAAGAGGATGAAATTATCAACACCGAACAAGAAGAGCAAAAACCAATGGAGCAACCTCCAGTTCCTGTACTATCTGATGTATTAGTTGTTGTTGACGACAATATTAAGCTTGCGGACAATATGAGTTTGTTCGATTCTGAAACAGACGACAAAGCTGGTTTTGCTATCATGGATTTTCATAATGAAGAGGAGGAAGTTTTAGAGGACGACATTCCATTTACTGCAGTTGAAGAGCCCGCCTCATTTAGAGGAGGTGGCGTAGATGCTTTCCGCCGTTGGATTGGTGAAAACATGAAATATCCAGAAGTGGCAGCAGAGAATGGCATTCAAGGTCGTGTTATTATGCAATTTACCGTTGCAACAGATGGACGAGTGGTTAATGTTAAAGTACTGCGTGGCATTGATCCTGCCCTTGACAAAGAGGCGGTTCGTGTAATCACTTCATCTCCAAAGTGGTCGCCTGGAAAGCAACGTAACAAGCCTGTTCGTATTCTTTACACGCTCCCCGTAATTTTCACTCTACAGTAAAATTTATCTCAGCATAAAAACAGAAGCCTCGCCTAAAACGAGGCTTTTTTTATAATGAAAATATTTAACGTAATAGCATTGTAAAGTATGAAAAACACTCTTCGAAGTACTGCTTCAACTCAAGGGAGGCGTATGGCTGGCGCAAGAGCTCTTTGGGCAGCCAATGGCATGAAGCCTGAGCATCAAAATAAACCGATTATAGCAATAGTAAATTCATTTACACAATTTGTACCTGGGCATGTGCATCTACACAAGATTGGACAAGAAGTAAAAGCTGAGATTGAAAAACTAGGATGCTTTGCTGCTGAATTTAACACCATTGCTATTGATGATGGCATTGCAATGGGGCATGATGGAATGCTTTACTCCTTGCCAAGCCGAGATTTGATTGCTGATAGCGTAGAGTACATGGTAAATGCACACAAGGCTGACGCTATGATTTGCATCAGTAATTGCGATAAAATTACACCAGGGATGCTAATGGCGACTATGCGCTTAAATATTCCAACGGTTTTTGTTTCAGGAGGAGCAATGGAGGCTGGAGAGTTGGATAATAAAAAATTGGACTTAATTGATGCAATGGTGCAAGCAGGCAATCCTGCTATTAGTAATGCACAAGTGCAGCGAGTAGAACGCTCGGCCTGCCCTACTTGTGGGTCTTGCTCTGGAATGTTTACGGCAAACTCAATGAACTGCCTTAATGAGGCTTTAGGCTTTGCATTGGCAGGCAATGGCACTGTTTTAGCAACGCACATTGAACGCAAGAATCTATTTATGCGGGCAGCGAAACTTATCGTAAAGCAAGCATTTGCTTACTATGCTGATGGCAATGACGAGGTATTACCTCGTAACATTGCGACACGAGAAGCGTTTTTAAATGCCATGCGTTTAGATATTGCAATGGGAGGATCTACAAATACTGTTTTACATTTGTTAGCGATTGCACATGAGGCAAACGTCAATTTTTCGCTTGATGACATTGATGCACTTTCGCAAGAAACGCCTTGCTTATGCAAGCTTGCGCCAAATTCACAAGATTATCACATTCAAGATGTAAATCGTGCAGGAGGTGTATTGGGCATTATGAATGAACTACGAGCGCAATTACATCTTACTACAAAAAGAATTGACGGCTTAACTCTTAGCGAGGCATTAGACACATATAACATTACAGGGAATAAAGTCACTGCGTCTGCTCAAGCCATTTATAGTAGTGCACCTGCAGGCAAATTTTGCCTTGAAATGGGCGCACAAAGCACTCGCTACGCCACCTTAGATATTGATCGCAAACAAGGCTGCATTCGTAATATAAACAATGCTTACTCAACAGATGGTGGCTTGGCCATCTTAAAAGGGAATATTGCACAAAATGGCTGTGTGGTAAAAACAGCAGGAGTTGATAAGGATATTTGGACGTTTACGGGCAAGGCTCGAGTATTTACCTCGCAAGATGCTGCTTGTGAAGCTATTTTGAATGACGAGGTAAAGGCGGCAGATATTGTTGTGATTACCCACGAGGGACCAAAAGGTGGACCGGGAATGCAAGAAATGCTATATCCCACTTCATACATCAAAGCCAAACAATTGGGTAAACTCTGTGCCTTGATTACTGACGGACGATTTTCGGGAGGCACTTCGGGTTTGAGTATTGGGCATATCTCACCAGAGGCTGCTGCTGGAGGCAATATTGCCTTGGTGCGCAATGGTGATATAATTGAGATTGACATACCCAAGCGGAGCATTGAGTTAAAAATTAGTGCCGAAGATTTAGAAGCACGCCGTCAAGCAGAATTGTTGCGAGGCAAAGAGGCGTTTTTACCTGTTGACCGTGAGCGCATTGTGCCAAAGTCGCTTAAAGCCTATGCTATGCTGGTAAGTTCTGCCGACCAAGGAGCAATACGAAAGATAGAATAGCATAACAGATACACATTTTACTTTAGTAGAAATACAGCGACACAATTCAATGTAGTTTAGGTATGTAGTGGTAGAAATTGGCAACAATATGATTGCCCAAAATTTGTACCTATCTTTGCACCCTAAGTTTTCTTTAAGAGAGCAGTGCATAGTCCTTTCTTCAATAGCAAGAGCACACTATCACTCAACCCAAATGATAATACATCGTACAATATGGGCAAAAAAGTTACAGGCGCAGACGCACTCCTTCTTTCTCTTATAGAAGAAGGCATCGACACGATTTTTGGCTATCCTGGAGGACAAATTATACCAGTATATGACAAAATGTATGACTACACCGATAAACTTCGCCATATACTTGCACGTCATGAGCAAGGTGCGATTCACGCAGCACAAGGTTACGCTCGTGTGAGTGGCAAAACAGGGGTTACCCTTGCCACAAGTGGACCTGGTGCCACCAATCTCATTACAGGCTTAGCCGATGCACTGATGGACTCCACTCCACTTGTGTGCATTGTTGGGCAGGTTAGCGCACATTTGCTAGGCACCGATGCCTTTCAAGAAGCTGATGTAATCGGCATTTCAACACCTGTAACAAAGTGGAACTACCAAATTACCAATGCACAAGAAGTACCTGAGATAATTGCCAAAGCATTTTACATTGCAAGTACTGGACGACAAGGACCTGTAATGATTGACTTTACACGCAATGCACAAATAGGCGACTGTGATTTTGAATACAAAAAATGTCACTTTATACGCAGTTACAATCCCATTATTGAGATAGATAATAATCAAATAGCAGAGGCTGCCAAGTTTATCAACGAGGCTGATAAGCCCTTTGCACTTGTAGGGCAAGGGGTTAGTCTTGCTCAAGCAGAGACAGAGTTACAGCAGTTTTTAGAAAAGGCGGATATTCCCTTTGGTTGGACATTATTGGGTAAAGCAGCTATGCCTACGCAACATCCCCTTAATATGGGTATGTTAGGAATGCACGGACATTATGCCACAAACAAAAAAACGAATGAGTGCGATGTTCTCATTGCTATTGGCATGCGCTTTGACGACCGTGTTACCAGCGACCTAAACACCTATGCCAAGCAAGCAAAAATTATTCACCTTGAGATTGACAAGGCTGAAGTGAACAAAAATGTTAAGACAGACGCCCCAGTTTTAGGACATTTGAAAGACAGTTTGCCTTTACTTACCAAAAATATAAACAAAGCCAAGCACACGGCATGGCTTGACTCCTTTAAGCCCTTGGCACAAGAGGAGTTTACCAAAGTAGTACTACCTGCCATGCAGCCAAATGAGGACTTACCCACTATGGTTGATACAGTACTAAGCATAAACGACATTACCAAAGGCGATGCCATTTTGGTTACCGATGTAGGGCAACACCAAATGATAGCAGCGCGTTACTTTTCCGTAAATCATCCTCGGTCAATAGTAACTTCGGGCGGATTAGGCACAATGGGCTTTGGCTTGCCTGCTGCTATAGGCGCAAAAGTTGGTGCGCCAGATAAGGAGGTTGTTCTGTTTGTAGGCGATGGAGGCATTCAAATGAGCATACAAGAGTTGGGGATTATCTTGCAAGAGCAGATTGATATAAAAATCGTTATCCTAAATAATGGATTTTTAGGAATGGTACGCCAATGGCAAGAGTTGTTTTACTACAAACGCTACACATCAACCCCTTTGGTAAGCCCTGACTTTATAAAGATTGCCGATGCATATAGCATCACTGCGCAAAAGGTAAGCAAAAAGGGAGATTTACAGACTGCCGTACAAACAATGATGACGCACAAAGGAGCATTTTTGTTAGAGGTGCAGGTAAAGGGAGAAAGCAATGTTTTCCCGATGGTACCAGCAGGTATGTCATTCGACCATATTCGCTTTGAGTAAATACAAGATGTTAACACGCAAAACTTAGGAGTTTTTTTATGGAGCAAGAATACACGATTACAGCATTTACCGAAAATGCGGTAGGTTTGCTAAGTCGCATTACCGTTATTTTTACTCGGCGGCACATAAATATTGAGAGTCTTACGGTATCAGCATCAGCCTTAAAGGGCATACATAAGTTTACCATTGTAGTAAACACCACCCAAGAGCAGGCTGAAAAGATAGTCAATCAAATTACCAAATTGGTAGATGTCGTAATGAGTTTTTACCACACCAATACCGAAACGGTATATCAAGAGCTTGCTCTGTACAAAGTTCCCACACAAGCTCTATTGGCAGATAACAAAGTAGAAGACATTGTACGCACACACGGCGCACGTATATTAGAGGTAACCCCCAACTTTACAGCCATTGAACTTACAGGGCATAAGCACGAGTTAACAGCCCTATTTAACCGCTTAGATGAGGCTTGTGGCGTATTACAATTTACCAGTTCGGGGCGCATTGCTATTTTGCGCACCATACAAGAGCCCGTCACCAGATATTTTGAGCAACTTGCCAAACGGCAGCCCACAAATTGCATTGAAAAAATCAGTGGCAAGGCATGGGAGTAAACTGTTACTTTATTTATCTTTGCGAGGCAATTCTCAAAACATCAGCCTTAATACTATCATGAACAAAGCCGTGTTTCTTGACCGTGACGGAGTCATCAATAGCGATGAGGGGCATTACTATGTTCATCGCCCACAAGACTTTGTGTTTACACCACAACTACCCCTTCAACTCAAACGCTTAGCAGATGCAAATTATTTGCTATTTGTTATAAGCAATCAAGGCGGCATTGCACGAGGGCTTTACACTTTAGAAGACACACAACATCTTCATCAAAATCTACAAACAAGTTTACTTAAAGATAATGTACAGATTACCGAATTTTGCGTATGTCCACACCACCCAGAGCATAGCAACTGCCTTTGTCGCAAACCCTCGCCACTAATGGTGCAAAAGTGCTTAGCCCGATTTAATGTAGATGCCACACAATCTTACTTTTTGGGCGACAGACAAAGTGATATGCAAGCGGCACAAGCGGCAGGCGTGCAAGGCATTTTTATAGAGCGCAATCAAGGCATTAGCAATGCTGTAAGCCAAATATTACAATCAATCAGATAATAAAACAAATTACAATATGTTAGACAATTTACAAGACAAATTAGACCGTGCGTTGAAAACGCTCAAGGGAGAAGGTAGAATCAATGAACTCAACGTTGCCGAAACCATTAAGGAGATTCGCAAAGCCTTGCTTGATGCCGACGTAAGTTACAAGGTAGCCAAAACATTTACCGATGAGGTAAAGCAAAAAGCCTTGGGGCAAAATGTGCTTACGGCTGTAAAGCCAGGGCAAATGCTCACCAAAATTGTACGTGATGAACTTGTAGTATTGATGGGTAATGAGGCAGAAGAGATTAACCTCAAAGGCTCACCAGCAGTAATACTTATTGCAGGCTTGCAGGGTTCAGGTAAAACCACTTTTTCGGGCAAGCTCGCTGCCAGCATTCGCAAACAAGGTCGTTCACCACTATTAGTTGCCTGTGACGTGTATCGCCCAGCAGCAATTGAGCAGCTTAAAATCTTAGGCACACAGATTGGAGTACCTGTTCACGCTGAAGAGGGCAACGACAAGCCTGTAAAAATAGCAAAGAACGCCATTGAGTTTGCCAAAAAAAACGGCAACAATGTAGTAATTGTAGACACTGCAGGGCGACTTGCCGTAGATGATGAGATGATGCGTGAGATGGAGGCGATAAAACAAGCCCTTAATCCCTCCGAAATCCTTTTTGTGGTAGACGCCATGACAGGGCAAGATGCCGTTAATACCGCCAAAGAATTTAACAATAGATTAAACTTTAACGGAGTAGTACTCACCAAACTTGATGGCGACACACGAGGCGGGGCAGCCCTTTCCATTCGTTCCGTAGTCAACAAGCCGATCAAGTTTATGAGCATGGGCGAAAAGATGGACGCGCTCCAAGTCTTTCATCCCGACCGTATGGCCGACCGTATTTTAGGTATGGGCGATGTGGTATCGTTGGTAGAGCGTGCCCAAGAGCAGTTTAACGAAACCGAAGCACGCCGTATACAAAAGCGCATTGCCAAAAATCAATTTAACTTCAATGACTTTGTTGGGCAAATCCAACAACTCAAAAAGATGGGCAGCATAAAAGACCTACTCGGCATGATACCTGGTGTAGGCAAAGCCATGAAAAACATTGATATAGACGACAACGCATTTAAGGGCATTGAGGCAATCATAAGTTCAATGACTCCGCAAGAGCGTGAGCAGCCCGAACTACTGAACGGCAGCAGACGCAAACGCCTTGCCAGTGGAAGCGGGCGAGGCATTGAAGAGGTTAATCGCCTACTAAAGCAATTTGATGAAATGCGCAAGATGATGAAATCATTTAGCGGAGCAGGAGCAAAAAACATGATGAATATGCTCTCACAAAAACAATAACTCTCCCCCCTAAAGCCAATTTACAATGACTCTACTTGACGGAAAAAAGATAGCTGCCGAAGTGCGTGCAGAAATAGCTGCTGAAGTAGCACAAATTACAGCCAACAATCAACGCAGTCCACAACTGGTAGCGATTATTGTGGGCAACGATGGGGCAAGCCAAACCTATGTAGCAGCCAAAGAAAAAGCATGCCATGAGTGTGGCTTCAAGTCGCAAATAATACGCCTGCCCGAAACCATTAGTGAGGCAGACTTGCTACAAGAAATTAAGCAATTAAACGCTGACGAGGCGGTTGACGGATTCATTGTGCAATTGCCCATACCCAAGCACATCAATGAGCAAAAAATAATTGAAGCGATTGACCCTCGCAAAGACGTTGACGGCTTTCACCCCATTAACGTAGGGCGTATGACCATTGGCTTGCCCTCTTACGTGTCGGCTACACCTGCGGGCATTATGGAGTTGTTAGCACGCTACCAAATCCCCACACAAGGCAAGCACTGTGTGGTAGTGGGGCGCAGCAACATCGTAGGGCGACCAATGAGCAACCTACTCTCGCAAAAGTCAAACCCTGGAGATTGCACCCTAACGCTTTGCCATAGTCGTACCACCAACATTAAAGAACTTTGCCTGTCGGCAGATATTATTGTTGCAGCATTGGGCATTCCCGAGTTTTTAACCGCCGATATGGTAAAGGCTGGCGCAACAGTTATTGATGTAGGCATTACTCGCGTGCCCGCCACCGATACCCAAACAGGCTTTAGGCTCAAGGGCGATGTAAAGTTTGATGAAGTTGCCCCCAAGTGCAGCTACATTACTCCTGTGCCAGGGGGCGTAGGTCCTATGACCATCATATCTCTTATGCAAAACACCCTAAAGGCATATAAAAAAGAGGTGTATAAATAGAGTAAAAATTGTGTAGCTCTGCAATCCTTCTACAAAACAGAGTAAGATAGCATACAAATGCGCCAAGGCTAAAATGTCTTGGCGTATTTTCTTTTACCCAGTTTACAACAAGTTTGATTTGCAGCTTCCCATTTATCGGCACCACCCTGCCACCACCCTACACTCTGTACACTCTCACCACTTTTGCACAGCCCCACTACCACCGTCATTGCAGGCTCCGACCCGCAATCCCCTATTTATACCCAATACATTTTCCCTTACGGGGATAATACACACAGTGCACCTACCACCTGCGCTTAACTCCCTACCACCCTCCGACATGGGAAAAGGGACAAAAAAATGCAGCGAAGGAGGCATAAAAATTCTTACTGAATGAGTGAG
>JBOFMS010000019.1:0-18287 GCA_051658505.1 Bacteroidales bacterium | reverse complement strand
AATAATATCTAATTGTGAATATGCAAATGTACAATTTTAAGTTTTGCAAGTTTTCTTAAAAAAATAAAAAGATAGAGGAGAGTTTAATAACAGAGATTTTTTTCTTTATACATAGATGTTGATATATTTCACTTTGTATATTTCCAAAAAAAGATTACTTTTGCCTACATTCTTTTGGAAACAATCAAACTATCATTATTATGATTTACTCTCATGAAGTAGAACATCAGTGTGTCGTAAAACAAGGACAGATGCACGGTGCAGCACCCATTCCGCAAGAAGGAAAGTGGGTGAAGTCAAAGGAAATTAAGGATATTTCAGGCTTGACACACGGTGTAGGTTGGTGTGCGCCACAGCAAGGAGCTGCAAAACTTACCCTTAACGTAAAAGACGGTATTATTGAAGAAGCGTTGGTGGAAACTATTGGCTGTTCAGGCATGACACACTCCGCTGCTATGGCTGCAGAGGTTTTACCAGGTAAAACGGTATTGGAGGCACTAAATACAGACCTTGTGTGTGATGCAATCAATACTGCAATGCGCGAATTATTTCTTCAAATTGTTTACGGTCGTAGTCAAAGTGCTTTCAGCGAAGGTGGTTTGCCTATAGGTGCAGGTCTTGAGGATTTGGGTAAGGGACTACGCTCACAAGTAGGCACTATGTTCTCTACTAAAGCAAAAGGTGTGCGCTATCTTGAAATGGCAGAGGGCTACATTAATCGTATGGGTTTAGATGCAGACGGTGAAGTAATTGGCTATGAATTTATCCACATGGGTAAAATGATGGATGCTATTAAAAAGGGGACTGACGCTAATGAAGCATTGAAAAAAGCAACGTCTACTTATGGTCGCTTTGCAGAGGCTCAAAAGTATATTGACCCAAGGCACGATTAAATAATAATAATCGTTTGTAATTATTATTATCGTATCATTTATAACTTTATAAATTTAATATAGATATGGCACTATTTGAAAGCTATGATAGGCGCATTAAGCAGGTAAACGCTGCGCTTAATCAATATGGAATAAAAGACCTTGATGAGGCAAAAAAGATTTGTAGTGATAAGGGCGTTGACGCTTATCAAATTTGTAAAGACATTCAACCTATTGCCTTTGAAAATGCAGCATGGGCATATGTTGTTGGCTGTGCTATTGCTCTTAAAAAGGGTTGCACTAAGGCGGCTGAGGCAGCTGAAGTGATTGGCGAGGGGTTGCAAGCCTTCTGTATACCAGGTTCGGTTGCTGCTGACCGTAAAGTTGGTATAGGACATGGGAATTTAGCAGCAATGTTGTTGCGTGAGGAAACTAAATGTTTCGCTTTTCTTGCTGGACATGAGAGTTTTGCCGCTGCTGAAGGTGCAATAGGCATTGCAAAATCAGCTAATAGAGTGCGCAAAGAGCCTTTGCGCGTTATTTTAAATGGGTTGGGGAAAGATGCTGCGATGATTATTTCACGTATCAATGGGTTCACTTATGTGCAAACTCAATTTGATTACGCGAGTGGAGATCTTAAGGTGGTAAAGGAAAAAGCATATTCAGAAGGTGATCGTGCCAAAGTAAAATGCTATGGCTGTGATGATGTGCGTGAGGGAGTTGCAGTAATGCGTTCACAAGGAGTTGATGTATCCATTACAGGCAACTCTACTAACCCTACACGTTTTCAGCATCCAGTAGCAGGTACTTACAAAAAAGAGTGCATTGAGCAAGGAAAAAAATACTTTTCAGTAGCATCAGGTGGTGGTACTGGTCGCACGCTGCACCCCGATAATATGGGGGCAGGTCCAGCATCTTATGGTATGACAGACACTATGGGACGTATGCACGGTGATGCTCAATTTGCAGGTTCATCATCAGTTCCAGCACACGTTGAAATGATGGGATTCCTTGGTATGGGTAACAATCCTATGGTAGGTGCTACTGTAGCGGTTGCAGTAGCCATTGAAGAGGTAATGAAATAGTTTTTTTGACTAAGGTCGATAGATGAAAAACACCAGCAAGTATATTGTTGGTGTTTTTTATTTCTTAAACTCTCACCTATCTTTGCACATCAACTTCTCCCATAATCTCCTATGGACATACGCCTAAATAAAGCCATTAGCGATACAGGTATTTGCTCTCGCAGAGAGGCAGATAAACTTATTGAACAAAAAAAAGTAACGATAAATGGAGAACTTGCAAGTTTAGGCACTCGAGTAACCTCTTCCGACCGCATTTGTATTAATGGACGTACATTGCGGCAGCCGCCACCTATCGTTTATCTCGCTTTTTATAAACCTCGAGGAATAACAAGCACTACTGATACTGGCGATCCTGATAACATTGTGGACTACATTAATTATCCACAACGTATATTTACTGTAGGGCGATTAGATAAAGACTCAGAAGGCTTAATTCTCCTAACCAATGATGGTAATATCGTTAATAAAATACTACGAGCAGGAAATTTTCACGAAAAAGAGTATGTGGTAGTAGTAGATAAACCTATAACTTCCTCTTTTGAACGAAATATGCAGCGAGGTGTACCTATACTTGGGACAATTACTAGGCCCTGCATTTTTACCAAAGAAACCGAGACCCGTTTTCGAGTCATACTTACACAAGGGCTTAATCGGCAAATACGGCGTATGTGTAGTGCATTAGGTTATGAGGTGAAATATTTGCAACGTGTGCGAATTATGCATCTCACTACTAAAGGTTTGAATAAAGGAGATTGGCGATATCTTACCACTCACGAGATAACTACTCTTAATCTTTTAATAAAGGATTCTATCGGTACTCAAGAGGCATCTATCGTATCTAGGTATATGTCGAAAATATCTTCATCTAAAAAAAATCCTGTATCTAAAAAACGCTAAAGCAATTTGGAAGTAAACCAACTGTTCAAAAAAGGATTTGGCAGAAGAGGTTAATTGGATCTTGTCGCTAAAATGTCGCAATGTTATAAACCTAATACTTTTCGAATTACTTCAATAACTCTTTTTATAAGAATTATATTTTGCTATTTTAGAATATATTGGAACACTTTACCGAAGAAAAATATCTCCAAGTAGTCCCAATGAAAAAGATATCTTACATAGTTTTATTCTGTGACTCAACATAGTGTTGCTTACTGTGAAGAGGTACTTACTTATGGATATAGTAATAAACTTGTTTAGTTTACCACTACATGAAGTTAGTGAAGTCAACTAGTTTGATAATATTACACAAATTGTAAAGCAAAAGTTTTAGGCATATCTTGAAACTGAACCTTGTAAGAAATAATAATATGTGTAATCTCTGGTAGAGAAATTGACCCAATCAATAGTATTGATAATTCGATGCTTTACTATGAGTTTTTGTATTATATGGACGAAAAGTTAAACCTCTCCTATTTCTCATTAATAACTACACTGCACTTTATCGAAATAAATTTTTAAGGATGTAGAGTGTGCAAAAACTATTTTGAGAGATTAAGTAGAGCATTATCAGGAGGTCAGTTTATTTGTAGTATACTCAAACTCTTAATGAGAGAAGGCAAAGTATGTCTTACACTTAGGAAAATTTGAAATATAAAATAAAAATAATATCTTTGTTCCCTATCTCGCTTGAAGGCAGTCAGCCAGTTATTTTAAAAATGTAATTAACTATTATTATGATTATTATTCCAATTAAAGAGGGTGAAAACATTGAAAAAGCCCTAAAAAAGTTCAAACGTAAATTTGAAAGAACTGGTGTTATTCGTGAATTGCGGAGCAGACAGTTTTTTCAAAAAAAATCAATCACTCGGAGAGACCAAATTAAGCGTGCTGCTTATCGCCAAATGCTTCAGCAAGCGGAGGAAGCATAGGTTTTTTTAATATTCTGCAGATATTTGCAATAAGATGATAGAGCATTTTTTACAATATTTGCAATGCGAAAAACGCAACTCTTTACATACAATTCGCGCCTATCGAACTGATTTGAATCAACTTGTCGATTATCTAGGTGAACAAGATTTGTGTGGACTTAATTACAGAGATTTGCGTGCTTGGTTTTCAGGCTTGATGGAGCAAGGCTTGTCTTCTAGTTCTGTTAATCGCAAGATTGCTTCTGTTAATGCTTTTTTTATTTATTTACTGCGAGTGGGCAAAATTTCTCAAAATCCAATAGAAAAAATTGCAACTCTAAAGTGTGAAAAACGTCTTCCGTTTTTCTATAAAGAAAAGCAGATTCATCAAGTACTTGACTCGAATATAGCAATAGGTTACGAGGAGCAGCGAAATCGCACTATCTTAGAGTTACTGTATGGGACAGGAATACGTCTTTCTGAGTTAGTCAAATTGCGAATCCAAGATGTGGACTTGAATGCTAAAACAGTTAGAGTAAATGGTAAGGGCAATAAGCAACGACTTATTCCAGTGGGGGTACATTTATGGAAAGTCCTATCTGATTATGAGAATGTTCGGGCTGATAAATTTACTCACATTGTGAATGATGCTTATTTTTGCACAGAACGTGGGGCATCTGTATATTCAGGCTTAGTATATAGAGTGGTGAGACAAACTCTTGGTGAGTTTGGAGTTGTTGGGAAAAAGAGTCCTCATATTTTACGTCATTCTTTTGCTACACATATGCTTAATAATGGAGCAGAACTCAATAGTATAAAAGATTTGTTAGGACACTCAAGCCTGAGTGCTACACAAGTTTATACACATAATGACATTGAAAAATTGATAAAATCGTATCATGATGCGCATCCTTATGCGTAAGTGAATACATAAAATAAATTGTTATGAATATTAAAATTCAATCTCTGAAATTTGATGCAGATCAAAAACTATTAACTTTTGTTGAAGAGAAAGTAGGTAAACTTGATAAATTTTATGATGCTATCGTTGGGGCAGATGTTGTGTTGTGTTTAGAAAATGTATCGGACGAAAAGAATAAAGTAGCAAAAGTTCGCTTAGAAGTGCCAGGATATGATTTGTTTGCCGAAAATAGGAGCAAAACTTTTGAGGCGGCTATCGACATGAGCATTGATATGCTTAAACGACAAATTGACAAGCATAAAGAGAGAGTTAATAAGTAATTGTTTTTTTACAAAAAAAACATGAGGATTTTTTGTAGATAAAAAAAAAAAAACTACTTTTGTCATCCCTTTACGTAAAGGAGAGTTTTTTGCCGATGTAGCTCAGTTGGCCAGAGCAGCTGATTTGTAATCAGCTGGTCGGGGGTTCGAATCCCTCCATCGGCTCTACAAAAATAAAGTTCTTTATGTCTTTTTTTGGAGGGGGGGGATACCAGAGTGGCCAAATGGGGCAGACTGTAAATCTGCTGTCTTTCGACTTCGGAGGTTCGAATCCTCCTCCCCCCACAGATTTGTTTTAATGCGGAAGTAGCTCAGTTGGTAGAGCATCAGCCTTCCAAGCTGAGGGTCGCGAGTTCGAATCTCGTCTTCCGCTCCATTTCATTGCTGATGTAGCTTAGTGGTAGAGCACTTCCTTGGTAAGGAAGAGGTCATGAGTTCAATTCTCATCATCAGCTCTATCATTGTGAACAATAAGAAATTTTAAAAAAAAACTTTATAAGATTATGGCAAAAGAAAAATTTGAAAAAAACAAGCCGCACGTCAATATTGGAACTATTGGACACGTTGACCACGGTAAGACTACGTTGACGGCTGCGATTACTACGGTATTGGGTAATAGAGGGCTTTCTGAAGTGCGTTCGTTTGATTCTATTGACAATGCTCCAGAAGAAAAAGAGCGTGGTATTACAATCAATACAGCACACGTTGAGTATCAAACAGCTAATCGTCACTACGCGCATGTTGACTGTCCAGGTCACGCTGACTATGTTAAAAATATGGTTACGGGTGCAGCGCAGATGGATGGTGCAATTTTGGTTTGTGCTGCAACTGATGGTCCTATGCCCCAAACTCGTGAGCATATTCTTTTAGCTCGTCAGGTAAATGTGCCTAAAGTTGTTGTTTTTATGAATAAAGTAGACTTAGTAGATGATGCTGAGATGCTCGACTTAGTGGAAATGGAATTGCGCGAACTTCTTTCATTTTACAAATATGATGGAGACGCTGCTCCTGTCATTCGTGGATCTGCTCTTGGGGCTCTTAATGGAGACACTCAATGGGAAGATAAAATTATGGAGTTAATGGAGGCGGTTGATACCTTTATTCCAGTACCTCCTCGCGAAATTGACAAACCTTTCTTGATGCCTATTGAAGATGTATTTTCAATTACTGGTCGTGGTACTGTGGCAACAGGTCGTATTGAAACAGGTATTATTGAGGTAAACAATGATGTTGAAATTGTTGGACTTGGAGAAAAGCCACAAAAGAGTGTTATTACTGGCGTTGAAATGTTTCGCAAACTTTTAGATAAAGGAGAAGCAGGAGATAATGTAGGTCTGTTGCTGCGTGGTATTGACAAGAAAGATATTCGTCGAGGTATGGTTATTGCAAGGCCAGGAACAGTAAATCCTCATACTAAATTTACTGCTGAAATCTATGTTTTGAAGAAAGAAGAGGGAGGTCGTCATACTCCTTTTCATAACAAGTATCGTCCTCAGTTTTATCTTCGTACCCTTGATGTGACAGGAGAGGTTGATTTACCCCAAGGAGTAGAGATGGTAATGCCTGGTGATAATGTAACAATTACAGTTAACTTAATTACTCCAGTAGCAATGCACGAAGGACTGCGCTTTGCTATTCGTGAAGGAGGTCGCACTGTAGGTGCAGGGCAAATCACTAAGGTGATGGACTAACGTCAGACTTTCTGATTTTGATTTAAAAGATAGTTAACTTCCTTTTTTAGGAAGTTAACTATCTTATATAGGGGCGTAGTTTAATGGTAGAACGAAGGTCTCCAAAACCTTTGGTGGGAGTTCGATTCTCTCCGCCCCTGCAAATATAAAAGTAGTTGTTTATGGAAAAATATTTTGCCGAGTCTTATGTTGAGTTAATGCATAAAGTTTCGTGGCCATTATGGACAACTTTACAGTCTAGTGCTATTCTTGTAATGGTTGCATCCTTAGTCTTTGCTCTGATGATTTTTGGTATGGATTTTGTGTTTCAGAATGGAATGGAGGTTATTTATAAATTACTTTACTAAATTAGGTAATGACAGAGGCTGAAAACAAAAAACAATGGTATGTTTTGCGTGCCATTGGAGGGAAAGAGAAAAAAGCGAAAGAATATATTGAACTTGAAATTCATAGACTTAAGTTAGATAATGTTATTTCGCAAATTCTTATTCCTACAGAAAGAGTCTATCAAATACGTAATGGTAAGAAAATAAATAAAGAGCGAATTCTCTTTCCAGGTTATATTTTTTTAGAGGCTGTTTTAAGTGGAGAAATTCAACACATATTGATTGATATTCCACATATTATAGGTTTTTTAGGCGATGGATCAAAGCAAAATAATATACTTCCACTTCGTCAAAGTGAAGTTAATCGTATGTTAGGTAGTGTTGATGATGTAAAAGAGAGAGAGGAGCAAATTACAACACCATTTTATGTCGGTGAGGCCGTTAAAGTAATCGATGGTCCCTTTAATAGTTTCTCTGGAACAATTGAGGAGGTGAATGATGAGAAAAAGAAACTTAAAGTAATGGTTAAGATTTTTGGACGAAAAACTCCATTAGAGTTGAGTTTTATGCAGATTGAAAAGGAGTAAGTCTACATTATTTTAACAGTATTGCAATATATTTATACTCTACCAATTTTTGAGAGTTTTTTTTTATATTGTTTTTTCCATAGATTTACTTTAAAGTAATTGCAAATTATGGAATAAAATGATTTTTATTTGTTGTTTCTGTAAAAAAATGTACCTTTGCATCCGATTTCGTAGTATAGACTTGTTCCTTGCCACGGCTTCGTGCATCATAGAATGTTACGCACATATTATATAGATACTTGACTTGCTTCCTTATCGTAAAGTGTATCTGAATTTTAGAAGACAAAATTTTTAAAAAGAAAATAAAATGGCCAAAGAAGTAGCGGGTTTTATTAAGCTACAGATTAAGGGTGGGGCTGCCAATCCTTCGCCTCCAGTAGGGCCTGCACTAGGCTCTAAAGGTGTGAATATCATGGATTTCTGCAAGCAGTTTAATGCGCGCACACAGGATAAAGCGGGTAAAGTTTTGCCCGTAGTTATTACTGTTTTTGCAGATAAAACATTTGATTTTATTATCAAACACCCTCCTGTTGCTGTTCAACTCAAAGAAACTGCGAAATTAACTTCGGGTTCTGCTGAGCCAAACCGAAATAAGATTGCGTCGATTACATGGGGGCAGGTACAAAGTATTGCTGAGGGAAAAATGCCCGACATGAATGCTTTTACTCTTAAATCGGCAATGTCAATGGTTGCAGGTACTGCACGCAGTATGGGTATTGAAGTAAAAGGCGAGTTTCCCGCCAATGTGTAATTAAAAAACTTGAGTTAAGAAATGAAGCCTACAAAAAACAGAAAGGTTGTCTTAGCAAAGGTTGAGCCAGGCAAGCAGTACAAGTTATTAGAGGCAACTAAATTGATTAAGGATATTTCCTTTACCAAATTTGATGCTTCTGTTGATTTGGCAGTTCGCTTAGGTGTTGACCCTAAGAAATCTAACCAAATGGTGCGAGGTGTAGTATCCCTTCCCCATGGTACAGGTAAAACTGTACGTACGTTGGTACTATGTACGCCCGATAAGGAAGCCGAGGCAAAAGCCGCTGGTGCAGACCACGTTGGATTGGACGACTACATTGAGAAAATTAAAGGAGGTTGGACGGATATTGACGTTATTATTACCATGCCTAGTGTAATGGCCAAGATAGGTTTGCTGGGAAAGGTATTGGGCCCTCGAGGTTTAATGCCGAATCCTAAAACAGGTACGGTAACAATGGAAGTGGGCAAAGCGGTGCAAGATGTTAAATCTGGAAAGATTGACTTTAAGGTAGATAAGACTGGTATTATTCATGCTGCAGTTGGAAAAGTGTCCTTTGATGCTGATAAACTTGCAGATAATATCTCAGAAATTTTGCATACAATTCTAAAACTTAAGCCTTCTGCGGCAAAAGGAACTTATGTAAAGAGTATAGCCTTGTCGTCAACCATGAGTCCAAGTTTGTCTTTAGACCTAAAATCGGTAGAAGAAAAATCGCAGTAACATTACTGAAAATGAAAAAGGAAGAAAAAAACATTATTATTGATAGGTTAGTAGAGCAACTGAAGGAATATTCTAACTTTTACCTTACTGACATTTCTACTCTTAATGCAGAGAAAACCACAGCATTAAGGAGGATGTGTTTTGAAAAGCAGATTTCTTTAATTGTAGTAAAAAATACATTGTTGCATAAAGCATTAGAGAGAGTTAGTTTTTCCGAAACTGCTATTTTTGGTGTTTTGAAAGGAGCAACTGCAATTATGTTGTCTGCTGGAGCAGCAAATGCTGTTGCGAAGTTGATCAAGGAATTTCGTACGAAAAGTGATAGACCTGTTCTTAAAGCAGCTTATGTGCAAGAATCTCTCTACATAGGAGACAATATGCTAGAGGAATTAGTAAATATCAAGAGCAGAGAAGAACTTGTTGCTGATGTACTTGCGTTATTGCAATCTCCAATCAAAACAGTTGTTTCATCATTAGAATCGGGAGGGACTACTATCTCTGGAGTTCTTAAAACTTTGGAATCGCGTGCAGCTTAATAAATAGATGCAATTGCAGAATTTTTATATTGTCGCAATATTGCTTAGCGATAAACAAGTAAAGCAAAAACATTAAATTAAACTTTAATACATATTAAAAAATGGCAGATGTTAAAAAAATTGCAGAAGAATTAGTAAGTCTTACAGTAAAAGAAGTAAGCGAACTTGCTAAAATTTTGAAAGACGAGTATGGTATTGAGCCAGCAGCAGCTGCTGTTGCTGTTGCTGCTCCAGTTACTGTTGGCGATGCTGCTACAGAGCAAACTGACTTTGACGTCATTTTGAAAAGTGCAGGCGGTAATAAGTTGCAAGTTGTAAAAGTTGTAAAAGATATTACAGGACTTGGCTTGAAAGAGGCGAAGGAAATTGTAGATGCTGCTCCAAAACCAGTTAAAGAAAAAGTTGCAAAGGCTGAGGCTGAAGGTATGAAAAAACAATTAGAAGAAGCTGGTGCAGAGGTAGAACTCAAATAGCATTAGTTTATTTTCTAGCACTTAGGTTTAGAATCTTTAATGGTAAGATTCTAAGCCTATTGCTGTTTACAGCGTAATTTGGAGTTTATATCTTTTTTTGCCTAAACATGCAATCTCAACATCAAAAAAATCGCATTAATTTTGCGTCGACGAAAAATCAATTTGAGCATCCTGATTTCTTAGAAGTTCAGTTAAAATCGTTTCATGATTTTTTTCAGCTTGAAACCACTCCCGAAAATCGAAAAAGCGAGGGATTATTCAGGGTTTTTCAAGAAAATTTTCCTATAACAGATACTCGCAATAACTTTGTTTTAGAGTTTGTTGATTATTTTATTGACCCTCCTCGTTATAGTATTGACGAGTGTTTGGAACGAGGCCTCTCCTATAGCGTTCCGCTAAAAGCGAAATTAAAACTTTATTGTACTGATTCAGAGCACGAGGATTTTGATACAGTTATACAGGATGTATATTTAGGTACAATTCCTTATATGACTCCTCGAGGCACTTTTGTCATTAATGGAGCAGAGCGTGTGGTTGTATCACAATTACATCGTTCGCCAGGTGTGTTTTTTGGACAAAGCACACATGCTAATGGCACAAAACTTTACTCCGCTCGTATTATTCCATTTAAGGGATCGTGGATTGAGTTCGCCACAGATATTAACAATGTAATGTATGCTTACATTGATAGAAAGAAAAAGTTGCCTGTAACTACCTTACTTCGTGCTATTGGTTACGAGTCAGATAAAGATATACTTGAAATTTTTGAACTTGCTGATGAGATTAAAGTTTCAAAAAGCACATTGAATAAGTATATTGGGCGTCGCCTAGCGGCAAGAGTACTCAAATCGTGGATAGAGGATTTTGTGGATGAAGATACAGGAGAAGTAGTCTCTATTGAACGAAATGAGGTTGTGATGGAGCGAGAAACTGTACTTGAAAAAGAACATATTGATTTCATTTTAGAAGTAGGGGTGAAATCGATTCTATTGCACAAAGAGGGGCAAAATGCTTCAGAGTATTCAATTATTTTGAACACAATGCAAAAAGACCCTTGTAACTCGGAGAAGGAGGCTGTTGTGTATATTTATAGGCAATTACGAAGTTCTGAGCCCCCTGATGAAGCTACTGCTCGTGATGTAATTGATAAGTTGTTTTTTTCGGACAAGCGTTATGATTTAGGAGATGTAGGGCGTTATCGTATAAATAAAAAGTTGAATCTTAGTATTGATGCTGCCGTTAAAGTTCTTACTAAGGACGATATGATTGCAATCATTGGACATTTGATTCAATTGATTAATTCGAAAACAGACGTAGATGACATTGACCACTTAAGCAATCGTCGTGTGCGCTCCGTGGGAGAGCAACTTGCAAATCAGTTTAGTGTGGGTTTGGCACGTATGGCACGTACAATTCGTGAGCGAATGAATGTGAGAGACAATGAGGTTTTTACTCCTATTGACTTAATCAATGCAAAGACTCTATCATCTGTTATAAATTCGTTTTTTGGCACAAATCAACTTTCTCAGTTTATGGATCAAACAAATCCGCTAGCTGAGATTACACATAAAAGACGTTTGTCGGCACTTGGACCTGGAGGTCTTTCGCGTGAACGTGCTGGGTTTGAGGTGAGAGATGTGCATTATACTCATTATGGTAGATTATGTCCGATTGAGACCCCTGAGGGACCAAATATTGGGTTGATATCATCGCTTTGCGTTTATGCTCGCATCAATAATCTTGGATTTATTGAAACTCCTTACAGGAAAATTACAGAAGGGCGAGTCAATCTTACAAATGCAGATGTGGTGTACATGAGTGCAGAGGAGGAAGAGAGTAAGATTATTGCACAAGCAAATGCCGTTCTTGTTGAAGGAGGCGCATTTGAGGAGAATCGTGTAAAGTGTCGTTTAGAGGCTGACTATCCCGTTGTAGAGCCAGAAAAGATCGAACTTATGGATGTTGCTCCTAATCAAATTGCGTCTATTGCTGCATCGCTTATTCCATTTTTGGAAAATGATGATGCTAATCGTGCGTTGATGGGAGCTAATATGATGAGACAAGCAGTTCCTCTTATCTCTCCAGAAGCTCCGATTGTAGGTACTGGACTTGAAAAGGACGTGGTTCGTGATAGTCGTACACAAATTATGGCGGAAAGAGATGGAGAGATTGTTTATGTTGATGCAGAGGAGATTCATGTTAAGTATGACTATACGGAAGAGGAACGGTTTGTTTTATTTGACACGGATGTTACTGTTTATAAGATACCTAAGTATCGAAAAACAAACCAAAATACCTGCATTAACTTAAGACCTGTGGTACGCAAGGGACAGATTGTAGCAAAGGGCGATTTGATGACTGAGGGATATTCAACTCAAGGAGGAGAATTGGCTTTAGGGCGAAATCTTAAAGTCGCTTTTATGCCTTGGAAGGGTTATAATTTTGAAGATGCAATTGTTCTGTCAGAACGCTTGGTGAGAGAAGATGTTTTTACTTCTATTCATATTGATGAATATATTATGGAGGTAAGAGATACAAAGCGTGGTATGGAGGAACTTACATCTGACATTCCTAATGTAAGCGAGGAGGCAACTCGCAACCTTGATGAGCATGGAATAATCCGTATTGGAGCAACGGTTGTCCCAGGTGATATTTTGATAGGTAAGATTACTCCAAAAGGAGAAAGCGATCCTTCGCCTGAGGAAAAATTACTGCGTGCTATCTTCGGAGATAAAGCAGGAGATGTAAAAGATGCTTCTCTTAAGGCTTCTCCATCGCTTTATGGCACTGTAATTGACAAAAAACTCTTCTCTCGTGTTATTAAAGATAAAGAAAGCAAGAAAAATGCTAGAAATAATGAGAAGAATTTACTTCAAAGAATTGATGCAGATTTAGATGTCCGCCTTAATGATTTAAAAAATCTTTTGGTTGAAAAAATCTTTACAATTGTAAATGGGAAAATTTCACAAGGTATAACAGATTACTTTGGAGGAAAGCTTATTGAAAAAGGAGTGAAATTTACTCAACGGATATTGATGGATTTGGATTATGCGAATATCAACTCTACCAAATGGACTACAGATAAGGACAAAAATTCGCTTATTCGTAAGTTAATCTCAAACTACATAATTAAGTCTAAAGAGATCGAGGCAGAGGTTAAGCGCAAGAAGTACAATTTAACAGTGGGAGATGAGTTACCTACAGGGATTGTTCAAATGGCAAAAGTCTATATTGCCAAAAAACGTAAAATTACGGTAGGAGATAAAATGGCCGGGCGTCATGGCAATAAGGGTATTGTTGCTCGTGTCGTACGAGATGAAGACATGCCATTCTTGGATGATGGAAGTATCGTAGATATTGTTCTTAATCCATTGGGGGTACCTTCACGTATGAATCTTGGTCAGATCTATGAAACAGTATTAGGTTGGGCGGGTAAACACATGGGAGTCAAGTTTGCAACGCCAATTTTTGATGGCGCGGGCTTTGAACAAATTAATGACTATACTGATAAAGCAGGAATTTCTCGTTTTGGGAAGACATATTTGCGAGATGGAGGCACTGGCGATCGCTTTGATCAACCCGCGACTGTTGGAGTGATTTATATGATTAAACTAGGACACATGGTAGACGATAAGATGCATGCACGCTCTATTGGGCCATATTCATTGATTACTCAACAACCGCTTGGCGGAAAGGCACAGTTTGGAGGTCAGCGTTTTGGAGAAATGGAGGTTTGGGCACTTGAGGCGTTTGGTGCAGCTAATATTTTACAGGAAATTCTTACCGTGAAATCCGATGATGTTGTGGGTCGAGCTAAGGCTTATGAAACGCTTGTTAAGGGTGAACCTATGCCTACTCCAGGTCTCCCAGAGTCGCTCAATGTTCTACTGCATGAACTGCGAGGGTTGGGATTGAGTATAAATATGGACTAAAATAGTGAACATCATCCAATTTGCATAAAATAACGTAGATGAAAAAGGAAACAAAACTTAAAAGTAATTTTCGCCAAATAAGTATTAGCCTTGCCTCTCCAGAGCAAATTCTTGAATTTTCTAGTGGAGAAGTTTTAAAGCCTGAAACGATTAACTATCGAACATACAAGCCAGAGCGTGATGGGTTGTTTTGTGAGCGCATATTTGGTCCTGTAAAAGATTATGAATGTCATTGTGGAAAGTATAAACGTATTCGCTATAAAGGTATCGTTTGTGACCGTTGTGGAGTTGAGGTTACAGAAAAGAAAGTTCGCCGTGAGCGTATGGGGCATATCAATTTGGTGGTTCCTGTGGCACATATTTGGTATTTTCGGTCTTTACCCAATAAAATAGGATATTTGCTTGGTATTCCAACTAAAAAGTTAGATACTATCATTTACTATGAGCGATACGTTGTTGTGCAACCAGGAGCAATAGAGGCAAGTGGAGTAAATGTAGGAGATTTACTTACAGAGGAGGAGTACTTGCAAATTAGAGAGGAACTTCCTAAAGAAAATGCTCTTTTAGATGACACCGATCCCAATAAGTTTATTGCAGGTATGGGGGCTGAGGCACTTTATAAACTGCTTCAACGTGTTGATCTTGATGCTTTGTCGTACGATTTACGAGATAAAGCAAATCGAGAGACATCGCAGCAACGTAAGGCTGATGCTTTGAAAAGACTACAAGAGGTTGAAGCATTTCGTGATTCACGCGATGTGAATAAGCCAGAGTGGATGATTATGCGAGTGCTGCCAGTTATCCCCCCAGAATTGCGTCCTTTAGTCCCTCTTGATGGAGGTCGATTTGCAACGTCAGATTTGAATGATTTGTATCGTCGTGTTATTATCCGAAATAATCGCTTAAAGAGATTGATTGAGATTAAAGCTCCTGAAGTAATCTTACGCAATGAAAAGCGTATGTTACAAGAGGCTGTTGATTCTTTATTTGATAACTCTCGTAAAGCAAGTGCTGTAAAGACAGAGGCAAATCGTGCACTTAAATCACTGAGTGATAGTTTAAAAGGAAAGCAGGGCCGTTTTCGTCAAAACCTTTTGGGAAAACGTGTAGATTATTCTGCTCGTTCTGTTATTGTCGTTGGCCCAGAACTTAAAATGCATGAGTGTGGCTTACCCAAGGATATGGCAGCAGAACTCTTTAAACCTTTTGTTATCAGAAAACTTATTGAGCGAGGAATTGTAAAAACGGTAAAGTCTGCAAAGAAAATTGTGGATCGTAAAGATCCTGTTATTTTTGATATTTTGGAGAATGTGATGAAGGGGCATCCTGTGCTTCTTAATCGTGCTCCAACTCTTCACCGCCTTGGAATTCAAGCTTTTCAACCTCGACTTATTGAGGGTAAAGCAATTCAGTTGCATCCTTTGTCGTGTACTGCATTTAATGCGGATTTTGACGGAGACCAAATGGCAGTTCATTTACCTTTGGGAAATGCAGCTGTTTTAGAGGCACAATTGCTAATGTTGGGATCTCATAATATTTTGAATCCAGCAAACGGAGCTCCAATTACTGTGCCGTCTCAAGACATGGTGCTTGGACTGTATTATATTAGTAAGCATAGACCTGGAGCAAAAGGTGAAGGACGAACTTTTTATGGTCCAGAAGAGGTGACAATTGCCTACAATGAAAAGATGGTAGATTTGCACGCCATAATAAAGGTCCGATATCCAATTTGGCAGTCAGTAGAGGAAACTTATAAGTATGAAATAATTGAGACGACTGTTGGACGTGTAATTTTTAATCAACATGTACCTAAAGAAGTTGGTTATGTTAATGAACTTTTGACCAAGAAAACACTTCGTGATTTAATTGGTGTTATTATTAAGAAAAATAGTATTGCTGCTACAGCACAATTTCTTGATGATATTAAGGCTTTGGGATATCGCATGGCATTTAAGGGTGGCTTGTCATTTAATCTTGATGATGTGATTATTCCTAAAGAAAAATTGGAGTTAGTACAGGAAGGGTATAACCAAGTTTCGGAGGTTGAGAATAATTACAATATGGGCTTTATTACCAATAACGAGCGTTATAATCAAGTTATTGATGTATGGACACACACTAATGCAAAGTTGACACAAATTTTGATGAAGCAGTTAATTTCTGACAATCAAGGATTTAACTCTGTATATATGATGTTGGATTCTGGTGCACGTGGTTCTAAAGAGCAAATTCGACAACTTTCGGGAATGCGTGGATTGATGGCAAAACCTCAAAAATCAGGTTCTGAATCAGCCCAGATTATTGAAAATCCTATCTTGGCAAACTTTAAGGAGGGACTTTCAGTTTTGGAGTACTTTATCTCAACACACGGTGCGCGTAAAGGTCTTGCAGATACCGCTTTAAAAACTGCGGATGCAGGATATTTAACTCGTAGACTAGTTGATGTTTCACACGATGTCATAATAAATGAGGAGGATTGTGGTACATTGAGAGGTTTGGTTGCTACGGCAATTAAAAATAATGAGGAGGTTATTGTATCACTTGGAGAACGTATTTTAGGTCGTAGTTCGGTTCATGATATTGCGCATCCTCTTACTGGAGAACTTATTGTTCAAGCAGGAGAGGAAATATCCGAGGAAGTTGCAAAAATTATAGAAGAATCACCAATTGAGCAAGTTGAAATTCGCTCTGTACTTACTTGTGAGTCAAAGAGAGGTGTTTGTGTTAAGTGTTATGGTCGTAATCTTGCAACGGGTCGTTTGGTACAAAAGGGAGAAGCAGTTGGAGTAATTGCGGCACAGTCTATTGGAGAGCCGGGTACTCAGTTGACGCTTCGTACGTTCCACGTAGGGGGAACTGCTTCAAATGTAATGAGTAACTCAAAGGTTGTGGCTCGTTATGATGGTATTCTGAAAATTGATGAACTTCGCACAGTTGGAAAGCTTGTTGAGGGAAAGAAAGTTGATGCAGTTATCGGTCGTTTGGCCGAAATGTATATTGTAGATAAAAATACAGGATCAGTTCTGTATACACATGCAATACCTTATGGGGCAACATTGTACTTTAAAGATGGGGCAACAGTAAAGAATGGAGATTTGATCTGTGAGTGGGATCCATATAATGCTGTTATTATTTCTGAGTTTGCAGGAAAGGTTGAGTTTGAGCACTTGATTGAGAATCAAACTTTTAGAGAGGTAATGGATGACCAAACAGGACATAGTGAGAAGGTTATTATTGAGTCTCGTGATAAAACGAAAAATCCAGTAATTAAAATCATTAAAGAGAAAGATGGCGAGTTCAAAACTTATAGTTTGCCAGTAGGAGCGCATGTAGAGGTAGAAAAAGATGAAAAAGTTAATGTGGGTGATGTACTTGTTAAGATTCCTCGTGCAGTAGGTAAGGCAGGCGATATTACAGGTGGTCTTCCTCGTGTAACCGAGTTGTTTGAGGCTCGTAATCCTAGCAATCCTGCAGTTGTTTCGGCAATTGATGGGGAGGTTACAATGGGTAAAATTAAGAGAGGAAATCGTGAGATTATCGTGATGTCTAAAACAGGTAATGCACATACTTATTTAGTGCCTTTGTCAAAGCAAATTCTAGTTCAGGAGAATGACTTTGTACGTGCTGGAACTCCTTTATCTGATGGCGCGATTACTCCTAATGATATTCTTAAAATCTTGGGATTGACAAAAGTACAAGAGTATATCGTTAATGAGGTTCAAGAGGTATATCGTTTACAAGGGGTGAAAATTAATGATAAGCACTTTGAGGTTATTGTACGTCAGATGATGCGTAAGGTTGAAATTGCTGACCCAGGTGATACTCGTTTCCTTGAGAAAGAGACTGTTGATAAGTGGGACTTTACACAAGAGAATGACAATATTTTTGATAAAAAAGTTGTTCTTGAGGTAGGAGACTCTACTCAATTTAAGGCAGGGCAGATTATTTCAGCTCGTCAATTGAGAGATGAAAACTCGGTTCTGAAGCGAAAAGATTTGAAATTGGTAGAGGCACGTGATGCTATTCCCGCCACTTCATCTCAGGTACTTCAAGGGATTACTCGTGCTGCATTACAGATTCGTAGTTTTATGTCTGCTGCATCTTTCCAAGAGACTACTAAAGTTTTGAATGAAGCAGCTATTAGTGGAAAGGTTGATAAACTTGAAGGCTTGAAGGAGAATGTTATTTGTGGGCACTTAATTCCTGCAGGAACAGGATTGCG
>JBOFMS010000018.1:0-7633 GCA_051658505.1 Bacteroidales bacterium | reverse complement strand
TGAATACCTCTCTTTAAATTGCTGCAAAAGAGTATCATCAAAAGCATTATCTACTGCTATATATTTATGATGTGGCATTTTTTCTTGCAAAGTATTGAGAACAAAGGCATCACCACAACCTATGTCATAAATACATTGACTCGTTTGAGATACACACTTTTGAAGTAGATGCCACACGACACTTATTCGAGCTAATTCCCATGGATGTCGCTGCTTTACAGCATTTATCTTATATTCTTTGAGATCCAACTTGCAACATTTTTTTAATGTTTATATATTTCTACCGTATATGCACATTTTGACGACAGTCCCTGCTTTTTTTCACATTATGAGGCATAATCAAAATTTACAACTAATATTCTGTACACTATAGACACCTAAAACTGTTTATAATCAATTTAAAGTTTCTTCGACATTTGATAACTATGAGACAACTTCGGCACAAGGTCTGGAAAAAATGAAATAATAGGTGCTAAAATTTCTATTGTTTTTGCATAATCTTTTTTATGATAGTAGGCTATTGCCATATTTGCGGACATCTCTCGAAGTAAGCCTTCATTTTTGCAGACATTGCCACGCGAAAGCATCTCAATTGCATCATCATATCGATTCTCCTTTATAGCCTTGATCCCCATATGAAGAGCAATCCAATCAAGAAGTTCATTGCTCGGCCAAAAGTCTATATACCTTTGATAAAATGTTGCAGCTAAGTCATACCGTCCCTGCATAAAATTAACATAGCCCATAAAAAACCAAAGTCCAAAATTGTTTGGATCATAGATATAGGCTTGCTTTAATAAAGCCTCGCCTTCGGCAATTTTATCTTGAACAATTAACTCAATTGCACGAGCATCTAATTTATTGCGCTTTACTACTGCGCAGATAGGTTTTCCATACATTCGCTGCACATGAATTGTACCCTTGGGAGGAAAAAATGTTTGCAACACTTTTTGAGGCAAAAAATTAATATGCAAAATGGAATAATCACAAGGCACTTCAGCAAAATGTTTAACTGCTGATTTTTCCACCCTCATATTAGGATACTGCTTAGTATTTTTATAAAAAATTACATTTCCCGATTTTGTGGAGATAAAAACGCTATCTGTTCTTCCTTTTAATTCATTTTCAACCAACCAATCAAAGGCATGAATCATGGCGGTCTCAGAATATTCTACATCGTAATTACCATGGGGATTTTCCACCAGCTTATTGTAAAACGAATAGGTATAACGAAAGTTATTTTTCATCCAAACAAGTGTGGGTAGACAAGCCACGATTAACACTAACAAACAGGAAGTACGCCAAACAGAAACTCTTTTGGAGGTTGAAAACCAATAATACGTTTCATAAATCCCAATAGCTTGCACAATAGCAATCAATGGATAAACAAACATAAGATGACGCCAACTATTATAGATATTTGCTTTGCTAAGAATAACGTAAGAAATAGGAAAAATGAGTGCGAAAAGAATAAATACAATGAGGAAAGGTTGATATTTACGCCAAACATTTTTTGCATTTGCGCCAAACAATCCTAAACCAAGAAACACTATAAAAGGTAGGGTAATTAAGTAATTTTTAAGCAAATAATTTGGAGGGAGATTCAATGAATTTATCATTTCTCCCTCAAAAAGCATCAGGATTCTTTGAGGAAATTGACTAACAACATTAAAAGTTTCTTTGATATGCTGAATTGCCCCTACGTGAAAAGTATTGGGGTAAAAACAAAGTCCGATAGCAACACCAAAAAAACAAAAAGCCAAGATAAACAACATTGTTTTTCCTAAAAAAACATAGGGTTTAACAAAGGCTAATTGTCGAATATCTCTTCTAAAAACAAGGCAAAATATTGCTGCCACAAAAAAGTAAAACACAAGCATCAAGCCATTGATACGAATACTCAATGCTAAGGCTATGCCAATTGTTACGCTGGCTAAACTACCCCATTTGTATTGAGGCAAATGCTTTAAGAAGCGTACCATGCCATAAATAGCAATCGCAAAACCTGCTGCTGTTGGAATATCTTTTACTGCAATGAGCGAGAGCCCAAAAAATGTAGGGCTAATGAAAATTAACAGTAGTGTAATAGAGGCTAACTTCCAATCACGCAATTCCTTTGCTAATAAAGCGGTAAAAAAGGCTGTTAAAAACGCAAATAGAGCACAAAGAAGTCGCCTGATTAAAATCTCATGTATGGCTAAAGCCTTTATTTTAATCAATATTGCTGGAATAATTTCAAATCCTACTCCATAATATTTTTGTGTAATAGGGATTGGCAGGAGTAGGTCTTTTGTCATTGAAAAATTAGCAAAAGTAGTATCTCCTTCAAGATAATATTTCAAGGCATACTTACCATTATTTGCATCTATCTCCTCATCGCCAAGTACACCCATATGTGGAGCGGAGAAACACAAAAAGAAAAATACAAAAACAGACAGAATCAGAAAAACAGAAAAATCTCTTTTCTCTTTAATAAACTGTATAATGCTCTTCAATATTAAAAAATGTAAAATTAAGTGGGCAAAGTTACGTGTAATGTTTCAATTTTACAAGTTAAGCCAATGTGCCTCCTTGTAGCGTTTGAACCATGTAAGTTGACGTTTTGCATAGTGGCGTGTATTACGTTTTATCAAATCAACGGATTGCTCAAGGGAGAAGTCTCCATCTAGGTATGCAAACAACTCACGATAGCCGACAGTCTTTAATGCAGCTGAAGTTCTGTAGGGTAATACACTGTTCACCTCATCAAGTAATCCCTCTTTCATCATAAGGTCTACACGATGATTGATAGCATGATACAACTTCTCTCGTTCACGGTTAAGCACTACAAACTGCACCTCAAAATCTCGCTGCTTTGCTTTGTTTTTACGTATTTGAGAAAAGGGCTTTCCTGAAGATAAACAAACCTCCAATGCACGAAGTACCCGAGCGGGATTTTGCAAAGCAACTTCATTATAAAATGCGGGATCTAAATCTTGCAATTCACGCTGTAATACTTTAAGCCCATCTGTTTGCAGGCGTTGGTTAAGCCTTTTCCGCAACTCCTCATCTACACTTGGCACATCATCAATGCCATAGCATACAGCGTCAATGTACAAGCCAGATCCACCCACCATTAATAAGGTGTTGTGGCATTGGAATAACTGCGATAGCAAAGACAAAGCCTCTTGTTCAAATCGCCCTACCGAGTAATAGTTTTGTACAGAATGCGATGCAATAAAATAGTGCAATACTGTATCCAACTGCTCTTTGCTGGGACGTGCCACCCCAATATTGAGCTCTTTATAAATTTGTCGAGAGTCGCAAGAGATAATGGGAATGTTGACTTGCTGGGCAAGTTGAATACTAAGGTCTGTTTTGCCTACTCCAGTAGGACCCATAAGCACCAGCAGCGTTTTGCGAGTAAAGTTACTTGCCCACTGCGCAAGTTGTTCTGCGTTATTCGTCAGAGTTATTTCCACGTCCTATATACATATTGGCATCAAAATCAGGCATTGCTTGATCAAAAACAGAAGAGAATACTCCTGTATTTTTTCCAATCTGTACTGGGGGCATCTCCTTCTCCAACTCTACTCGTGGATAACGAGCACGTACCTGAGGTTCAAGTATTTCTTCTAACTCAAGCATAAAACTACGCTCATTGATAACATCAAAGGTATATATAAGATAGTGTTCCTTTGCTCGCACTAGAGCTCCAATTGTTGTTTCGTCCATCAGGTCGCTACCATTTTCGCCAAATAGGGTAAACATTTGTTGCTTTTCCCACCTTGCATTAGATGCGAAAAAACGCACAGGCTGCGCTTCATCATAGTCTAAATCAGATTGGATAAAGTGGTGAAAATCATATAGTGTTTGGTCTCCACTAATATCATACACTCGCTTAAATTCGGAGTTCTCTGGAAAGGTAAACTTAAAACGAAAAATCATAGTCAAACAAAAATTGTTTTTGCAAAGTTATGTTTTTCTTTACGAAAGCGCAAACAAGAATTGTAGCGTATCTACTCCATCAGCATAATCCGACAGTTTTGGAGTTTGACATCTGCCCAATGGCACGCAATATTGCTCTACGCCCTGTATATGTGTATATGTTGCAATACATTGCAAGGTATGACTTTGCGACAATAGCAAATCCTGCAAATCTTGTTCACTGTGGTACTCCTCTACAAATAGTTCGGCAATTGGCGAGTGCAAACTTTGTTGATAACTTATGACACAAACTTCAAAGTCATACGAAGAAGCAGTTTTACGTATAGCATGCAGTGCTTTAGCATAGCGATAGCAGTCATGGTAAAAAGGGTGTTGTAATAATTCACTACGTGCAGCAAATACCGTTTGTAGTTGATAAATATCATACCCCTTTGGTATGTAAAGTTTGCTGACGTTGCGACAACCTAAGCCAAAGTAATCACACACATCATTTGCTAATAGATGAAGTTGCTCTGAGGTTTCATCGCCACGTAACACGGCTACGCTAGTGCGATTATGGCGAAAAATGTGAGGTAATGCACCATACTGATGCTCAAAGTAACGAGCAGCATTATTACTCCCTGTTGCAATAACAGCATCTACGTTGGTAAGTTCATCAACAAATGCAATACGTGAGTGGAGTTTATAATCTATCTGACAAAGAAGCTTTGCAAGCATGGGGAGCAAGTAGGCATCTTTGCTTGAGAGTTTGACTACTGCACGATGCCCTGCAAGTATCGTACACAAAAAGTCGTGAAAACCCACAAGAGGAATATTCCCTGCCATAATCAAGCCAATATCTTTAGGCGATTGTAGGGGCGAGGAACTATATGAGGAGCTCCATGTTTTTAGGTGATTCTCGTTCAACATTTCATTAGCAATCGCTTGTAATGCTTGGTGAATATTGTGTATGGTAAACCACGTATTGCTTGTTACACTTTGCTCAATAGCTGTAACAATATCGCCTTTTATACCTTGAGTCAAGGTTAATCGGGCAAAATATCCTTGTAAGAGATTACCGAGTTGTATGAATGCGTTGATGGCTAAAGTTTGCATTACATCTTGTGACATCTGTTTATCGCATCTTCTATTACCTCGCTCAATACGCTTGACATGCTTAAGTTGGCAGCTTGCACTTGTTGAGGGATAAAACTTGTAGCAGTCATTCCTGGCACAGTATTTATCTCCAAAAAGTAAGGCGTGTTATTGTGAATAATAAAATCGGCACGACAGATGCCCTTACAAGCCAAGCGTTTGTATATAGCAAGGGTGTTTTGCTGAATGCTTTGTGTGAGTTCTGCACTAAGGCGAGCGGGGGTGATTTCTTCGGCTTGCCCTGTGTACTTTGCGCCATAGTCAAAAAACTCATTTTGGGTTACCACTTCGGTTACAGGCAGCACTCGCTCTACACCATCAAGTATCATTGCTCCACAAGTAACTTCTGTCCCTTCAATAAATTGCTCAAGAATTATCTCTTCGTCCTCCTTTAAGGCTTCTGCAATAGCAGACTGCAAGTCATCTGCTGTTTTAACTTTGGTAACGCCAAAACTACTTCCTCCATTGTTGGGCTTTGCAAAGATGGGCAAAGCCAAATACTCCACAATTTTATCTACATTGATAGCCTCACCCTTGCGCACTAAAAGTGACTTTGCCATAGGCAACTGTGTATCTTTCAAAAAAGTCTTGCAAGCAAATTTATTAAACGTGAGTGCCGATGTAAAAGCATTGCAAGTGGTATAGGGCATACCTATTAGGTCAAAGTAAGACTGCAAAACACCATTCTCTCCAGGGGCACCATGTATTACGATAAGAGCAGCCTCAAAGGTAATTTGCACTCCATTATGTATTACCGAAAAGTTGTTTTTATCGATGAACTCTCCAGACTGTAGCTTCCATTCAGTGGGCGTAATTTTAACCTTATATGGCTCATAGCGAGTTTTATCTACCCAATCAAATACATTAGCAAAGCTTTTTTCAGACACTTCGGCTTCAGACGAAAAGCCTCCATACAACACGGCAATTTTTTTTTTCATCAGTAATATTTTATAATCTTTACAGCAATCCACTTTCGTACAGTAGAATGATTTGGTTCAGCATTTTATCGTTACCATCAGCATCAAAGGTACTTTTGAGGCTAGAGTCAAAGAGCACTGCAACTGTCTGCCAAAAAAATGCCGAGAAACCTCCCTTAAGTTCTCGCACAATTTGATAACCTGTACGCCCTGTTTCTCTATCAATCAGTTTAATAAGCATACGCCCTTGCGAGATGGTCATTTTTCGTATGATAGGTTCAAACTCTTTAAACAGTTCCTTTTCAATCTTATTGATATATGCCTTTCGCTCACGAGGCGTTATAATATTTGCAAATTCAGCATCCATCTCTGCCAATGTTTGCTTCGCCATTTTTGCATAAGGATATACTTTGTAGAAATTATACACCATACGTGCATACTTTTTGGAGTAATTACGTTGCTGCCTTTGGCTTTTGAACTTAGGCTTAACAAAGCAATACACAGGGCTTAGCACAAAGTGCGGTATAGTATCACCATACTCATCAACATACACACGTGCCAATACCGCTTTAGGAGACATAAGGCTTGCATAGCTTAGCCTTGCAGCACACACAATAACACAAAGCACTAAAAGTTTTTTCATCTCGGCAACAAACTACTTACTCGCCGCAAAGGTAAGGGAGTTATTGTTGAAAACAAAGTTATCGACTTTTGTATTACGCTTACTTTTGCTTCAACACAAATGCAAAAATCGCATTTATACATCGTTCCAATACAAGTAAAAAGTAAAAAAGAGACAAAGTATTTCTTTGCACTTTAAATGTAAAGTATATAACTTTGCGCGGCAATAAAATAATTGCCAGCAATTAACTTAGATTCTCACTTTAATTACAATAACTAAAAGTTGCGCCCGACACAAACAAGGGATTTGATTATGAAAAAAATGACATTCGTACTGATTGCCTTTTCTTGCCTTAGTTTTGGAACTCAAGCCAATGAGATATTTAAGCAAAAGCAAAAAGTATGTTTTCAAGCAGAAACAATTACCTTCAAAGCCGATGGTTCTTTTGACGTGTATACCAATGGTGGAATATTTGCTGCTGAAGGAAAGTACTCTTACAATAAGAAAACCAAAACCATTTCGCTAAAATCACAAGAGGGAGTAGAGGCATTTGTGATGAAAGAAATTGTGTTTGATAACGACACATTAAGAGCAGGAGTTATAGATAGTGATTCTTACACAAGAGCACATTGCGCAACTTTTCCAGATATAGAAGAAATGATGCAGCAACAAAGTGAAGAACCAAAGAACAATTAGACGAAAAATTGCAGTTACATCATAGATATACTGCAAAGCAAAACTAAGGTAATTTGCATTTTTTAATTGCCTTACAAATACGTCCAACAAAACCAGCCCCTTGATAAATAAAGCCCGTATATAGTTGCACTAAACTTGCTCCTGCTTGTAGCATATTTAAGGCATCTTGCTCAGTCATTATCCCTCCAACCCCAATTATGGGGAGTGTACCCTTGGTTTGTTGATGAATATGGCGCACCATATCAAGGCTTTTTTGCGTAAGCGGGCTACCACTTAGCCCGCCATTACCAATATCAGCAATACGCTTAGCCGAAGTATGCAAGCCATCTCTACAAGT
>JBOFMS010000017.1:0-6221 GCA_051658505.1 Bacteroidales bacterium | reverse complement strand
GCATAACAGTAGTGTCGTGCACCAGTATACTGTGTTTTTAGTTGAAATAAATAGGACTTCACTTCATTTTCTGCCTTTATGGGAAATGCACAAGCAATAAAGCGACTCCCTTTAGCCTTATAGACTGCTTCTACAGGTTCGACAATGGTATAGTAAATATCTGTAGCATTTTTAAACACATTAAGAGGATTTATTTTACCTTTTTGATTTTGTGTAAGTTGGGTTGTGTCAAAGTAGTAACATAACAAATGAGAGGTGCGACAATATCGTAAAACATCATTGTTATAAACAAACCTTTCTCTTGCAGTTTTTTCAGCAGTTTATAATGTATGCATATTACAACAATAGCACGTAAAAATGCCATTGGCATTACAGCAATTAATAATTGTAAATCGTTATTTATTAACGCCATTGCTAATATTGCCGCAAATGTAAGGTAAAAAAAACAGCGAGAAATCAACTCCATTCTCATACGAGTAATGCCTCGTCCACCCATACTTAATAATGCCGCATACAAACTTTTTTGACGCATCCATTGTCCGAATTTTATGTTATCTGAAGATGTTAAAATTGCATTTTTATCCAAGATTATCTTGGTATTTTCCTTATTGCCATTGCGGCATAAAAAGATAGTTTCTTCGCTAGACTGAAAACTGTTGTAGTGAGCAAAGCCTTTTTTGCTCAAAAATAAATTTTGCCTAAAGCCCATATTTTTCAAGTCTCCTCTGTAGGGCTTTCCTTGCATTGCAGCATAAAGCCAATACGTAGCCGATATTACATCATCACATCGCATAATGCTATTTGCTAGACCATTTGCCCTTGGTTTACGACAGTAACTTAGCAAAATTTCACCTTGCCCTATACCTTTTTGCATTGTTTGTAGCCATTGATTAGAGGGAGGTGTACAATCAGGTTCAGTAAAGAGAATACAATCATATCGAGCAGCTTTAATACCAATGGTAATAGCCAGTTTTTTGTTGTGCAAAAACTTAGCCTCCTGCTCAATCGTCGTAATGACAAGATTTTTGTATTGAGGTTTGAGTGTGTACAATAACTCCTCTGTCTCATCAGACGACGCATCATTGACCACAATAACCTCAAATTTGGGATGGTTTTGCCCTAAAAATAAAGGTAGGTTTTTCTTTAAATTATGATATTCATTTTTGGTTCTAATAACTAGTGAAACTGGTTCAATAGTTTCTTGTTGTAAGCAAGGTTTAAAATTTGCTACTCGGCGAAAAAGGATAGTATAGTAAATAAGTTGAATAAGTGCCGCAAGAGAAAAAACGCCAAATAGAATGTACTGATGTAGTGGAATCTGTCCCCATTGGATAGTTTGTAAAAAATCAAAAATCACGATATGTTATTTAGAATTAGAGGACTATTGTATTTCTTCTCAGTTTCTCACTTTTTAGAATTCCCGAAATTAGAATGCAATTTTACAAAAGATTTTCGGAATAACACCTATCTTTGTTTGCTATTTTGCACAAAAGACCTTATACCTTTGTATTTTGACCTTTGAACTACTACATACCGACACACAAACTTCTGCACGCTGTGGGCGTTTAGAAACTGCGCATGGGGCAATAGAGACCCCAATTTTTATGCCTGTAGGGACAGTTGCAACAGTAAAAGGAGTTTTTCATCGTGACTTAAAGCGTGAGGTAAAAGCTGAGATTATCTTAGGCAATACCTATCACTTGTATTTGCGCCCAGGATTAGATGTCCTGAGACAAGCGGGGGGGCTACATAAATTTTCAGCATGGAATAAGCCAATACTTACAGACAGCGGAGGGTACCAAGTATTTTCATTAGCTGCAAGTCGTAAACTTACTGAGGAGGGATGTGTATTTCAATCGCATATTGATGGCTCAAGGCATTTGTTTACTCCAGAAAACGTGGTTGACATTCAGCGTACAATTGGAGCAGATATTGTAATGGCACTTGACGAATGCCCTTCAGGTATGGCAACCTATGAGTATGCAAGGCAATCGTTAGCTCTTACGCAAAGATGGCTTGAACGAGGCATAAAGCAGTTTGACTGCACTTCATCTCATTATGGTTATGAGCAAAGTTTCTTTCCCATTGTACAAGGCTGCGTATATCCCGAATTACGAAAGGCTGCTGCTGAGCATGCCAGCAAACTTAATCGAGAGGGTTATGCTATTGGTGGACTAGCAGTTGGTGAACCAGCCGAGCAAATGTATCAAATGGTAGAGTTGGTTAACGGCATCTTGCCAAAAGATAAGCCACGCTATCTAATGGGAGTAGGTACACCCGAAAATTTGCTTGAAAACATTGCGCTTGGAGTTGATATGTTCGACTGTGTAATGCCAACTCGCAATGGTCGCAATGGAATGTTGTTTACTGCAAATGGCATTATCAATATTCGCAATAAGAAGTGGTCGCAAGACTTTACTCCTATTGATGAACAGGGAACGACCTTTGTAGATACTGTCTATAGCAAAGCCTACTTGCGACACTTGTTTGTAGCGGCTGAGATGCTAGGAGCACAAATTGCAAGTTTACACAACTTGGGATTTTATCTTTGGTTGGTAAAGCAAGCAAGAACACATATTGCACAGGGAACGTTTTTCGAGTGGAAATCAACAATGGTAAAAAAAATAACACAACGCTTATAATTGCGCCAATGCAATGAAGATACTCGATTGGTATATCATAAAGAAGTTTTTTAGCACTTACTTATTTGCAATACTTGCACTTACGCTAATTATTGTAGTGTTTGACACTAGCGAACGGATTGATGATTTTGTAGAAAAGAAAGCTCCTTTGAAATCTATTTTTCTTGACTACTATGCAAACTTTGTACCTTATTACATCAATATGTTTAGTGCATTATTTACCTTTATTGCTGTTATATTTTTTACCTCTAAAATGGCAGGGCATACCGAAATTGTTGCAATGCTATCAACAGGTGTAAGTTTTGCTCGCATTATGCGCCCTTATATGTTAGTTGCTACCATTATTACGTTAGTCAATTGCTACCTTGCTAATGTTGTAATTCCTCAATCATCAGTAAAAATGTATGAATTTGAGCAAAAATATATTAAGAACCCCTATCAAAATCGAGAAAAGGACATTCACAGACAGACTCAAAAAAGATGTTTTACATACATAGAGAGTTTTAATGTGCAGAATCAGATTGCCTATAAGTTTTCGCTTGAAAGTTTTGAGCATGGAGAGTTAAAGTCAAAATTAATGTCCTCTCATGCCAAATGGGATACTACTCTCAATGTCTGGCATGTACATAATTACCATACTCGCATTATTACTGATACAGGGCAGCATATACAGCATGGTCGACAGATGGATACCTTAATCAATCTTACAGGACAAGACTTATCAGTTCGAGTGAAGAAACTTGTTGTAACAATGGGATATACAGAGATTAATGAATACATTGATATGCTCAAACTGCAAGGAGCATCAAACGTAAACGATATATTGATTGAGAAGTACAAGCGATTTGCATATCCAATTGCAAGCCTTATTTTGACCGTGATTGGTGTCGCTCTTTCATCTCGTAAAGTGCGAGGTGGCATTGGACTGCACATAGGAATAGGTGTAGGACTTAGTTTTGCTTATGTACTATTTCAGCGTTTTAGCGAGATGTTTGTGCAAGCAGATCTTATGTCCCCCGCACTTGCCTTATGGGTGCCCAATGTTGTGTTTATTGGCATAGCGTTTTTCCTTTACAAAAAGATGCCAAAATAATTCCGTTATGCACAAAAAAACAAACATACAGATAAAGAATAGAAGAGCGTCGTTTGACTACGAATTTCTAGACAAATGCACCGCAGGCATGGTACTTACTGGCACAGAGATTAAGTCTCTGCGTGATGGTCGTGCTTCGCTATCGGATGCTTACTGCTTTTTTGTCAATGGAGAGTTGTGGTTGAAAAATTCTAATATTGCTGAATATAGATTTGGCACTTACAGCAATCATAACGCTATGCGCGATCGTAAACTGTTGCTCCAAAAGCGTGAACTCCAAAAACTACAACGCCAAGTGAAGGAAAAGGGCCTCACTCTTGTTGCTTTACGCATTTTCATCAATGAGGGAGGCTTTGCTAAACTCGATATTGCAGTAGCACGAGGCAAAAAAATGTACGATAAGCGCGAATCCATAAAAGAGAGAGATCTACGTCGTGCTAACGAACGAGGGCAATAAGAAGATTTGCATGCAGTATTCTAGTCCATCTTTTCATAGAAATGGTTACTAAATAGATAACCTCCACAAATAGCATATTCTACATTTTTATTGAGATTGCTACTATATTAATCCTTGATGAACGTAGAAATAACTTGATGTTTGTTTAAGTTTGCTTTTGCAAATATAATTAACGATTTTTTTCTTACTTAAAATGTTGATTTTTAGGTCTTTTTTCGAATGATGAGAGCAGAGATGAGAAAAAATGCTTGCTTATTAAAAAAAAACGTTTACCTTTGTCATCACTTGAGAAAGCAATTGTTGCTCTTTGTTCTTGGATAAGAGAAAAAGAGTGCAAAGTAGATTCTACTCCTCAATCAGCAATACTGATAGTGAGGAGATGAAAGTTCTTTGAAAATATTGAAAACAGGAAAATAAGGAAGACATCAATTTCTCTTTATAATAGAGAAATGAAATTAAAGTCAGGTTTCACACTTTATTTAGAAATTATTTAGAATGAAGAGTTTGATCCTGGCTCAGGATGAACGCTAGCGGCAGGCCTAACACATGCAAGTCGAGGGGCAGCACGAGGTAGCAATACTTTGGTGGCGACCGGCGGACGGGTGCGCAACGCGTGAGCAACCTACCTTAAGCAGGGGAATAACCCGGAGAAATTCGGACTAATACCGCATGTTACTGAGAAATGGCATCATATTTCAGTAAAATTTTCGGAGGCTTAAGATGGGCTCGCGTCCCATTAGTTTGTTGGTGAGGTAATGGCTCACCAAGACTACGATGGGTAGGGGATCTGAGAGGATTATCCCCCACACCGGAACTGAGACACGGTCCGGACTCCTACGGGAGGCAGCAGTGAGGAATATTGGACAATGGGCGGAAGCCTGATCCAGCCATGCCGCGTGCAGGAAGACGGTCCTATGGATTGTAAACTGCTTTTGTATAAGAGCAATAGTTTGTACGTGTACAGATTTGAGAGTACTATACGAATAAGCATCGGCTAACTCCGTGCCAGCAGCCGCGGTAATACGGAGGATGCAAGCGTTATCCGGATTTATTGGGTTTAAAGGGTGCGTAGGCGGTTTATTAAGTCAGCGGTGAAATTTTCCAGCTTAACTGGGAACGTGCCGTTGATACTGGTAGGCTTGAGTGCGATAGAGGTTTGCGGAATGCGCGGTGTAGCGGTGAAATGCTTAGATATCGCGCAGAACTCCGATTGCGAAGGCAGCAAATTATGTCGTAACTGACGCTGAGGCACGAAAGCGTGGGGATCAAACAGGATTAGATACCCTGGTAGTCCACGCCGTAAACTATGAATGCTCGCTGCTCGGGCTTTACGCTTGAGTGGCTAAGAGAAATCGTTAAGCATTCCACCTGGGGAGTACGACCGCAAGGTTGAAACTCAAAGGAATTGACGGGGGCCCGCACAAGCGGAGGAACATGTGGTTTAATTCGATGATACGCGAGGAACCTTACCCGGGCTTGAAATGTAGAGGAATAATTTAGAGATAGATTAGTCAGCAATGACCTCTATGTAGGTGCTGCATGGTTGTCGTCAGCTCGTGCCGTGAGGTGTCGGCTTAAGTGCCACAACGAGCGCAACCCCTGTCGTCGGTTGCCATCGAGTAATGTCGGGGACTTCGACGAGACTGCCACCGTAAGGTGCGAGGAAGGTGGGGATGACGTCAAATCAGCACGGCCCTTACGTCCGGGGCGACACACGTGTTACAATGGGCGGTACAGAGGGGCGCTACTTGGCAACAAGATGCAAATCTCGAAAGCCGCTCTCAGTTCGGATTGGAGTCTGCAACTCGACTCCATGAAGTTGGATTCGCTAGTAATCGCGCATCAGCCATGGCGCGGTGAATACGTTCCCGGGCCTTGTACACACCGCCCGTCAAGCCATGGGAGTTGGGGGTGCCTGAAGTTCGTAACCGCAAGGAGCGACCTAGGGCAAAACTAGCGACTGGGGCTAAGTCGTAACAAGGTAGCCGTACCGGAAGGTGTGGCTGGAATACCTCCTTTTTGGAGTGAA
>JBOFMS010000016.1:0-32226 GCA_051658505.1 Bacteroidales bacterium | reverse complement strand
TCAGGAGGCATAGTGCCTCCCACCGCAACTATGGCTTTGAAGATTTGGGTGGTTTTCTTCGTAAAACGCTCCCAACTCCAGTAACGAGGACTCTCGGCGGTAAACTCTTTTTTAGGATTGAGGCTATCTGCAAAGGGCGTAAAGTAGTTTTCAAGGTTAAAAAACATCACACGCAATCCACCTATGGGGCGTGACCTCGTCTGCGCTTTAAGCGACACGCAAAGCAATAAACCACCTACAAGTATGATTGCGATTTTTTTAAGGCACAAAAGCATAGCAACCAATCGTTAAATCATTTGCCTCTAATCGATTTACCCCAAGTAAGTCAAGTGGATATAGGGTAATATTCTCCACAGAGTTAGCATTTATGGCAGGCGATTGTGCTTGTAAGCTAAAATCACTTGACTTATTAACAAAGTTCGGATAGAGCGTTTTTATATCTGTAAAGTGCTCGCTCTCCACATTAAAGTCTGAGGGCACACGCAACACACAATGCTTAAATTTATACTGCATTGCTGCCCTGTTGGTACGGTGTATCTGCAACTCACGCTCATTGCTACCGTAGATAATACAGCCTGCAAAAAGAGCCTCCTTGAGGGGAGCCCCAACGGTGTCTCTATTCTTTAACCAAAAGTTTTGAAGTACAAGCTGTGGCTGATGATATTGAATGTTCCCTGATGCAAAAGTGGCAATTGTAGTATTGTAAAACTGCACTTCCCCACCCTCTATCAAGGTAGCAGACTTACTGCAATTTGCTATCAACGTGTTATCTACCTCAATGCTTGCATTGCGTCCGTAAATACCATGTTCGCAATAATCTAAGATGCTCTTGCTTAATTGCAAATGCTGAATTCGATTCGTAGCAACGTCAAAACTGTCTATAATTGCAAAGGACTCTTGTGCTCCTTGAAGCCTTGCATATTCTACAACTGCTCTTCCGTTTGCGGTAATAGCAACCCCCTTCCACTCTCCTACAGCCTTACTGTACCACTCCTCTTGATAGCGCAAGTGCGAAAGATGACAGACTGCCATTCGTACACCTCTAATATTTAATCTCCCTTTTACAATAATTCCCTTTTGTCGTGCAAAATATACACGTGCTCCTGCCAAAATGGTAAAATCCACCCCCTCCTCTACAGTAATGTTGCCTTGTACAACGTAAGGTTTTTGAGCGGTTAAAGTAGTGTTACGTCTAAGGATTGTATCTTTTTCTATAAGCACTACATCTTCAGAAAATCCTTTCACATATAATCTTGAAGATAAGTCGACCCCTTTGGCTATAAAAACAACTTCGTCCAACAAATGGAAGAGAGAATTGGCATTGACTTCAAAAAAGAGAAATAAACTATCCTTCTTCGCTAAGCGAATATTGCGAACAGAAGTACCGCTTCTTCCTTCAACAGCCATGAGAAATGGAGAGTTTGCTCCTTTGATTAGGCGAATTTCATCAAGAAGTAAATTTTTATCACTCCGATTATAAACCTTGCAAGAAATTGTTGTAGAACCTAAAGCAGAGAATAGACTGTCAAAGTCTATGGTGTCAACCGAAAAGTGTAATTGCACACTTGGGTCAGACTCAAAACGGTCATAATAGTTACAAGACGAAACTAATATGATAAAAGGAAAAAAGAGGAGTGCAATTTTCTCTTTCTTACAAAAATTACAAAGGGAAAATATGAGCATCTGTCCGTACACAAATAAGGAGTTGAGTTTTAACTAACTCACAATTTCCATACCTCGTAGAATTGCTTGCTCATTCATGGGGATAAGTTTATGAACTCGCTCAGGCAAGGATTTTTGTAAACCTTTTTTTACATTGTCCATCTGAACAATAGGCTTTAACTTTAAGAATGCTCCCAACACTATCATATTAAAGACCTTGGCATTGCCTATCTTTGCAGCCTCTTCAGTTGCTGCAATTTTATGGATACTTATATCAGTACGTTGAGGTGGTGTAATAATTCCGTTTGGGTCATAAAGCAATAAGCCCCCTACCTTAACCATTTTCTCAAATTTATCAAGCGACTGCTGATTCAAAATAATGGCAGTATCAAACTCATTGATGATAGGCGAACTAATGCGATTATCACTTAAAATAACAGTAACATTTGCGGTGCCTCCACGCATTTCAGGTCCATAACTTGGCATCCAAGTAACCTCTTGGTCTTGCATAATTCCAGAATAGGCAAGAATCTTCCCCATCGACAAAACTCCTTGCCCTCCAAATCCTGCAATAATAATTTCTTCTTTCATAATCGTCAATGTGCTTAAAGTTCGTAATCTACAGCCTTTCTGCTTACCACCACTTCCTTAATAAATAATCCGACCTCCTTATGCAAGGGATGGTCTTGATAAAAACTAAGAGCCTCTTTATCTCTCAACTCACTATACAGCACAATATCTCCACTACTGTCAGTATTCAGAAAGTCAATCCCTACTTCAATCCTTATCAACCCATCAATCTTTCCCTGTAATGCTTCTAGTTTTTCTTTAGCAATATTAGCATTAGTAAGTTTATCATTACCTAAAGCGGTCTCCTTAAGATTCCAAATTACAATGTGCTTTACCATCTTTCGATCAAATTTATTGTACTTCTTTCAAATCACCCAAAGGGTAAAATGGAAACATATTATCTATCATCCATTTATTTGACTCAACTGGAGATAGTTTCCATCCTGAACTACAAGTTGCAACAACCTCTACAAATGAAGTACCATGCCCTGCATGTGAAAGTTCAAAGGCTTTTTTTATTGCCTTGCGCGTTTGACGTACTCCTCCTGCCGTGTGTACTGCTTGACGAGTAACATAGCATGTTCCAGGCAACTGCGCCATCAATTCCGAGACCTTAAATGGATAACCACTTACATCTACAGCACGACCATGTGGCGTAGTAGCCGTTTTCATATCTAACAAGGTAGTAGGTGCCATTTGTCCACCTGTCATACCATAGATACCATTGTTAATAAATATAACGGTAATGTTTTCACCTCGATTACAAGCATGAATGATTTCAGCAGTACCAATTGCCGCCAAATCTCCATCTCCCTGATACGTAAAAACGTGCATATTTGGATTGGCTCGCTTTACCCCTGTTGCTACCGCAGGTGCACGTCCATGTGCAGCTTCTATACAGTCAATATCAAGATAGTTGTAAAGCAATACTGCACATCCTACAGGAGCCACTCCAATTGTTGTTTCCTGTATTCCTAAGTCATCAATAATCTCTGCTAAAATTTTATGAACCGTACCATGACTACACCCTGGACAATAGTGCATTGGCGCATCTGTAAGTACTTTTGACTTTGTATAGGTAAGATTCTGTGGTTGTATAATTTCTTGGGTTGTCATAGTATATATTTTTCTAAGCGATAACAAATTTCCGTAACAGTCCGTCAAGCCTCTATCCAACTAAACAATAGCCCCTCACAGATATACCATTAACAATCCTAATCATCTCGTCTATTGCATATCTCTTACAAAGGCAATTTTATATAACAAGCAACATAAGTATGGGAGTAAAAGTCATTTGCGCGATTAGTTGGCAAACGTGCCGCTCTTTGTTGAGCATCCGTTGCAGTAGCCCAATAATGGGCGGCATTTTCTGCGAGTGCTGTTTCTTGAGTTGCCCGTGCTGCTCTAGCAACCTTTCCAGCAATCCCATCAATATTATCAGAAAGAGTAAATGTAAACGAAGTACCACAACGAATGTGTACCATAGGCAAGACTCGAAGATCAAAACCTATCTCTAAAGGAAAACCAACAGTTACACCTTTTATCTTCGCACCATAAAGTTGCGCAGTCTTTAACTGCGTTTCGTAATCACCATCAAACACGGGTTGATTTCTCTGCATATCCTCTAACGTCCCTCCAAGTCTTAAAGTTTCATAAAGAACTGGATTGCCATCATAATCTAATTTAGATCTATCTGCGTAAGGATTATAAATAATAAGATTAACTCCAGTGGAAACAAAAGGATAAATTGTGCGAAAAATACTCAAATGATTTAAGCGATATTCCCCTTGAAGTCCTATTTCAAAAAAACGGGTACGGAAATTCAAGTTTCCCTCCTCATAACCTCCCAACACATAACGCAAAGGGTGCATCTCCTGCGGGTAGAGTTCTGAATTTGCTTCAACGGCACCTGTATGATTCAAACCTGATGTTTTCTGAGAAAACTGTCCAAACATCACACTAAGTTTCCCTCCAAACGTTTTATCCTGCCCGATATCTGTCATAAACTCTCCTTTAATCGTATTATCACCAGCCATCCAGTGACTATTGCGAAGATCTCCATAAAAGCCAGTAATTCCAACCTGCAAACCAGCATAAGAAGTTATTGGCACTCCAAAAAGATCACTTAATATCGAAGACTGTGCATTCGATAAGTTACAATAAAGCAGACTAAATAGAAAAATAGGGAGTAGGAGGTATTTCATTATTTTAGCATTCATACTTATCTTCTTCTACTCGAAATCAAAAGAGCCTCTTGAACTGTAATTCGTTCTCCATTATAATAACAAGTTACAAATGCATCAACGATTCCTCGTGCCCACATCCTATCTCGAATATCTTTTGCTTGATCATAGGTCTTAAATGGACCTACAACATATTTGTATTTAAATTGAGATGCATCAAAGTCTTGAACTTCCTCCGTAATTTTGTACTTAAGGCGATACTTGTCAAAGAATAAATTAATATTACTTTGGTTGCCAATTGATTTTCTTGTAGCCAATATCTGCACTTTAAATCCAAGACCTCTTTGCACTACCGTAGGCTTTGTTTCTACAGGAGGAGCCTTCTCAAACGAAGGTTGCTGTATTTCGGCCTCCGCTAGTAGTGGTACAGGTAAACGATTGCTAAAGTCAATTTCTCGCTCTACTACCTCAACTTTCCCTTTGGTTTCACTACCCGAAGATATTGTAGAGAAAAATCCTCTAATACTAGGAGAAGCGTCTTGAGTCAATGGTATAACTTTATATGAAATAACAAACTCCTGTTCTGCGGGTAATTGCGTCCACTCAAAAGTAACCCTATTATTTGCATAAGAAAATAATGCTCCCTTTGTCTCTACGGCTTCTATACGAGAGGCGGAGGAGAAAATGTCTTCTTCTAAAAGTCCACTTCCTTTAATATCTCCCTTAGTTAGAGAAAGATTAACATAATATTCATTGCCAACAAAGTAAGGCTTCTGACGAACGACAGATAGACTTACGACTTCATCCTCTTCATCTTCACTAGGTGCAGTAGCGACATGTGAGGAAAATTGATTGTATTTTTCTGTATGGGTTTCACTCGGCATACCAGTTGGTAGTGCGGGAATATCTGCTATTTTTATGGGCAGACTCTCTATATCTTTAGCCAAACGCTCATCTCCATTAAGATAAGTAAAACGCCCTGCAAGAACAAGATCGCCAGAAGGATTCGTTTCATCTACACGAATACGATAATTAACCTCTATAACAGATGTGTCAGGTAAATTTGCCCAAATAATACGTAATCGTTGATCTGCAAAAGAAAACACATAGTCGGTTGAACTTAGTCCCACTTGCTCTGCAACAAATCCATTCGGCAAATCTTGATGAAAGCGTGCAAATCCCGTTAGGTCTCCTTTGTCAATAATAAGTTTAACCTCAATTGCCTCACCGGCTTTCACTTGCTCACTCACTTCCAACTTCAAATTGACTTCACTTGCCACACTAAAGTTAATGACTCCAAGACTAAGAATAAGTGTTAGAAGTTTATGTATATTTTTCATACAACAATAATTTCTTTAAAAAGAGGACTCTGCAAAAAAACAGTATATTATACCTTACACTATTTAGTCTGCAAAGGTAGTATTTTGTTTAAAAACTACAAATTTGCATTGTTTTTATTATTTCTGCACTGTACTGTATTGCACAATACAATCGTTATATCATCATTACTCTACCCTTAGTATTTTCACTACGGCGACACTGTATATATTTAAATACTCAAGACATAACGCAAACTAAAGCCAAATGAAAAGTTTCGAGTATTTACTGCTGAAACATAAGGGTTATTCTGTATCCAATCGGCATAAATTCTAAAGGTCAAATCTTTCATTACTGCATAGTCTGACGAAAACTTGATAGATATATTCTTCCGCCCATCAGTCATCTGTGAAGTTTCCTCGGATATTTTTCGGATAATATTGGTATCATCTCTGTAAGTAAAATCAGCACGCAAAACAACACTAGTGGTAGAGTTTTTTCCATCGGAAAAAATGGCAAATTGGGGAACCTGAGAAAAAGTATAGCCTGTGCCAATAGTCCCTTCCCATGCGTTAGATTCAATAATTTGATTATTCGAGAGACTCAAATTAACTCGACGATTTCGCCGTACTTCAAAACGAGTTTGCAGGCTATTTATCCATGTTACATCAAGACTCCCTAAAGTTATATTTTCATTAAAGCCGATGGTAGAAATACTATATGCTGAATAAAAATCTCCTCTAGTATCTTGTCCTTCAGGATTTTCCACAAAATTTGTATTACTTGTAAAACCTGCAAAGTTATAGGTACAGCGATAAGCATGCTGAAGAGTGACACTCCTAACATAAGGCTTTAGAGCAGAAATTCGAGACAAACCATTATAAGAAATTTGCCAGTTTGGCATAGGGATTTTTGACAAGAAGTTTCGATAGTTAATTGTTTTTTTATTGTTGCCTTTTCCAAGATAAGCTATTTCAAATGCAGGAATAAGAACCTCTTGTGAGAGTTGACTAAAACCAACTGGAAAGCCTAAACTATCGACGGAATATACATTAGAACCATAGTGCTGCTGTGCAAGTTGCTGAGCCACATATAAACGGACTTGATTGAACTGATCATAAGCTTGAGAGGCATACAGATTCTGAGAATTTGAATTTTCAAAAGCAGACCTTATAGCTATACCTGTCATTGAAAATGTACCAACTTCAAAGGGATTTCTGCTTCCATTGTTATTGATGTCATACCATGCATAACTATTGGTATATGTTTGTGAAGCAGTTAGATCAATACGAAGATCTCGAAAGGGTTCTATTGAGGTTCGGAATGAAAGGTTGTTGCTAACTTGCATAACAAAGGGATTAATCAAAGAAGAGTCTTGAATAATCCATTGATTTTCATGAGCTCTTGTGAGCATATACTCTTCTGGCATAGAGAAAAAATTTCCTCGCCAATTTGAACTTTGTGAACCTAAAATAAAGTCCCAGCCAGGGGCATTAAAGTTATGCTGATGATCTAAACCAATAAGAGTAGTTTTTGGTGTATATCCTGGCAAAGTAGTTTCTCCATCTCGCGTATAAGAGATACTCGCATTACGTACTGACATTAATAAGCGTGTTGCTAACTTGGCAATATAAATGGCGGGATTATCTCTATCTGGCACCTTAGCATCAATCACAATTGTTACACTATCTTTTGACAATTTGCTTACAATATAAACCGAACGATTGTCAAGAGGTTGAGAAACGACGTCCACTCTTTTCCCTTGTGCATCTAGAACTCTTACTTTTACATTATCAACTTTAAGATTATGCCTGACTGTAATCCGAGCATTTGCTTGCAATTCAACATTTTTCTCCTCGTATCTTATATCTTTCATTTTTGGTCTCTGTCTCCCATCAAATTTTTGATTGATAGATTTTAGAAAATCTGACTTATCATACAAATTCATGAAATTAAATCCGCCATTAATTTGAAATGAGTTTGAATTGCGCAAGGTATTCCCTAAGTCGGGAAAGCCTTCAGTTGCAAAAGCTAGTGGCGCATCCCAAGAATATGTCCCTTTATACGAAGAGGTTATATTTGTCCAAGACAAAAAAGGAAGTTTTTGAAGAGGCAATACATAGTTTAATCCAAACTCATGTGAATAACTTATATTGCGCCATGCATTATTTTGAACAATTGTGTCTGCCTCACTGCCTGCCGAAAGGTCTTTACGAGATGTATTTTGGGCAGACAAATTAAATTTCAGAGAACGAGCAATATCCCACCCAAATGTATAATTGCGAGTATTGATAAGTTCATGTGTAGTGATTGGCGTAATCAACAAGCCAGGATAGAAACTACGAATTATATACTCCGTATATCTATCAATATATTCTGTATTAAATCCATATTGTGTAGGCAAGGTAGTAAAGTTGAAATCCTTTATAATACGCCAGTATTCCCCCTGCATAAAACGTATTTTAGAGAAGGGTTCAAATACATAAGGCTTAGGACCATAGGCATATGCTCCGTTAATTCGGTGCTCCACCTCATAGTCGCGCTGAATATTCTCATTACGCGCCAAATTTTCACTAAAAGAGTAGCCTGCGGTAAAGTTCGAGATTTCAATAGGTCCGAAGCTACCATCTCCTGTTCCTTGAATATGAACACCATTCAGGGCAATATTTTTACGCATTGTATAGTCAATGGTAATATTCCGAATGGAGTCTTTTGCCTCACGACTTCCAGCACGACTAATGGATTCCGTAAGTTTGATATCGGGATCAAAAGGGTTATATTCTGGCAATATATAACTTTCGGCAAATGCAATACTCAAAGGTAGTGAGACCCCAAATTTGCTTGGAAAAAATTTGCCAAATTGCATCAAACTCGTGATATCATATTGATAAGTATTTTCCCTTGAACGAGTTGTTGGTCTGCTATCAAGGCTTCCAAAGCCTGCTTTTGCAACACTTCCCGCAACGGCTAAGTTTGCAAAATCAGCAAAGTTTGTTGCAACCCTTAAGTTTGCAGCCCATCCTCCCTCCTCTGCAAAATTCGTGAATCTCAACTCATTAACCCAAATAATGCCATTTTTCGACAATCCATCATCGCTACTCAACATTCCTTGTGCTGTTGGATTTCGCACCCCAATCATTAATACTCGTACTTCGGCTAAATTTGGATTCCCCATAATACGTGCCATATTTTTTCCATCAGCAACTTCAAAAATCGTTCTAAGTGTCACTCCTTTATTTTCGCGAATTTGATCATTGCGATCTAACTTTAAGTCCGTAAATATACTTAATGGAATATCAAGTTTATTTTCTGGACGCCAAACCTCCTCTCGTTGCGCATCTGTATATCGTCCCCAAGGAGTAAGTTTCAGTGGAATCTCATACTCATAATAATTATAATTATAGTCATTGCCAAGACGGATAAATAGCGACAAGTCATTGTCTCTTAAGGTTGCAGGATCAATTGCCTCGGCGTGTATATCCATTTGTATCCTACGAAACTCTCGCATATCGTAGGTTGCATTTTTATAAACCGCACGTGCATCACCATCAGATAAATTATTTACCGTAAGCATCATTGCTTGCTCATTACGTTGCAACTGCTGATTGTTAGCATTATCTATCTCACGATTAATGCCTGGAGGTAAAATATAATTAATGGGCTGACGCCCTGCGTTTTCCTCAATATTAATTACAGCAGCATCCATTGTACCAGTACCAAGTTCAGGCAATGCAGTGCCTTCTTGAGTTTGGCGTAACGAGTACTCATATCTCCGCCACTCAGCACGCACTAGTTCTAATCGGGCAAAACGACAGATTACAGTAGTATCAAAACCACTCAAAATTGCACGCACGAAGCGAATCGACTTAAAATCCTCAATACCATTAACAGCCTTTCCATTAGCAATCGGTATTTTGAATTGATACCAGTGCACTTGTTGATGCTCTTCATAATCAGCATCATCCATATTCACAGTGCGCACATCAGTAATATAGTTTTGCCCAATATTGTTAGGATTAATGATATCAGGATTCAGTTCAATGAAATATTCGTAATAACTTTCAAGTTCATTCAAGGTATTATCTCTATTAATATCCTCCGTATTGGGCATTGTTGTTGCCGAGCTAGATAAGCCCCCTGTCGCCACAGGCGAATTCCCCTGTGGCATATTGTATCGTTTATAACGATCTAAAATAGATAACTCTTGAGCATCATAATCAGAGCCTCGATAATAGTGATAAAGGTCATTTGAGGGATCATCTTCAAAACGAGCATACGCATTGTCGGCTAGAGGAATGCCTCTCAAATTACTAAGGTATTGATGTTCTTGCTCAAAAAAGGAACGTTCTTGTTCATTGTTCAGACCATCAAATCCAACATCTTGAACTACACGTGCCGCCTCATTGTTATCAAATGTATTGTTCAAAGATTGTACTCGAGGCACATAACCATGTTTTGTTTTTTCTACAAGTGCAGTGTCATAAGGATAAGGCATCCCATTTTCAAATGACTTTCTTCCATCTTTTAGAACATCCTCTGATACATTTCCGAGATTAAAGTAAAGCCGACCATTTTGTTGTTTTTGTGCATCTGAAGTACCTCGATTATAAATAAAAGGGTCTAACATCCAAAACTCAATATACTCTACATTCGCATTTTCAAAATCGGTAATCGGAACAGCACGCATAATGGCTCCAAAATTGGTACGAGGGGTTTTCAGTGAGCCATTTTTATTAAGTCCTTTAAATTGATTGTAGTGGTCCCTTTTTTGCGCAAAATCAATATAATTATATGCACCTCTTTCGTTGGGGTAGTATGCAAGATTGAATACAGCAATATTAGCATCTGTGCCAATAACAATATCTTTATTGGGAAAAATCTCATTTTCGTGAACCTCTCTCACATAGTGATTCTTCCGAAACTTTTTGGGGTCATTCCGAATATACGCAGGGGTATTTGAAGTGTTTCTCAAGAATAAGGGGTCAATAACATGCCATGCTAAATGGGCTCGATAATAGTCATTACTAAGGGGACGCAAAGGGTCGTTTGTTAGTTTGCTACCTGCAAATTGAGATTGAAAACGACTTGTAAGTTCCACAGGAGTACTTGCAAGACTCCATGCCGTATATTGTCGCAAGTCTACAGTCATTTTACTTGCTTCAAAATCATCAATATAAGTAGTTCCATCAACCCCTATTGACCTAGAGTGCCCAGGAATAAGATGCGCAAACTCGCCTTCAACGGTTACCCTTGAGGCTGCTTTGGTACTTAAAAGCGGTATTGCATCAACCATTTTTGTAAGCATATTAACCTCTGTTGTATAAGAGTTATTAAAGCCCCAAATTACATTTTTAATAGGCTCTTCTCCGTAGGTAACTTTTTCGGTAAGTGGAGTTTCAGAAAGTCTCAAAACGGTAGCCCCTAAACTAAAGTTTTTGGTCAATTTATACTTTACATTAGCACCCATAAAAGTTTTACGAGTAAATGCATAATTATCAAAACTCTCAACCGAAACTTGCAAGGGCACATTGGAGCCTAAGTAGACAGGATTAATAATTTGAACTCGCCCTAAGGAGTAGTTAACAGTATAGTCAACATTTTCAATAAGTTTTATCCCCCCTGCGGTAACCACAACTGCCCCTTCAGGAATATCAGATGCACCAAGAATAATTTCATTAGTTGACGAGGTACGATAAGAACCTGTAAGGCGAAATTTATTTTTATTTGCAAACTGTTGTGCTCTTACCAAAGTAGAGTCATACAGTTCATTGAAGATATATTTATTTGCAGTGGGGTAGCCTACTTTTGCACCTAAGTCTCGCCCAAAAGGCTCTAATACAGGAAAGATAACACGTCCTCCACTTGACTGTACAGTTATACCATCTACAAAATCAAACTTGCCATCTGCTTGTCGAGTGCCTGAACTGTTTAGATTATCTAAATTAAGCACCTGCAAAAGAGGCAGATTTTTCGTATTACCCTCTGCAATGTAAGGAACATTACCACCTAAACTCTCATCTCGGTACATTATGTTTAACTCAAAATCCTCTTGGCTCAACTGATAGGCTTCAAGATTATAGACATTCTTCATCATCAGATTCCAAGTGTTGTAGCGAGGCGAGAGATTAGTACCTTTCAAGAGTTTTAAAAAAAGTGCATTTGGAGCCACTATTCCATCATCATAAAACTCCCCTACTCGATAAATTTTACCACCTGCGGTATATTCAAATGCTACGGCAAGTACTTCATCTCCATTAAGGGCATTAGTAAGTGAAAGATATCCTAATTGTTGATTAAAGGTATAATCCGTTCCATCTGTAAGCCTCCGTGCATTTTCAACCTTTTCGTAATCACGGCTTTGATTTAAGCCCATTGCCTCAAGCACAGTATTGACGGTTGACATCTGCCGAGCAGCAGCATTATCTTTTAATCTTTGATAGAGTGCATTGTTTGTATTATTGGGATATCGACCTCCACCGCCTAAAGTGTCAAGAGCTACAATACTGCGAGCATTATCAAAGCGATTGCTGCGGTTAGTTACCCAAACTTCAAGACGTGTAATGTTAACGCCTGACTGAATTACTGGAAGATACTTCAAGGCATCATTATATTGACTACGAAAAAAGTGGGTTAAAAAGAAGTGTCGATTCGCATCATATTTATCTGCGGTAATATCAAATAAGGAGGTTTGTGCTCCTCCTTTTACGTTTACAGTTGTCGATTGTCCTTTTTGCTCTGATATTACCCCCTCAATATCCAAGTGTCCAAACCTCAAGGCTGCCTTTATCCCAAATAAACTTTGACTACCTGTGATAAGAGAACCTGAAAGAGGGAGACTAACGTTACCCGCCTCTATCTTCTGTAAAATATCATCTTCATCTCCTTGATAATTGATTTTTACTAAATCCTGCCAGTTAAAACTCATATCAGTACCTTTGATAAAGTCGATGGTAATGCGATCTCCAATTGACCCTGAGGCATTGAGTTGCATATTGAGTTTAAAGTCAAATACACCGTTTGAGCGGTACTGCTCTGGAATGGTTGGATTATCTGTAAATCGCCAATCGTATCCAAAAACTACTTCGGCAAATCCCTGCAAATTGAATTTGATTAAGTCACCACTAAGCAGATTGGTTACAAGTGATGCATTAATTTTGAAATTGGGTAATAATTTTGAGATACCTCCACCAGTTTTCTCATTACCACTTGCCATGTCTCCATTACGCCGATTTTCCCATGCACTACGTAGTGATTGGTCAAACTGATACCTGCGATAGTCATCGCTATTCATCACCTTTACAGGCTGCCCTGCCTTATTTTGCTCTTTTCTATAAAATGAATAAAGGTCAGAGCGTTCATCGTAGTCTATTTCATACAGGTCTTCATCTTTTTGCTGAGGCTTCCACTCTGTTCGTCCATCACTGTCATTAGCATACACCTCTCCTGCTAACGTAAGCAATGCAAGCAGAGAAAGAGTAATGTAACAAAAACGTGCGATGTATTTCAAAATTCAACCAAAGAGTTTTAGAGTCGTTGCAAAGCGTTCCGAATCAATTCTTCTACACTTTGCTGAGGATTCTGCTTAAAAACGGCATCAACCGCTTTTTCTGTATTATTTTTAGGAAAGCCTAAGGCTACAAGTGCTGCAATCGCCTCATGATTATTTGTAGTACCATGAAAGTCTCCAGTCAAACCCTCTACTTGACCACCCTTAAGCACCTTCCCTTTTAAGTCCACGACAATACGCTCTGCGGTTTTCAGCCCTATACCTTTTACGCTTTTAAGTAGGGCAACATTGCCTGTAGCAATAGCATTGGTCAGCTCAGCACTATTAAGTGATGATAGCATAATGCGTGCCGTAGATGCTCCAACACCCGAAACCCCAATGAGTAAACGAAATAACTCTCGCTCATCGGTATCAAAAAAACCGTAAAGGATATGAGCATCTTCACGAATTTGCTGATGAATGTACAGAAGTGCCTCTTCTTTATTGGAAAGTTGAGTGTAAGTTTGCAATGAGATATTTACCAAGTACCCGATACCCATAGCCTCTACCACGGCGTAGGTAGGTGTAAGGTTTGTCAAACTGCCTTTTAGATATTCATACATTTACTAATCCAAAAAATCAAAATAAATATTAGAACTATTCCACTCGTCCATTCGAGGTTGACTTGTTGTATGGCAAGGGATTTTTGCTTAATTCCGCATATTCTTTTCGTGCCTTATACACATCACACGCCAAGTAAATAGCAGAGCGCATAGCATCGGGCAAAGCCTTATCTTGTCCTGCAATATCCATTGCAGTACCATGAGCGGGCGAGGTACGCACAATGGGCAATCCTGCCGTAAAGTTCACGCCATTTTGATAAGCAAGAGTTTTGAATGGAATTAAACCTTGGTCGTGATACATTGCAAGCACAGCGTCATAGGATGCGATATTGGCTAAACCAAAAAAGCCATCTGCGGGGTACGGTCCAAATGCCAAGATGCCTTTGGCGACAGCTTGTTCAATAGCTGGCACGATAACTTTTTGCTCCTCTACACCTAATAATCCACCATCTCCTGCATGAGGATTTAGCCCTAAGACGGCAATACGAGGCTTGCGAATTCCAAAATCCTGCAACAAAGAGGTATTAAGTTGCTTAAGTTTTTTCACAATAGCATCAGTAGTAAGTTGTGTAGCAACATCAGTGAGGGCAATATGTTCGGTAACCACGCCAATGCGTAATTTATCGCTAACCATGAGCATTAGCGTATTGGGGGCATTAAAACTATCTGCAAGAAAGTCGGTATGCCCTTTGAATTTGTAGTCTTGCGACTGTACGCTTTGTTTATTAAAGGGTGCGGTAACAAGAGCTTGTATCTTATTCTCTTTCAAGTCTGCCACTGCCATTTTGAGTGCTGCAATTGCTCCTTGCCCTGCAAGTTCATTAACTTTTCCAAGTTCCACACGCACCTCATCACTCATTACATTGATCATATTAGTGCGTTTAGGATTTGCCTCTTGTGGCGTGCGAATAAGGTTAAAGTTAAAACTTTCGGCATTTAACTGTTTGCGGTAAAATGCTCCAACCTTTGGGGAGCCATATACGATAGGAGTACAGAAGTCAAGCATTCGTGCATCTGACAAGGCTTTAATAATGATTTCGTAACCAATACCGTTAATGTCTCCATGAGTAATTCCTATCTTTATTTTTTCAGTCATGGTAGTTTTGTATTTATGATGGCGGCAAAGATAGTCAATACTCTTTTTATAGCAAGAAGTTTACCCATAATAGCGCAGCAAAAATTGCATCGCAGTTAAATAGACTTAACTATAAGGGCAATGTTTATGGTGAAATATGAGACAGAAGAGTAATGCCTCTCGTAAAGCATTACTCTTCTTTATCCTTTAACGATTTATCAGCACCACCAATGCCTGCCAAGATATAACCTGATAAGCCTGCCAATAGAACTCCGATAGTTTCGGCACTTAAAACTCCTTCAATAGCAAGTATTAGAAGCGCAGGAATAAGTAAGGAGATGCTTGTAAATTGAATGACTTTGGTTCCAAGTCCTTGTTTATAAAAAATGGCTCTTGCAAGTACTCCTACTATTACGAGTATCATAATCACAGCCATTATTATCTCTATCAATTCTTTTATTATCATTTTAGGTATAAGTGCTAAAAGTTTTCTTCAACAAAAGTACATGAATCATTCTATATTTGAAACTGGAGCATTGTTTTTTGTATGTGTTTTCAGGTTTATAAATTTGCGCATCATCGCTATTATTCATACGAATAACTGCTACCGCCAATAAATTCACGCATAATGGAGGTGGGTGGAATGTTGCACTCATCTTGAGCAGAGAGAAACTCAAAGTACCTGAGAAACTTTATGAGGCGAAGAGCCTCTACATAAAATGGATTATTAGGTCGCACAAGGCGTAATCGCTGCTCGGCGTGGTGTCGCAATAGGTTGAATTCATAGGGTAGTGAGGAGTTAAACATAACATCTGCATGTTCTTGAAAGGGGAATATGTTTTTATCCTCACCTCGTCGCACACTTTGCCAGCGACTAAGGGTCTCGGAGGGGGTTATGCCTCGGAATAGAGTGTCGCGCACTAATCTACGAATAAGGCGATTGTCTGTTGTAGATAGACGATTATTAGAGTCTAAGTTAACCGAAGTAAGTGCTGAAACATAAATGCGAAACTTTTGATGTGCAGGAATTGCTGCTGTAAGTTCAGGATTGAGTGCATGTATGCCATCAACAAGGAGTACATCGTGTTCATTGAGTTGTAAATAGTTGCCCGTATATATAATACGTTTACCCTGCTCAAAGTTATACTTAGGTAGTTCTACACGTTTGCCTGCTAATAAGGCTTGCAGGTGCTCATTAAACAATTGAATATCTACTGCGTGTAGGTGGTCAAAGTCAAACGCGCCATACTCATCAAGGGGAGTTTTTTCTCGGTCAACAAAGTAATTGTCCATCTCCAGCATCTTTGGGGTAAATTGTGCCACTTTAAGTTGGGTGGCAAGTCGCTTTGAGGTTGTGGTTTTTCCACTTGAGGAGGGACCTGCAATGAGGATTAACTTTACGGCTCCGCCACGCTGCGAGATAGTGTCGGCTATTTGCGCATATTTTTTTTCGTGCAATGCCTCTGAGATTTTTATCAAATCGCCTCCCTCTCCTCTTTCTATCATTTGGTTGATTTGCCCCACTGTACTTACTTGCAAAATATCAATCCATTGTTTGTGCTCTTGTAAGATATCAAACATTTTTTGTTGCTTAATGACCCTTGCCAACTCGGTGCTTTTATGTGGATTGGGCAATACTAATAAAAAGCCATCATGAAAGGGTACAATATCAAAGTGGGTAAGATACGCTGTACTTGGCAGTAGGGGTCCATAGAAGTTATCGGCATAGCCATCAAGATAATACACTGAACTGTAAATCCTTGCTCTATCTCGTAGCAAGTGTGCTTTGTCGGTATAGCCTTGTTGCAGAAACAGGGCGATTGCCTCTTCGTTAGGAAGTTTGCACTTTTGAAATGGAAGATTTGCCTTTATCAAGACCTTCATTTGCGCTCGCACTTTTTCTAACAAGTCTATAGTAAAAGGCTCTGTTTTGCTTTTCAGTTCACAGTACACGCCATTTGAAACAGAGTTCTGAACCTGCAATTCAAAGCTTGGCAAAATATCTTTTACCGCTTTTTGAAGCAAGAAGGTGAGCCCTCGTTGGTAGCAACGCATACCATCGGGGTGCGATATGTCAATAAACGTAACCGTTTGTGGCGTGTACAGTTCCTTACTCAATTCTTTAAGTTGATTGTTGGCAATGGCTGCAAGCACAGGCGAGGTTAATTGTATGGCTTGGTCGTTGGCAATTTCCAGCAAACTTGTACCTATGGGATAATCTTTAATTGCTCCATTATTTTGGCAACGTATGGTAATTGGCTTCATGGCAATAAGATAAATTGATTTGACATCAAAGATAATGAAATATCTACCGATAAGAGTTTAGCAAGATTGTGTACTGAAATCAAAGTTGAACAGTTTTAACACTTGTATTCTATTTGAGTTTTTGGACTGTATAGGAGGCATTGAATTGAGCAAAAACCACTCATTCACAACCATTTACAGCACCCCTACCCTATTACATTCCGCCTCCATAGACAGTGGAGCAATACCTCCAGAGGTCATGGAGCAATGCATCCAGAGGTCGTGGGTAAGCCTATCCATGATCACCAACATTACCTATCCATGATCACCAACATTCTCTACCCACGATCACCAACATTACCTACCCATAGATCGTGGAGGTACCGCTCCACTGTCTATGGAGGGAAAATGAGCGGTTTTGGGGCTAAAACTTTTGCTTATCACAATCCTTATCATAAGGTTGTATTCGTATCGCCTCTGCACCACAGCATGCCAGCAAACTGCGAACTTATAATTATCTTTGTTCGCCATTCGATAATAATTAACACATACTCCTTAATATATGTCCTCACTTATTGCATACTCAGCCTCAGCAGGCTCAGGAAAAACCTTTCGGCTTACACACGAATACATCAAGCAAATCATCAAAGCCAAATCCGCACGAAGTTTTCGGCACATTTTAGCGGTTACCTTTACCAACAAAGCCACTGCTGAAATGAAACAACGCATACTCAAAGTGCTACACAGTATAGCAATGGACAATAAGGACACAATAGGTGTATTGCAGAATGAACTACAAGAGGAGGGGATAACAATAACTCCCGAAGAACTCAAACAAGTTGCAGCAAATGCACTCAAAGCAATACTGCATGAATATTCACGCTTTTCGGTAGTTACTATCGACAAGTTTTTTCAAAAGATACTACGCTCATTCATCAACGAATTGGGGCTACAACCTAACTTTGCCTTAGAGTTAGATGCCGACCGCTTGCTGAATGAAGCAACAGATTTGATTTTTGAAAATGCAAACGACAACAAACAATTACAACAATGGCTATTGCAATTTTTAGAACAAGAGTTAGAAGAGGCTAAAAGTTGGAACTTTCGAGATAAGGTAAAAACCTTGGGACGGCAATTGTTTAAAGAGAACTTTATGCAACTGCATACCGATATGGAAACAATGCTGCAAAACAAAGATGCCCTTAACCAATACATCACCCAACTCAAAAACATCATTACCCAAGTAGATAAGACACTGGATAGTAAGGCAGAGCAAGCACTACAGTATATGACGAGCAATAATATAGAGATTGACTCTTTTAAGAATAAGCAGCGAGGTGTAGCAGGGCATTTTTACAAAGTAAAGCGCAAAATCTATACTCCGTCCGACACTGCAATTAAGGCAATTGACAATATAGATATTTGGTTAAAGACCGACCAACAAACACCACAAATGGTGGCTGCCTACGAGTATTTGAACAACTCGCTATCAAACATTTTGAACTATTGGGGAGAGAATGAACGTGCGTATGAAACCGCAAAAGCGATTCTGCAAAACATCATGTCCTTCGGACTATTATCCGACATCTACAAGCAAATCACACAACTCTCATCAAATGAAAACATCTTACTCATAAGCGACACTGCACGACTCCTAAAAGGACTAATCGGCAACAGCGAAGTACCTTTTGTGTACGAAAAAGTAGGCAATCACTATCACAGCTTTATGATTGACGAATTTCAAGACACCTCCGTAGAACAATGGAGCAACTTTCGCCCCTTGATTGAAAACTGCCTATCGCAAAACGATATGGCAATGGTAGTAGGCGATGTAAAACAAAGCATTTACCGTTTTCGTAATGGCGACTGGCGCATATTAGCACAAGGCATTGACCACGACCTAAGCAAATTTGGAGCAGTTAACCGCAAAGTACTCGAAAAAAACTATCGCAGCCTACCCACCGTTGTACACTTTAATAATGAACTACTACAGCGTGTTGTCAAATTCTTACAAGAACAAGTAAACCACGAACTTGAGCAAGGCACAGAACTAAGCAATGCCCAAGAAATGAAACAACTACTACACACCGCCTATGCCGATGTAGCACAAATACCTCAAAAAACCGAAGGTGAAATGGGCTTTGTACAAATTGAGTTTATCAATAAAGATAAAGACCAAGAAAGCTCATCAAAAGAACTCACCATAGAGCGCATACCTGCACTGTTGAAACAACTTTTGCAACAAGGCTACCACTCCAAAGACATTGCCATACTTACCCGCACCAGTCGTGAAGCACGCAGCATTGTTGATGCCCTACTTGTAAGTGATAATGCCACAAAATTTAGCATTATATCGCAAGATGCCCTCATGCTCAACGCCTCACCAATGGTACAACTTTGTATCAGCCTAATGCGCCTTATTGTTGGACAAAAAGATGAAGTAAGCCACGCCTTTGCAGCACAGCAACTGCACATTTACCAATGTACACAACAAACCACTACCCCCTCACAGCAGTTTGTACAATGCCTCCCAAAAAGCGACATCAAATTTCTACAAGGACTTGCACTACAAGCATTACCCGAAATGTTTGAAAATCTAATACAACACTTCCACCTCAATCAGCACCCAGAAGAACTCCCATTTTTACAAGCACTACACGACCACATACTCAACTTTGCCAATCGGCAACTATCCGACCTCAGTAGCTTTCTTAACTGGTGGGATGAACGCAAAAACAAACTCCCCCTACAATGCCCCGAAGGGCAAGATGCTATCACCGTGAGCAGCATTCACAAATCCAAAGGTTTAGAGTATAAGGTTGTTATCTTGCCATTTGCCACCTGGGAACTCGACACCAAAACCAATAGCGATGTGTGGTTCAACACAACCGAAGCCCCCTTCAACAAACTGCAATCCTTACCCATTAAATATACCAACGCACTAAACAAAACCATTTTTGCAGAACAACGAACGCAAGAAAAACTACAAGCCTATGTCGAAAACCTTAACCTGCTTTATGTAGCCCTTACTCGTGCCCAAGAGCAACTCTACGTTTTTGCTCAAAACACCAACTGCAAAGACAACATTAACCACATAGGGCAATTACTACAAAAAGCCTGCGATGATATACTGAACGGAACAAACGATGACTTTACCTTTGGAAAGATTGCTGGACAAAAAACCCAAGCAAACCAATTAAGCTTTGGCACACAAAGCATAATCAAGCAAAAAGAAGAAGAAGGAGAGGAGCAAAAAAATGCAATCCCATTACAACACTATCCCTCACAATCGCTAATACCACGAGTGCTGATACGTCAAAACCCCTACGACATTTTACAAGGCAATAATACACAACAAGAGAGTGGTACAATGTGGCACAAAATATTTGAGCAAATCATTACAACCGATGATATAACAAACGCCATAGAAACACAAGTAAACGAAGGAACAATTAAAGCCAGCGACTTTGACAACATTCACGCCCAACTCACAAGCATGCTCACACAGCCCCTTGTTGCCGATTGGTTCTCTGGCAAATGGGAGGTGCATACCGAGCGTAACATTCTGCTACCACCCACACTCCGCAATAAGCATCACCTTATCAAACGTCCCGACCGCATAATGCTACGCCCCAATGAAGCCATAGTAGTAGATTACAAATTTGGACTACAACAAAAAACCGCACACACCACCCAACTGCAATCCTACATAGACTGTCTAAGCCAAATGGGATACACCAAAGTGCAAGGCTTTGTATGGTATGTGAATTTAGAGCAAGTGCAAGCAGTTGGCTAAAACAACACTTTATTATTTCTCCCCACAATGAAAAAAAAACTGCTATTAGACTGAGTAGTATTATACATGCAAACTGAAAAAATATATCTTTGCTCTTGCATCTCAAAAAAAAACTTATGCCTATGACTTACTCTCGTACTCTACTCAGTTTTATTCTTAGCCTTATTGTCATTCCCATTTTGGCACAAAATCCCTCGCAAAGCATAAAGGCAATTGTAATAGATGAACATAACAAACCCTTAGAGTTTGCAACAGTACTACTTCGTGATACAACAGGCAGCAAACTCATACAAGGTAGCAATACCGATGAACAAGGGCAGTTTACAATCTCTGCCAAACGAGGCTTATACCTCATTGAAGTAGGATTTGTAGGTTACAACACCGCAAAACACAGAGTGCGAGTTGCTGCAAACGCAGTGCAAGGACTACCTGACACAATAAAACTCACCTCGCAAGACAATCAACTTGATGCAGTAACCGTAGTAGGCAAAAAGCAAATAATTGAACGTAAAATTGATATGCTTGTCATGAATATTGAAAGCATGGCTGCTGCTGAAACTTATACAGGGGTTGAACTTTTGCGAAGAGCACCTGGTGTTGCCATAGACGATGAAGGTAACATAACACTCAATGGCAATGCCGTACAAGTGTGGATTGATGGTCGCCCCTCGAACCTAAGTGGACAAGAGTTAGTTGCCCTATTAGAAGGAACAGAAGGCTCTACAATTGACAAAATCGAAATCATTGCCAATCCCTCAAGCCGATATGATGCCGCAGGTAGTGGCGGTATTATCAACATCAAAACCAAGCGGCACTTTGCTATGGGGCTTAATGGCAATGCACGTTTAGGGTACAGACAATTTCTTTATAATGATTTTTTATATGGCATCAATGGCTCTCTTGCCCTTAACTACCGTGCCGAGAAACTCTCCGTAGTAACCAACTATAGCGTACGCAATAGGCTTGGACGTGGTGAAAATACCGAGCGACTATACACTGCTGACACCTTGCGCCGCACTGTAGATTCTGAGCACGATGCACATAGCATTAACCACAGTGCTAAACTGGGCATAGAATATTTTGCTGATAAAAAAAACACCTTTGGCATTGTGGGAAATATTAATGCCCGACAAATGCGTGATAAAAGTACAACCCAAGCCATGATATATAACGCTCCATTGGTTGATGATGAATCAAGCAGCGTAGGCACTTCCAATCGCAATAATATGTACGGTTCACTTAACCTTAACTATACACATGTGTTTGATGATGAACAACAAGACCTGAACCTCAACCTTGATTACATGCGTAATCGTTCGGCTTCAAATCAAAGTCAATCTACCGAGTACTTGATTAATGTTTTGCAAAATCAAGACCTACTCAATACCATCGACCAAAATGTAAACGTATATGGCTTTCGTGCTGACTATGCACAGCCCATTAACGACAAAATGAAGTTTGAGGCAGGCGGTAAAACCTCCCTTTCAGGCACCGACAACCACAACTTTGAGGGCTACATCTATCCCGATAGCAGCCAAGAGCGCAACAACAGTTTCTCGTTTTATGAATACATCACTGCACTATACCTTAACTATAGTTGGGCAATAGATACTGTATGGAGCGTAAAGGCAGGCGTTCGCTATGAAAATACGCACACCAAAGGTGATTGGAAAACCGCCAATGCTACCACTACACGTAATTACAATGATTTGTTCCCAAGCCTATATTTAAGTTTTAATCCTCTGAAAAACCACAACTTTGGCTTATCATACAATCGGCGTATCAATCGCCCCTCATATTGGCACCTCAATCCCTATCGCAACGTTGCTAATCCTTATCTATATACCGAAGGCAATCCAAACCTTACGCCAGCCTACTCTAATATTGTTAAGTTTGAGTACTCATTGTTCCGCTTTATCAACCTTGCCCTTTCATACAGCAACACCAAAGATATGATGGTACAGGTGGCTAAAACTTTGCCCAATAATATAACCCTGTTTACACAAGAAAACTTTGGCACAAGCCAGCACATTAGTTTCAATACCTACTTCTCGCAAGTACCCATTGCCAAATGGTGGACAGTGAACATTAATTTGTGGGCAGCCTATATCGCCAACGATAATTATACCTACACCAATTCAACCTATACTGCCAATGCGTGGATGAGCAACAACTTCAAGTTAACAAACTCGCTCAAACTTGATATAGATGCTTGGATAAACTCCCCATCAGTTTGGGGTTACTTTGAAACAAAAACTCGGGGAGCCGTAGATATTAGTCTAAAAAAGAGTTTTTGGGATAATAACGCCTCTCTCTCCTTTTATATACGTGACTTATTTAACACCAATTACTTTGGTTCCGATATGCGTGAGGGCGATACAAAACGAGAAGTGCGACGCACATGGGAGAGCCGCCAATTAGGCTTTTCATTCTCCTATAAATTTGGTAAAGCAAGTCAAACACTCCGTCAGCGCAAGATTATTCGCCTTGATGAAAACAGTCGTTTGGGAGGTGGTGCAGAAACAGGAGGAGAGTAATATCACAAATCTCATTTTAACTATATGCTGTATATGAAAAAGGTATTTGCAATTGCATTATTTATAATGTCGCTTACTGGGTTTGCACAAGAAAGTGTACTATTGCAAGAGTTCTCAAAAAAGATGACTGCCATTAAAAGTGCGAGCATTGACTTTGATTATGCTTATGAAAATCTCGCAGAAAAAACAAGCGAACAAACGCAAGGCAAATTGCTCCTAATGGAGAGCATGTATCAACTGCATTTAGGCGAGATACAACTATACTTTGATGGCAAAGTGCGCTACACTTATTTTTCAAAGGTAAATGAAGCAACCATCTCTGCACCCAATCCCTTAGAAGATGGCATATTAGCAAATCCAACCGCTTTGTTTATAATTGACCAAAAGGAGTATCTCTACAAAATGCGACCAGATAAAACCGAAGGCGCAATTACAATTGCCGAGTTTGATTTATTTCCAAAAGATAAAAAATCGGACTATACCAATATCAATCTAAAGTTTGACAAACAAGCATTATTGCCTCGCAGTATTATTATCTTTCAAAAAGATGGCACAAGGATAGATTTGCAAATCAAAAAGATGGATACAAGCCTTAAACTTACACCACAGGATTTTACCTTTGACCCCACACAATATCCCGATATAGAGATAATAGATATGCGATAATACCTTTGGCTATAGCGAAAAATACAGTATAGTAACCACTACCGCCCACAAAACAGTACTTAAAAGTATGCCATATGAAACAGAATCACGCTTAAAAAGCATGGCGGCAAAAAAGGAAATTAAATTGGGAAGTACACAAAGGCTTAGTACCTTTGACAGAACATTTTTTGACACTAAAAATTGAAGATAATCCAAAGGCGATTGCGCCCATTTATGAGTACTATAAGCAATTAAAAAAACAATAAAAGGGAGAAGAATGCCAATAACTGCCCCTATATAACGATGCTTGGTACGAGTGAACATAATAATAATTTTTTTGCAAATATAACATTTGCTCATTACAACCAAATATTTTATGCGTAAATTATCAATCTTACTTTCAGCAATTGTACTTCTTTTTGCTTGTAGCACACCCTCCGAAACAGAGTTAATTATACTCTCAATGAACGACATACATGCCAACATTGACAACCTCGACAAGGTGGCTGCTTATGTACAAAAACAGCGCCAGCAGCACCCAAATCTTTTATTGCTCTCGGCAGGCGATTTATTCTCTGGTAATCCTGTGGTAGATTACTACCCTGAACGTGGCGCACCCATTATTGACTTAATGAACTATTTGCAGTTTGATGTTTCTACCATTGGCAATCATGAATTTGATTACGGACAAAGCACCCTAAGAAAGCGCATTGAGCAAGCAAAATTTCCATTTGTATGTACAAACATTACCTTAGATAGTTTTCCTGATTTTCCACTACAAGATAAATGGCTCTTAGAGAAAGGAGGTATAAAGATTGTAATTACAGGCATACTTCAAGAAAAGATTGCGGCTCACCCAAAGCATCTACATGGCGTAGAAGTTATTCCACCCTCTATTGCACTTTCTCCATATAGTGAGGAGCCTGCCAACCTACATATTTCCATTACGCATCAGGGCGAGCAGTACGATAGTATTTTGGCAATGAATCAACCTTACATTGACCTTATTGTAGGAGGACATACGCACACCCTTTTAGATACAGGTATGCGAGTAAATGGTGTACTAATAACACAAGCGGGTAAATATGCACAGTATATTAACAAAACACGACTTAGGTTTAATCACGGTCTGTTAACAAGCAAAACAACCGAAACAATTGATGTGGCAACTTTAACAGCACGAGATACCGTGATGAGTCGAAAAATTGCCAATTTTAATGCGAATCCAACACTGAATAAAGTAGTAGGTTCTCTTACACATTCCATGATTGGAAAATTTAATATTGGCAACTTTTTTTGCGACATAGTACGTGCCAAAATTAAGGCAGACATTGTACTTCAAAATGTAATGGGAATACGCATTGACTCTTTTTCTAAGGGTGATATTACGCCAAAAATGCTATATAATGCCGACCCTTTTGCCAATGAAATCATACTGTTTGAGATGACTGCTGCACAATTGCGAGAGTTTATTATAAGCAATTACTCCCATTTTAAGAAGTTAGACCTTTGCGTATCAGGCATACATTACCATATATCTACAAATAAGCAAAAAGCATTTGTAGATATACGCTTGCCAGACGGAAGTGCGCTAATGCCCAACAAGATTTACAAAGTGGCAATGAATAGTTATATGGCAGAAAGTTACACTTTGCCAAATAAAATTGGTAAGAGCACAAACCTCCACATTACAAACGTAGGTGCTACACTTGAGTATTTGCAAAGCAATCCAAAAGTAGCATGGCATGAAGAGAAACGTGCTACACTACGGTAAAATTTGAGAAATAGATACAAGTTTAAGGCAACTTATTTTTGAGTTACTGGTTGATGCGTATGCTTAAAAAACACTGCAAACAACACTGCTACAACCAGCGCATAGCCAGCAAATACTAACCAAATAGAGTTCCAATCCTTTACTCCATGGCTTACAAAATAGGCATCAATAAGCCAGCCACTAAGTGCGCTACCGAGTATTGCCCCCACCCCATTGGTCATCATCATAAATAGCCCTTGTGCGCTTGCCCGAATGTTTGGATTAGTGGAAGTTTCGACAAAGAGAGAGCCTGAGATATTAAAGAAGTCAAATGCCATGCCATATACAACACATGATAGCAAGATAGCAACTAAGCCAAAGCCTTCGGGGCTACCATAAGCAAATAATCCAAAGCGCAATACCCAAGCAAGCATACTAATAAGCATTACTTGCTTAATACCAAAGCGTTTTAAGAAAAATGGAATGGCAAGTATAAAAAGCGTTTCAGATACTTGCGAGATAGACATAATGATAGTCGAATATTTGACCACAAACGAATCTGCATACTCTGCAACGTGCCTAAAATCGTCTAAAAAAACGTCACCATACATATTGGTTAACTGCAAAGCGGCCCCCAAAAACATAGAAAAGATAAAAAAGACAGCCATCTTATACTGTGCAAACAATTTAAAGGCATCTAAGCCAAGTACAGATAAAAGCGACAGTTTACTTTCTCGACCTTGTGGGCGACAAGCAGGCAGCGTAAAGGCAAACACTCCAAGTACTACTGCGGCTATTGCCGAGATGTAAAACTGTCCCTCTGAGGCTTTACTACCTGTTAAATTTGTAACCCCCATTGCGGTAATAAAGCCGATTGTGCCCCACACTCGAATTGGCGGAAATGCTTTAACAACATCAAGACCTGCTCCCTTCAAAGCACTGTATGCAATGCTGTTTGCTAAAGCAATCGTTGGCATATAGCACGCCATGGCAGCCAAAGCAATCCAAAAAAACACAGATGCACTATCTACCAAAGTAAAGCAAAAGATACCGATTGCACCCAAAAGATGCAGTACACCATAAATACGTTCGGCATTTACCCAACGGTCGGCAACAATACCCGCCAAAGTTGGCATAAAAAGCGAGGCAATACCCATAGTTGAGAATATTGCCCCGAACTCTGCACTACTCCATTGTTTTGTACCAAACCAATAGTTTGCAATTGTTATTAACCATGCTCCCCACACAAAATATTGCAAGAAATTCATCAGGGTTAGGCGAAATTGTATATTCATAATGTTAGCCGCTAAAAATGAAGAATAATATAACCTTAGTGGAGTAAAATTAACTATTTTCCAGAGCTTTGCAAAAAGCGATTGTGTATCACAACAAAAGCACATGCCACTCACTCGCTTAAAATAAACGAGGAGGATGTTGCTCCATTTGCTCCAGAATTGCCGTAACAATAAGTTGTCGTAGCAGTTTTGTTTGGTTAGTAACCTTGTATTTTTGGCAAAACTGGGTAAGCATTTTGTACTCATCATCATTAAAAGTAACTACCTTTTTGTGAGAGCGTTTTTGCTTCGTTCGTCTTATTGGGGGTATTGAATTATTTGCCATGGTTTGAGTGATGTTAAAATGTAATTGCAAGTTTAACATTAAGCCTAAATGGAGTAAGATAATTGGGAACTGCTACCATTGCACGTGATTGATTATTATTGGCAGCGGTGCGTACCCACAAATATGATGAAATGTTTTTTTGATTAAATAAATTGAGCGCCTCTACAGATATTACACCTCTTTCGAGTATTCCTTTTAATCTTCGTTGAATAGCGTTGTTGATTTTATTATCAAATACAATATAGCTGAAACCTATATCGGTACGAAAGTAAGAGGGCATTCGAAAATATTGGTCGTTGCGGTTACTTGCAGGGCTAAATGCAGGCAATGATGTTCCATAGTTTAATGTTAAATGCGCTAACCATTGATGAAAATCCAGAAATTTATCTTGCAACATTATTGAAATATTAAACCTTTGATCGTTCGACATAGGAAAGTATTCGGGGTAGTAAGTCGTTCCATTTTGCGTATAAGAATCACCTATAATATCTTGCGATGCCTTCATTAGCGACAAACTTATCCACGACTCTGCATTATGAATTAACTCTGCACTCAGCCTTACATCTACTCCCGTAGCATAGCCTTTTCCTCTGTGTTGCCAGTTGTACAGCAAATCAACATTATCTTGTTCGTAGGGAATCAAGTTATATAAGAGTTTGTAATATGCCTCGGTGCTTAATCTGCATGGAATATTTTGATACTGAAACAACAAACTACTACCAATGGTAAAGTGCCAAGCCTTTTGTGCCTTTAGACGAGAGTTAAAATCCATTGCTGCAGTTTTCATCTCTTTGTAAAACACAGGTTGATGATATGCCCCAACAGCAGAGTAGATTTGCAAGCCTTTATAGTTTTTGGGAAGAAACACAGTTTGTACACGAGGCATCATAAGAAATTCTCGACTCGCAGTAGAGTACGAGAAGCGCAAACCCGAAATCAATCGTAATACACCTTGGCTAAATTCAAAATTATAAGTTTCGGCAGCAAATGCGCTGTAATGTGTAACATTGATACTTGTATCAAGATATTGTGCATTGATGATTAGGTTATTGTTTTGCGCGCCAACAGAGTGCCCTGTAGAGTCAAGGCGTTGCCATTGACTTACCCAATCGACTACCCGATAATGCTGCGCCTTTATGCCCCACTTGAAGTTCCCAGCGTTGTGGTTCCATCTTCCACTTTGCTCTACTGTGTACATTGCAGTATTCAGGTAGTTACGTGCATGACTTTGGCTTGAACCAATATCTAATGTCGAAAAACGTGCATCAGCAAGGGGATTAACCTCCGTTTGTCTTAGCCAATAGGCTCCCTCAATATCGTAGGTTTCTTTTTCAGCCATTGTAGTTACAGAGGCAGATAGATTTAATTGTATATTTTCAGGCAATTTATAGTGTGCCGTAAGTCCTGCAATAGCATTTTGAGTTACATCCTTTTCCTGTCCCTGATAATGCACTATAAATCTTTGAGGAGAATTAAGCGTTCCAAAACTTGTTTCCCTACTTTCGGGCGAAAAGAGAAAAACATTTTGTCCATAACTACCCAAAAAGTTAAACGACAATCTTTGGTTTACATCAAATGTAAGCGTAGTTTGTATATCGCTAAAAGAGGGAGCGTACTCTCCCTTAGTTTCTAAGCCCCCAATAAGGTAGGTAGATTGCTTGTAGCGCATTGCCACAGCACCACTAAGTTTTTGCTTAAAGCCCACAATATTACAAGATGCCGAAGCACCCAATAAACTCCCCTCAACATTACCGCCAAAACTTGTAGGACGTTTGTATTTAACATTGAGCATACTCGACATTTTGTCGCCAAACTCAGCACTAAATCCCCCAGTTGAAAACTCAACCGTACTTACTATTGCAGGGTTGATAAAGCTCAGCCCCTCTTGATGCCCAGCCCTTGTAAGCATTGGGCGATAGATTTCAATGCCATTAACGTACACCAAGTTTTCGTGAAAGCTACCCCCTCGCACAGAATACTGTGAACTCAACTCATTCGAGGAGTGTACACCAGGCAACACCTTTAGTATGGTTTCAAAACTACCCGTAGTAGTAGGCATACCACCAAGCGGACGCAAGTCAATAAACTCAGAGGTACCTCGCCTGCGGTCGTTATTCATGATAGTTACCTCTTCAATATCAGCAAATCGTTCCACACTATCATTTGCTTGCAGAATACTTACCTGCAATAGTGCTAACGCAAAGAGTAATAGTGAACGATTGAGTGGCATCAAAAATTATCGCAAAAAAAGTTCACTTATAAGTTCCATCTTCGCCTTTTCGTTGATACGCTGTATAATATCCTTACGCAACATAAGGAGTTCATTACGTGCCACTGATGAAGAAAGTTCAATAAATAATTTTTTATCCTTATAAAAAATACTTTGAGTACACTTACTTACGCTTTGTCCCACTACACCCTCCCACAGCGAATAAATGTATGCACGCTGCATAAGTACACTCAATGACGATTGACTACTCATGCCCATCATCATCAAATCCGAAAACTGCATACTTTTGGCGATACGCTGCTGAGGCTGCTTTTTCATTCTACAAGCGTAAATGCACCATTATTAACCTCAAAAACTTTGTGTTCCCAATCCACCTCCTCAAGTATTGAAGAGAGGCGCACTTTGTTACTATCGGTCAAAAATATTTGTCCAAATGTACTGTGCGATACTACGCCAATAAGATTTTTTACACGCAACATATCCAACTTATCAAAAATATCATCAAGTAAAAGCATTGGAGCGGTGCCCAAATGTTGCTGCATAAGTTGCGTTTGAGCAAGTTTGATAGCAAGTACTGCCGACTTCTGTTGTCCTTGCGAGCCATATTTTTTTAGAGGATTCTTATTTAACATCATACGCAAGTCATCACGATGAACACCCACAGAGGTATGCTGTAAAACTTTATCTTTTGAGATATTTTTTTGCAGTAAACTGCGGAGATTATCCTCGTGCAAATCCGACACATAATGCAAATCAACCTGCTCTTTATCATCAGCAATTTGTTGATAGATTTGCTGAAATATAGGGCGAACAGCATCAACCCATTGCACACGCTTTTCAAATACCACTTGTGCCGCCTCGCCCATTTGCATATCCAATATATCTAACACATCTACATTAAGATTTTGGACTGTTTTGAGGAGTTTATTACGTTGCTGCAAAATTGCATTGTACTGCGTAATTGCGCTTAGGTAGTGCCTATCTTGCTGCGACAAAACACCATTTAGGTATTTGCGTCGCTCCTCTCCCGAGTCATCAATAAGGCGAATATCCGCAGGTGAAATTAGTACAATAGGCAGCAATCCAATATGGTCAGCAATACGGTCATACTCCTTACCATTGCGCTGTATTATCTTTCCACTACTTGGCATATAGCCACAACTAATAGCATTTAGCACACCATCTATTTTATATGAGCCCTTTACCAAAAAGAAATTTTCATCATAACACACACATTGCTTTTCGGTAAGTCCACTACTACTTTTACACATACTTAAGAGGTAAAGCGCATCTAACAAATTCGTTTTGCCCGAGCCATTATGCCCCACAAAGCAGGTAAGCTTTTTAGCTGGCACAAGTTCGAGCGAGCGAATATTTTTGAAGTTAGTAAGCGAGATATGCTCTAAGTGCATGCAGGGTTCGTATTGATTTATGAGGAGTCTTGTATGAAGTAAGGAAGAGGAGTTTTTGGCACACCAAAAAAAACTTCCAATAAAGTTGTAAATTTGCGCTCGCAAATGTACGGATTTTTGACAAATTTAAGTAAAGATAATAAGTGAAAATTATTTGCATAGGGCATAATTATGCCGAGCACAACAAAGAGTTATTTGGAGGATATACAGGAGCACCTGTTTTTTTCACAAAACCCGACACCGCCTTACTGCGCAATAACGAACCGCTTTACTACCCAAAATTTACCCAAGACTTGCAATACGAAGTAGAGTTAGTATTGCGCATCAATAAATTAGGGCGATGCATAAGTGAGCAATTTGCGCCACGCTACTATTCGCAAATAGGCATTGGCATTGACTTTACAGCACGCGACGTACAACGCAAGTGCCGCGAAGAGGGTTTGCCTTGGGAGGTAAGCAAAGCATTTGACTATTCGGCACCAGTTAGTCCAGAGTTTATAACCTTAACCAACTTAGCGCAGCCCAATGACATTCACTTTTCGTTAGACTTAAATGGACAAGAAGTACAACAAGGACGTAGCAGCGAGATGATTTTTTCGTTTAACCAAATCATTGCACACGTTTCGCAATATATGACCCTAAAAATAGGCGACCTTATTTTTACAGGCACCCCAGTAGGTGTTGGAGCAGTCAAAATAGGCGACACCCTCGTTGCAAAAATTGAAGGGCAAACAATGTTAAGCGTAGAGATTAAATAAACGCATTATAACAAAGAGGGGGAGAACGAAGCACTCTTTTTTGATTTGCATACAAACTTCAATCCTCGCCTTTACCGTCAACTAAAACTCCCCCCCTCCCCCGCACTTTACCACCATTCGAAAAGATAGATACCCTCCACACATTTTGTTTTCGCATCGATTACGCTATTTATCAACTCAAAGGATTCTGCATACAAACAAAAAAATCAATTTTGTGGCTTGAACAAATCACCGAATGTTAAAAAAACACTTTTTGGAGCTTCGAACGAGTTGTCAAAGGTAGAAAAAGTGCTTTTTTAACGTTTGAACGAGTTG
>JBOFMS010000015.1:0-8053 GCA_051658505.1 Bacteroidales bacterium | reverse complement strand
ATCAATGTTAGATAGCATTTTTGAAAATGGAATCACCTGCAAATAATCCACCCCAAGCGCAGCAAGGTATTCTTGCTTTTCACTCAAGCAAGTAAGCAACTGCAAATTGGGCTCATTAGACAGCACAATACGGGGATGCGGCTCATAAGTAACTACACAAGAGGGAGTCTTTTTTTTGCGTGCCGCTTCAACTAAACTCCTAATTACCTTTGCGTGTCCACGATGCACTCCATCAAAAAAACCTGTGGTAATAGCCAAAGCTTGTGCAGGCGGAGCCTGTGGAGAGTAAAATGTTTGCATAATGAAGGGCAAAGTTAGTAATTTTTGAGGCTGCAAAAAACTACCTGTTTTTTTGTACCTTTGTGCGCCGAATTTTGAATAATTATGCTCCCTTTGCGCCTTCAAATACTACTCTTTTTATTGCTGAGTACTGCAAGTTTCACTTCGGCGCAGTTCTCCATATTGCCTGTTGATAGTGTAGTACACACCCTAAGTCCAGACTCTATTGCCAACCCAAATGACAGTATCAGTATACCAATAGATAGCGTTATCCCTAAAAAGAAACGTCGACTTGACTTACCAAAAATGTCCGAAGAAACAGCAAGCGACACAACAAAACGCTCTCGCATATTTCAATACACGATAAGCCCTACAAGTAATGAAGTACAAGCCATGCCAATGGATACGAGTTTACAGTTCTATCGTACCGACTACCCATTTCTGCGAAATGATGTTGACGCTATATTTTTAGGCAATTTAGGTAGCCCCGTTGTTCCTTATAACTACTTTAAGCGAACTCATCAAAGTGAATTTATATTTCAACAACCGTATGAATCCTATTTTTTCTCCCCCGAAAATGTATCCTTTTTCAATAGTACCACGCCTTACACTATTTTATACTATGACTGGGCTGGATCAAGGCAAAGGGAGGAGAGTCAATTGCGAGTAATTCACACTCAAAACATTCGACATGATTTAAGTTACAGTTTGCTATTTAATAATTTAGGCACAAAAGGCATTTACGCACGTCAACGTGCAAGCAATAAAGCATTTAGCGGCAACCTCTCATACTTAGGCAAATACTACAAAGCCAATACAGGCTATATTTTCAACTCGATAGAGGCCAGAGAAAACGGAGGAATTACAGATGACAGATTGGTGCTTGACACCGTAGTTGCTCCCCAAGACCATGAGGTGCAATTGCAAAATGCAAAAAATCACCTTAAGAACCACACCTTCCACTTAACTCACTCGGTTGACGTGCGCTTGCTTTATTTTGGAAACGATAGCGTCATCAATAATATTTTGATGGGACGCATTGGACACACTTTCGAGTATAGTAGTTACAGTAAACTCTATACCGACGATATCGACACTGTCTACTACCCTACTCCTTTTTTTAACACCGAGCGAACAATGGATTCATTGGGTCTACGGAGTATTGACAACAAACTCTTCATACAACTTCGCCCCCTACGTGCCTACATTTTTGAGTCGCTAACCTTTGGGATTGGCTACAAAGATGTAAATACCTATATGGCAGATACCTTGCCCATTACCAACAAACTTCAAACGCTATATGCTTATGCCGAAATGTCGGCTTGGTATAAAAAATATTTTAAGTGGAATGCTTTTGCCGAAAGTAAACTAGCGGGTTATCAAGGCGGAGACTACAAATTCGGAGGAGATTTAACGCTCTCATTCTTCCCCATAGAGGAGGGACTACACTTGAACGCTGCCGCCAACTTTAAGGGAACTACTCCCGATATTTTCATACAGAACTATACCTCAAACTATTATCAATGGAATACGAATTTTCGTCGAACTACAGAGTTGCAAATTCAAGGTAAATTTTCTATCCCTAAATGGAATTTAGAAGCAGGGGCATCTTACAGCCTATTAAACAATTATATTTATTTCGGACACGAATTCACCCCACGTCAATATGAAAATGCTTTGAGCATTCTAACAGGAACGCTAACACATCAATTTAAGTGGGCAGGCTTACACCTAAACCATCGTGCCTTAGTCCAAACCTCATCAAATCAAAACGTATTGCCCTTACCAGCCTTTGCAATATCCAACTCGTACTATTATGAACTAATTTTGATCAAAAACGTATTACGAGTGCAAATTGGTGTTGACTGGCGGTATGCAACTCGCTTCAATGGCTATGGCTACAATCCCTCTATAGGAATGTATCACAATTCTGACGTTAAAATTGGTGGATATTTATGGGCTGATGCTTTTTTGTCCTTCCGATGGAAACGTGCAACGCCATTTTTCAAGTATGAGCATCTTACACAAGGATTGATAGAGGGACATAACAACTACTTTTCGGCAGTACATTACCCTCGTAATGATAGGGTATTTAAAATTGGTTTATCATGGAAGTTTTTTGATTAAAAAAAAGAAAATGTTACAAATTGAGGATAAAATCATCTCACTTGATGTGCTTCAAAAGAATTTTTGCTGCGATTTAGAAACCTGCGCAGGCTGCTGTTGCATACACGGGGATAGCGGTGCTCCTTTAGAAAAAGAGGAAGAAAAGATTTTGCAACAGCACTTCAAGGCAATTGCTCGCTTTATGCGCAAAGAGGGAGTACAAGCGATAAAGGAACAAGGCGTTGCAGTCATTGATAGAGATGGAGACCTAGTTACCCCATTGATAAACGGAGAAGAGTGTGCCTATACCTATTTCACTAAAGACGGTTTGTGTTTGTGCGCCATTGAAAAAGCATTTCTTGAAAAAAAAATAGACTTCTACAAGCCCATTTCGTGCCATTTGTATCCTATTCGTCTCAAAAAAATTGGAGATAATACTGCCTTAAACTATGACCAATGGAGTATTTGTGAGTGCGCTCGTGCACTGGGGAATAAATCAAAGGTTCCCGTTTATCAATTTCTTAAAACTCCAATTATTCGCCGATTTGGCGAGGGATTTTATGCACAATTAGAGGAAGCGCATAAGTTACTTTCTTAATTTGGCTCTACTCCACGTTAAAAAACGGTAAGCCAATCATTTAGCCTTTATAGTTTCTACAATGAATAAGAAAAATTTATGCACAGGAAATTTGGTTAAATAATCAAAACGGAAAATAACGTATTACTTGAAGCACTAAATTTGCCAACACTTAATAAAAAAAAACAATCAGAAAAAAATCATGAAAAAACATCTACTCTTACTCATTTCGCTTACGATGGCGATTGCCACAACACACGCTGCCTATCGTATTGATGTCAATATAGAAGGCGCAAATGAAATATGGATTTACCTTATGGGGTATAATGGCGTAAAACTTGAAAAAGTTGATTCGATAAAATCAAATAAAAAAGGTATTGCGCGATTTGCTAACTCTAAAAAAGATTTACCTGGCGGACTGTACTCTCTTCATTTTACTGTAGACAACAGCAAACAACAAATTGACTTTCTTTCTTCAGGAGAAAAAAAGTTTGAATTACTTATTTCAGCCAACACTCTTAACATTCAACGTTCATTAAAATATGAGAAATCTCGCGACAATGACGGATTCAAAAAATATATTGATGAACAAATGTCATGGGGGAAAAATGCCCAAATATTAGAAGAGCGTTTTAAGAAAAATCAGAACGATCCTGATTCAATGATACACATACAGTATTTGTATAGTGAAATGATAAAGGAACAAAAAGCAGGAATAGCAAAAATTATAGAAGAATACAAAGGAACCTTGGCTTCATCTATCATCAAATCAGTACAAGAGGTAGAACCCAATATGGAGGAGATGAAAGTATCAGACACTATTGCTAATGCAGATTCTATTCGTCACGCTCTATTTCTCACATTTGCAAAAGGTCATTTTTTCAATAATATTGATTTCTCAGACCATCGTCTAATCAACACGCCTTTTTTTGAGAATCGCTTTCAATTGTTTTTTCAACAAATTATGCTTCGCGAACCGGCTGAAGATATCAACCTTTGTATTGATTCCTTGCTAAAAAAAGCAAAAGTTAATACTACTACCTACGCTTATACCTTGAGATGGCTATATGGTCGCTACACCGAATCTCCTGTAGAAGGACATCAAGACGTAGCATTACACTTGTGTAATTATATGGCAGACTCAACAAGCATTACTCTTACTGCAAGAGAAAAAGCAATCTTAAAACGTGACATCAAAAAATACACGTTGAATCCTGTAGGAAATATAGCGACCGATTTAACCTTGCAAACTGTAGATGGAGAGTTTAAATCACTGCACACAGTAAAGGCTCCATTTACAGTTCTTTACTTCTTTAACCCAGGTTGTGGCACATGCCGAATGATTACACCAGTATTGTATGAAATGTATCAAAAATATAAAAATACTGGCTTAAAAGTATTTGCGGTATTCCCAGATAAAGACTCTGCAGCATGGCAAACCTATATACAAGAAAACAATTATACTGATTGGGAAAATGTATGGGACAAAGAAGGGAATGCAGATATTTACGAAAAATATAGCCTACATGCAATTCCTAATATTTACTACTTAGATGAAGAGAAAAGGATAATGTACAAGGATATCCACTTAGAAGACTTAGAAGGCATTCTATATGTAACATTAGGAAGCAAATTGAATCAAAATTTGGAAAAGAAAGAAGAAGTAGTAGAACAGCAATCTAAGATAATAACACAAGAGTTTCCGATAGAACTTCAACCTGCACCAACAAAAAAGAATGCCTCAAAAACAAAAAAGAAAAAATAATTCCTAAACAAATACTATCTAACAATGAAGATTTTTTTATTAGCATTAGCATTAGCAGGATTTAATCTTGTCGTATTAGCTCAAAATACTGAAACGGCAACAGAGCAAACAGCCCATTTTTCAGAAATTTACTTTGAGAAATCAGTGCATGACTACGGCACTATAGCACATAATTCAAATGGACTTTATGAGTTTGAATTTGAGAATAAAGGAACTGCTCCGCTTCTTATTACACACGCTACCTCATCATGTGGTTGTACTGTACCTGACTATCCTAAAACTCCTTTTGCTCCTGGCGAAAAAGGGAAAATTGCAGTACGTTATGATACAAAACGAATAGGCGCATTTCACAAGTCAGTAACTCTTCGCACAAATGCAAAAAATGCACCAAGCGTTATGCTATACATCAAAGGAGAAGTAAAGCATATTACGAAAGAGGAGGATGCACTCCCCAAATAAATAAATACAGCAATTAAGAATAACCAACTCTTCATAGATATAAAAAATATGAAGAGTTGGTTTTCTTTGTAGTACTATATAAAAATGCAACTTATTTTTGCCACAAATAATCAACATAAACTTGAAGAAGTAAAAAAAATACTACCTGCAAACGTAAGTCTTCTAAGTCTAGCTCAATGTGGAATTTCAGAGGAAATACCAGAAGAGCAAGATACACTAGAGGGTAATGCTTTGCAAAAGGCTCGCTATATTTTTGAACGTACTGGAAAAGATTGTTTTGCAGATGATACTGGATTAGAAGTAGATGCCCTTGATGGAGCACCTGGGGTGTACTCTGCTCGCTATGCAGGAGAGGAAAAAAACATGAAAAAAAATATCCAAAAACTTTTGCAAAATCTACAGTCTAAAGACAATCGTAAGGCACACTTTAGGACAGTTATAGCTCTTATTTTAGGAGGGAAAGAATATCTTTTTGAGGGAATAATGCAAGGTTCAATAATACAGGATGTTCGAGGCAGTCAAGGATTTGGCTATGACCCAATATTTTGCCCCGAAGGATATAGCATTACATTAGGAGAAATGAGCATTGCAAAAAAAAATCGTATTAGCCACAGAGGAAATGCAATTCAAAAACTTACAAAATTTTTATCTCATGAATAAAATAAAATTTCTTTTCAGTACTTTATTTCTTTTCAGTATTTTGGTAAATGCCGAAGTTAAGGTAGGAGCAGCACAACTACAAGAATACTTACCATTACTCAAAAACAAACGTATTGGATTGGTTGCCAACCACACCTCCTTGCTTAACAACGTACACCTACTTGACACTTTACGCTCTATAGGAGTTAATATTATTCGAGTATTTGCGCCAGAGCATGGTTTTCGTGGTAATGCTGATGCGGGCGAAATGGTATCTAGTTACGTAGATAAAAAAACAGGAGTCGAAATTTCATCAATCTACGGTTCTCAAAAAAAACCTACACCACGTCAGTTACAAGGTGTTGACATTATGATATTTGACATGCAAGATGTAGGAGCAAGATTCTATACCTATCTTTCTACAATGCATTATATAATGGAGGCTTGTGCCGAAAATATAATTCCGATTATAGTATTAGACCGTCCAAATCCAAATGGACATTATGTTGACGGACCAATTTTACAAATGCAATACACCTCTTTTGTGGGCATGCACCCTATCCCTATTGTGCATGGAATGACTTTGGGAGAACTTGCAGAAATGATAAATGGAGAGAACTGGTTAAAAAATGGCATAAAATGCTCATTAACAGTTATAAAGTGTGAGGCTTATACACACAGCACAAAATACACATTACCTGTCAATCCCTCGCCAAATTTGCCGAATATGCGATCGGTGTATCTATATCCTTCACTTTGCTTATTTGAGGCTACACCAATCAGTGTAGGACGAGGAACATCTATTCCATTTCAAATTTTCGGCCATCCTGAATGGACAAATAAAACCTTTACATTTAGCCCTAAAAGCATTATAGGGGCAGCAAAAAAACCCATATATGAGAATCAAAAATGCTATGGAGTAAATTTAACAACGTTAAATGAAGACTCTTTGGCTAATTTATCAAAAATAGATTTGCAATATCTAATTCAAGCCTATAATACCTTTCCAAACAAGTCAAAATTTTTTACAAAATTTTTTACAAAATTAGCAGGTAGTACATCGCTTCAATCACAAATAGAAGCAGGCTATAGTGAGACAAAAATCCGAACTTTGTGGAAGTCTGAATTAGATATGTTCAAGCAATTGCGAAAAAAATATTTATTATACTCTGACTTTTAACTCATAAAAAAAATGCAACCTATTGATTACAAATGATGAGGCTGCCTAGAAATACCCGTTAAGAGTAGTGTTTAAGCAGCCTCATCGTTTTGTGACCACGGAGGGATTCAAACCCCCGACCTTCAGAACCGGAATCTGACGTTCTATTCAACTGAACTACGTGGCCTTTTTTCTCTAATGCAAACTCAGAATTTGATTAAGATCAAATTTATTTCGATAATCCTGCATTGCTCTCCGAATAATTTCACACGCCTCTTCAATACCGAATATATGCGTAATCTCACAGTTTCTTTTTTCTCCAGGAATATCCTTATACGTCAAAAAATAATGCCGTAATCTATCCAAAATCCCCTTTGGACAATCCGTAATATTTTGATAATCGCCAAACACAGCATCACCATATAGTACGGCTATCAACTTATCATCTGCCTCTCCATTATCCAGCATTCTGATTCCTCCAATTGGGCGAGCACGTAGCAATAAATCTCCGTGCGTAATATCCTTCTCCGTCAACACACAAATATCAACTGGGTCACCATCTCCTCGAATGTCAGTCCGCCCAGTTTTTTCACAACAAAATTCAGCAACTAATTCTCCACTATAAGTTTGAGGCAAAAAACCATAAAGAGTTGGTGCAACATTCGAGAATTTTTGAGGACGATCTAAACTCAAATACCCAGAAAGTTTATCAACCTCATATTTTACAGTATCAGAAGGAACGACCTCTATGAAGGTAGTAACAATTTCTGGAGCATCATCACCTAAATGTACTCCATGCCACGGATGTGATTTATAGCGCATTGCCATTAATTTCCCAAAGGGCAAATCCATATCTTAATTCTTAATAATTCAAAACATCATATCTATAATGCAGGCAGAATCTCTTCAAGAGAAATCCCTCTTGAGCCTTTCACAAGTATCATCTGATTACAAAGAATATGCTCTTTTAAATAAATAAGTAAGTCTGCACTATTAGTAAAACTTAAATATGAAGTTCCTTTTGCCGCAATACAGAAATTAGCCCCTACCAACATCACATTTTTAATCC
>JBOFMS010000014.1:0-12427 GCA_051658505.1 Bacteroidales bacterium | reverse complement strand
CGAGTGAAGTGGTACGAATTTCAGGACCTTTGGTGTCTAGCAAGATTGCAATTTTTGAGGATACCTCCCTCACATTTTGTATCAATTGCATAGAGGTTTCAGGTGTTTGATGTGCGGTATTGATACGCACAACATTCATTCCTTTTGCGTAGAGTTCTCGCAAAAAATCCACCTCGCAACATCTGTCTGAAATAGTCGCAACTATTTTCGTTCTCTTTTGTAGAGCTAGTTCCATATTAAGTTTATTTTAGGCAAAAGTAACAAAAAAAAAGTACTTTTGTGCGATATTCACCTTACGTTTCTTTTACACTATGCGTAAAACCTTTCTTACACTCCTCTTTTTCTCATATACACTTTACCTTTTTGCAACAGATATAAATCCCGAATGGGGAGTAAACTTTTTCACCTTTGTAGATAATCGCGAATATAAAAAGGTGCAGTACCAAACTCCACAATCGCTTTTGGGTACTTGGTTAGCTCCCGAAATAGGTTTGCGCGTTGACAGCACACACCAAATTCGTGCAGGAGTGTCTATGCAAAAGCATTTTGGAAGTAATGAAAACTTCATCGACCAACTTCGCTATACTGCTTACTATCGCTATAATGCTGCTCCATTTGAATTGTATGTTGGGAGTTTTCCGCTACGCACCTTAATGGCTGATTACCCTGCAGCCATGATGTACGACTCCATTCTTTATCTTCGCCCCAATATGGGTGGAATTTTCTGGAAAATACATCAATCCAATTGGCATACCGACATTTGGCTGGACTGGACAGGCCGACAAACAGACGTTAATAGAGAATCTTTTTTAGTTGGGATTGCAGGAAAATACAGTTGGAAAAACAATATATACCTTTCTGGACAAAGTTACTTGAACCACTTTGCAAAAAAAGCCTCGCCAAGTGAAGATGAAGAACATGGCATAGTAGACAATGGAATGGGGCGACTTTGTGTAGGCTTTACACTTAGCGAGAGTAAGTTGTTAGATTCACTAAACATTAACATTGGAGGAGTTGGGGATTACTCTCGCTACAGATTGGAGAGTGACAAAGGGCATATTTCAGGTGGTTTTTTGAACGAAATAATGGTTGAAAAGTTTGGGATAGGATTAAAAAACAGTCTATATGTAGGCACTAATGCTCAACCTTTGCGAAGTAAATTTGCAACCGAAGCTTTATACTGGGGCGACCCTTTTTATCAAAATAAATTTTACAATCGCACCGATTTTTTCATTCAAATTCTTCACACTAAATACGTTGAAGCTCGCTTTACATGGTCAATGCACGCAGCACAGCGAATACTCACCCATCAGCAGCAATTTATTGTAAACGTTACGATTGACAAAATGCGTAAATTTACCCCACGCCGTCAAAAGCGCACCTTAGCAAGTTGGCTAAAAGGATAATTTTTTTAACCTTTGTAAATCATCATTATACATAACAATTATGGCAAATTTGAAAAAAGATGCGGCACTTCGCTATCATGCCGAAGGTCGCCCTGGAAAAATAGAAGTTGTTCCCACAAAGCCTTACAATACACAAGCCGATTTAGCTCTTGCCTACTCACCAGGAGTAGCAGACCCTTGCTTAGAGATTGAAAAAAATGCAGAAGATGCTTACAAATATACCGCTAAAGGAAACTTAGTTGCTGTTATCTCAAACGGCACCGCAGTTTTAGGCTTAGGCGACATTGGAGCCATAGCAGGCAAGCCCGTTATGGAGGGCAAAGGCATGCTCTTCAAAATTTTTGCAGACATTGATGTTTTTGACATTGAGGTGGACACCAAAGACCCCGAAAAATTCATTGAGACCGTAAAAAACATCTCGGTTACATTTGGTGGCATTAACTTAGAAGACATAAAAGCTCCCGAATGCTTCGAAATTGAGGAGCGTTTGAAAAAAGAATTGAACATTCCCATTATGCACGATGACCAACATGGTACTGCAATTATCTCAAGTGCAGGAATGTTGAGTGCGACAGAAATTGTTGGCAAGAAATTAAGCGACTTAAAGGTGGTTGTAAATGGAGCAGGAGCGTCTGCTATTGCCTGCACTAAACTTTACATTCATCTTGGGGTAAAGCCTGAAAATGTTATAATGCTTGACAGCAAAGGCGTGCTAAATGTTGAGCGAACCGATTTGAACACCCTAAAAAAACAGTTTGCAACTACACAAAAAATCAACACTCTTGAGCAAGCATTAGTGGGTGCAGATATGTTTTTAGGCCTATCAAAAGGCAATATTTTAAGTGCCGAGATGATAAAATCAATGGCAAATAAACCCATTGTATTTGCACTTGCTAATCCTACACCTGAGATTTCTTATGAACTCGCCAAAGCATCTCGTCCTGACTTGATTTTTGCTACAGGTCGCTCCGATTATCCTAATCAAGTAAACAATGTACTTGGCTTTCCCTTTATTTTCAGAGGCGCACTTGATGTACATGCCACTTGTATCAACGAGGCGATGAAAGTTGCTGCGGTAAAAGCATTGGCAGAATTAGCAAAAGAAGCAGTACCACAAAGCGTTAGTGCTGCATACGGCAATGTAAAATTAAGTTTTGGAGCAGACTATATTATTCCAAAGCCCCTCGACCCTCGTCTTATTGTTCGGGTATCCGTTGCAGTAGCCAAAGCAGCTATTGAATCAGGAGTTGCACGTAAAACTATTGATGATTGGGACGCTTACGCTTATGAGTTAGAGCGACGTATGGGACACAGTAATGACTTTATGCGCAACATCAATGGACGTGCAAAAAAAGCACAAGCCCGCATTGTTCTTCCAAATGGCGAAAACATACGTGTTTTGCAAGCAGCACAACAGATGGCACATGAAAAACTAGCACATCCTATTTTACTCGGAAGTAAAGAAAAAATAGGGCAACTTTGCACACAATACAATATTGATTTAACAGGAGTAGAAATTATCCGCTTTTATGGAGATGAAGAATCCGAACGCCGAGCACAATATGCACAGATGTTATTTGAAAAACGTCAACGCTACGGAATGCCACTACATTACGCCATCAAAAAGATGGATAACAACGACATGTTTGCATTGATGATGATAGAGGCTGGTGATGCTGACGCAATGATTAATACCTTCTCGAATGATTATGGCAAAAAACTTCAGGTAGTACGAGAAGTGGTTAATCCACTTAATGATGACAACCACGTAGCAGGTATGTATATTGTGATGACAAAGCGTGGACCACTTTTTCTTGCAGATAGCGTAGTACAATCTCCCAGTACAGACTCATTAGTAAAGACCACTAAATTGCTTTACGATACAGTGAGAGAATATGGCATTACACCTCGTATTGCAATGCTTGCACACTCAAATTTTGGTGTGATGCAAGAAGGCAGCGCAAAGCGAGTATCACGTGCAGTAGAGATATTGCATAACCAATATCCAGAAATCAAAGTAGATGGTGAAATGCAGGCAAACTATGCGTTTAACGGCAACTTGCGCATGGAGAAATTTCCATTCAACAAGTTGCAAAATGAAGAAGTAAATTGCTTTGTATTTCCATGTTTAAGTTCGGGCAATATTACCCCATTATTCATTAAAGAGTTGAGTGGTTACGAAATTATTGGACCTGTACTCCTTGGACTAGAGAAAAACGTACACATCTTACCCGCAGAAAGCACAGTGCGTGATTTACTAAATATGGCAGCGATAGCTGGTGCAATGGACTATAAATAGTGTGCAGTGGGATAATGCAATACATGATTTTTTAATTTATCTACGCTTAGAAAGAGCACTAAGTGAGAAAACAGTTGTTGCTTATAAAAGTGACGTTGAAAAGTTGCAACTGTTTATCTGCGAAACATACGCAATAGGTCCTTTAGAGGTACAATACTCACATCTAAAAGAGTTTATCGGGCATATCTATCAACAAGGCTTAAATGCAAGTTCACATGCTCGTATTTTAAGCGGAATAAAAGCATTTTTCAAATACCTCTTATTGGAAGATGCGATTAGTGTAAATCCCATGCAACTCATTGAAGCACCCAAGATAGGGCGCAAATTACCTGAAGTGCTTACTGTAAGTGAAATTGACAAACTCATTGCAAGCATTGACCTAAGCCAAAATAATGGACATCGAAACAAGGCAATCATTGAAGTCTTATACAGTTGTGGATTGCGAGTTTCAGAATTAGTAAATCTCCAATGCAGCAACATTTACTATGAAGAGGGATTTTTGCGAGTAATTGGCAAAGGGAATAAGGAGCGACTTGTTCCTATAGGAAAAAAAGGCATTAACAGCCTAAAATTACACATGCAAGGGCGTTCCACCGCAAAGATAAAGAAAGGCTTCGACAACTTTATTTTTCTTAATCAACGAGGGCAAAAACTCACGACAGTAATGGTCTTTTTAATTATCAAAGACCTAGCGCAAAAAGCAGGAATTATTAAGAATATTAGCCCTCACACATTTCGGCACTCATTTGCAACACATTTGATTGAGGGAGGGGCAGACTTACGAGTTGTACAAGAGATGCTAGGGCATGAAAGCATTACTACTACTGAAATTTACACCCATCTTAGTCGCGAACATCTTCGCGATACGATTATGCTCTATCACCCTCGGGCAAGATAGAGTTTAGAGTTCCATTTCAACTTCATCTGTAGCACTTGCCTTTATAATGCCTCGCTTGCTACTACGAATAAAGTTAAGCACTGTTGAAAGTTCGACAGAGGGGCTTTGCTGTTCTAACTCCTCACAGGCTTGAGTAACGTTTTTACCACTTTGATAGATTACTCTATACATATCATGAATTGCGTCTATTTGCTCATAGGTAAAGCCACGTCTGCGCAAACCAATCTTATTCACTCCACCGTATGCCAAAGGATGATGTCCAGCCAATACATAAGGGGGAACATCTTTGCCAATACGAGAGCCACCCGAAATCATTGAGTGTGCACCAATATGCACAAATTGATGTGCTACGGTACCTCCACCTACAATAGCCCAATCGCCAACTTCAAGTTCACCTGCCAAGCCTACATAACTTGCCAAGATAACATTATCTCCCACTTTACTATCATGCGCTATATGTACATACGACATAATTAGGCAATTAGAGCCTACAACCGTTTTAAGTTTGCCACTAGCAGCAGTTCCTCGGTTTACGGTAACAAACTCACGAATAACTGTATTATCGCCAATTTCAGCCGTTGAGGCTTCACCCTTAAACTTTAAGTCTTGAGGTTCTCCTGCTATCACAGCACCTGGGTATATTTTGCAATTTTTACCTATGCGTGTGCCATTCATTAGAACGGCATTAGCTCCAATCCATGTGCCATCACCCACAACCACATCTTGGTGTATTGTAGCAAAAGGCTCGATAATTACATTATTACCGATTTTTGCTTCGGAGTGAATGTTGGTATTGGGATAGTTATTCATATAAAGAAAAGGTGAATTATCTATTTTTGGTAATTTGTGCCATAAGGTCGCTCTCGGTAACTAAGGTATTTCCGACAAATGCTTCTCCCTTCATGTGTACCAATCCTCTGCGCACAGGCTCTAAAAGTTGAAGTTTAAATATCAAGGTATCTCCTGGCACTACCATTTTTTTGAACTTAACACTCTCAATCTTCAAAAAGTAAGTACTATAATGTTCTGGTTCATCTACCTTGCTAAGGGCTAAAATACCTCCACATTGAGCCATTGCCTCTACAATTAAAACTCCTGGCATAACAGGTTCATCAGGAAAATGTCCCACAAAGAATGGTTCGTTCATACTCACATTCTTTACTCCAATAATTTGGTCAGGAGTCATTGAGACAACCTTGTCAACCAATAAAAATGGTGGACGATGAGGCAAGAACTTCTTTATCTGATTGATATCATATAAAGGCGTATCGTTGGGGTTATATTTGGGAGCAACAGAGCGTCCTAATTGTTTTTTGAGCAATTTGCGTAGTACTTTGGCAAATTCTGTATTGCTTAAATGTCCTGGGCGTGTGGCAATGATTTTACCTTTGATGGGCATACCAACTAACATCAAATCGCCTACTAAGTCGAGGAGTTTATGACGTGCTGGTTCATTATCAAATCGTAGTTCAATATGGTTGAGATAGCCCTCAGGCATACGCTCTATGTCGGGCTTATTGAATAAATGTGCAATACGTTCTACATCGGCTGGAGTAACCTCTTTTTCAACAATAACAATTGCATTATCCACATCTCCACCTTTGATGAGGTTGTTTTGGCGCAAAAACTCTAATTCATGAAAAAACACAAAAGTGCGACAAGGTGCAATTTCGGCTTGTATTTCTTCGGCAGAGTTAATGCTTGCGTATTGACAACCAAGCACTTTTGAGTTGAAATCAATATTAACATTAACGCTAAAGTGGTCGTCGGGATAAAGAACTATTTCGGTTTTTTTATTCTCATCACGCAGTACTACCTTTTCAGTAACTTCAAAATACTTGCGAGCTTCATCTTGTTCCTCAACTTCGTTTTTTAATTTAGCGACATACTCACAAGCACTACCATCTAAGATGGGTGCTTCTGGAGCGTTGATTTGAATCAGAGCGTTGTCAATTCCCAAAGAAAAGAGGGCTGCCATAACGTGTTCGATGGTAGCAACACGTGCTTCGTTTTGTTCAATGGTGGTACCTCGTGAGGTATCTGTAACATACTCGGCAAGGGCAGGAATAATGGGTTGATTATCGAGGTCAACACGTTGAAATTTAATACCATGAGAGGGCGGAGCTGGGCAAATAGTCATGCTAACCATTAGTCCTGTATGTAATCCTGTTCCCTCGAAAGTTATGGCTGTTTTTACAGTTCGTTGTTGGAGCTGCATTGCTTATAGTATTTTTTTATTAATGTGCGCAAAGATAGTAAAATTTTGTTGCACTATCATAACACCAAGCTTTGCGAAGTTGTATGTATGCTCTGCCAACAGTTCGGCTGTCTATCTCCTTAGATATATTCAAAGCCTGTATATGGCACAAGGGCTTTGGGGATACGAATACCTTTAGGGCTTTGATTGTTTTCTAAAAGAGCTGCCACAATACGAGGCAGAGCCAGCGAACTACCATTGAGGGTATGCACTAATTGAGTTTTTTTATCTTCGGTACGATAGCGACATTTAAGGCGATTGGCTTGAAAGCTCTCAAAGTTTGAAACAGAACTTACCTCTAACCACTTTTGCTGTGCTGTTGAGTAAACCTCAAAGTCGAAGGTAAGTGCTGCGGTAAAGCTCATATCTCCTCCGCAAAGTTTTAATATACGATAGGGGAGTTCAAGTTTTTGTACAATTCCCTCTACATGCTTCACCATTTCATCGAGGGCTTTGTATGAGTTTTCGGGCAATTCAAAGCGCACGATTTCTACCTTATCAAATTGATGGAGGCGGTTTAATCCCCTTACATCTTTACCATACGAACCTGCTTCACGGCGAAAGCAAGGGGTATAGGCAGTTAGCTTTATGGGTAGTTCGGCAGGGTTTACAATAACATTGCGGTAAATGTTGGTAACGGGTACTTCTGCTGTGGGGATAAGGTAAAAATCATCTGTGGTGGCATGATACATTTGTCCCTCTTTATCGGGTAGTTGCCCTGTACCAAATCCCGATTCGGAGTTTACCATGTGGGGTGGCAGTACTTCATTATATCCTGCTGCGGTATTTTGGTCTAAAAAGAAGGAGATAAGGGCACGTTGCAACTTTGCACCCTTGCCTTTATAAACAGGAAATCCTGCACCAGTAAGTTTATTGCCTAATTCAAAGTCGATAATATCGTACTGTTTGGCTAAGTCCCAATGGGGTACGGCATCTGCATTGAGGGTAGGGATAGTGCCTCCACTACGCACTTCTACGTTATCCTCAGCAACTTTGCCTTCGGGCACTTCAGGGCTGGGAAGGTTAGGGAGTTGCACAATTTTGTTGTTTAATGCCTGTTCCACTTCAGCCAATTGTTGGTCTAATTCTGTTGACTTGATTTTAAGGTCTGCCACTTGATTTTTGGCTGCTTCAGCCTCTTGAGGCTTTCCGTCTTTCATCAATCCACCTATCTGACGGGCAATAGCGTTTTGTTGAGCTAAGTTGGCATCAAGAAGAGTTTGTGTTGCTTTGCGTTTATCGTCAAGGGCAATAATTTCTTGTATTATGGGAGCTGCTTGGCAGTTTTTTACTGCAAGGCGTTTTATAACTACATCGGTTTGTTCTCGAATGGTTTTTAGGGTAAGCATAGTGTGATAGGCTTAAAGAGGTTGAAAATTTGTTTTGCAAAGATAAGGCTTTTACGCAAACTGACATACTCTTAATAATTAGAGTAAGGGTAGATTTTTCGTTTATCCATCAAAGCAATAAGGGGAGAATTGCAGTGTGTGAGTTTCAAAGATAGTGGCTTTACGATGAGGCAGTTTGCTGAATTGGGCAGTTTATAGCCATGGTTTAGCAAAGTTTGGTATGAGCATACGAGGCGCATAGTAACTTTAAGCACATCAAAAGTTTTGCCCTTTGCTGCACTTCGTTCATTGGCGTTTTAGGCAAGTCGCACTTTGCTTATAAGGCAATAGGCTCAGCCCCTATAACATCAATTTCGGGCACTGCTGTCCAAGCCTTATGTTCCACCTCATCAAGTGCAACAAACTTGAAGTAACGCATTGTGTAAGTTCGGTTGAAGTTAATGCTTTGTTTTACAGGACTATTTTTAATATTTGAGAACTCGCCTTTAATGGGCACTTTTGTCCAGTTTTTAGCATCTGTCGAAACATAAAATTCATAGTGCATTGGAGTACCACTAATCATATCATGACGTGGATAAAACACAAATCCTTTGATGCGCTCTATCTTTCCACAATCTACGGTAATATAGTGAGGGTGTGCCTTAACACGCTCGCCCCAAGGCGTATGCCACATTGTGTTTTCATTGCCATCGATAGCATTGCTTGCTGGAAAGTTGGGCAGTTCGACGCTAAAGTCAATCACCTTCCATTCGGACTTTGCTTTTTCGAACTCTTTAGTAATCACTTCGCTTGCCTGTGTTCCATTATCAAAAAGTGCGATTGCCTTTATGGTCGCCTTCTCTTTGATTATAAATGGGGCAGTATAGCTTTTTGAATCCTTTGTTGGTGTTGAGCCGTCTGTGGTATATTTAATTTCAGCAGTTGGATTTGCATTAAGGCTTACTTCTCCATTTTTTGCTCGGCTTATGGTTGGTGCTGACACAAACTCTTGCGACTTGTATGCTTTTATATGTTGAATATGAAATGGCAAACGAGCCTCATTTACATTAACTCGTATTTGGGCAACATTACGCAAGCTTGGAAATCGCAACAATCGTTTGTATCCAATGGTTGTTCCTTTGGCAATTTCCTGCCATTGTCCATCTTTTTCAACATCGATTGTAAAGGATTCAATACGTTGACCCTTTGTAATATCTTCAGCTATTTCAATAACGTTGAACTCTGCCTTATCAATTAGCTTAAAGGTTTTACTTTCACGCATTGCCTTTGCGCTCCATTTTCCATTGCTTGCCATAAAGTTTTTGGCATACAAATTATCTAAAAACTCTCCAAAAGCAATAAGATTGATGCTGTCAACTGGGGCAATTCGTCCTAATTTATTGGGGGGGATATTTAGTAATAAGGACGAGTTTTGACCAATGGAACTATAATAAATGTTGGCTAAATTCTCCACACTACGCACCTTACTATCTTCATCTTGGTGGTAAAACCAACCTGGACGAATAGATACATCTACTTCACTTGGCCACCAAACTACCTTTGATGCCTTTGCAAGTAATTCTCTACTACCAAGGTCTTTAGAGGTATTAGATATGCCAAGTTCTTTATTTTGCGCATCATTTTCAGGAATCGCCTCATTCAGCAGCACTGTTGCACTCCATTCCGTTTCTCGTCCGTATCCCGTTTCATTTCCGACCCATCGCACATCATTGCCACTAATAGCAGTTACTGCATTGGCTTGAGTCTTTTTAATAAGTTCGTAATAACGCGCAAAATCGTACTCTTGCCTCTTTCCATTAGGACCCTCTCCACAAGCACCATCAAACCACACCTCATCAATGGTGCCATATTGGGTTAAAAGCTCGGTAAGTTGTGCCACAAAAAAATCATTGTACTCATCAGTACCATAGCATTGCGCATTTCTATCCCAAGGCGATAGATAAACCCCAAATTTAATGCCATATTTTTGGCAAGACTGTTGTAGTTCTCTTACAAGGTCGCCCTTACCATTGCGCCAAGGCGAGGCAGCAACTGAATGGGCTGTTGTTGCCGTTGGCCAAAGGCAAAAACCATCATGATGCTTTGCAGTGATGATTGCCAACTTGAAGCCTGCTTTTTTTATGGTTTCAACCCATTGGTCGGTATTAAGTTCTGTTGGATTAAAGAGCGCAGGGTCTTCAGTGCCATCGCCCCACTCTTGTTCTGTATAGGTATTGATTCCGAAGTGAAAAAAAACGGTAGTTTCAAGCTTTTGCCATGCAAGTTGTTGTGGTGAAGGCACAAGTCGTGCAGCCATTTCAATTTTTTTTTCGATTGTGGCATTCTTCGGAAAAACAAGTTCTTTTTGGTACAAGTTTGCATCGCCACATGCAGCCATAAGGGTTACTAAAGATAGTGTTGCGAAAATTTCTCTCATGCTTATATTTTTTTGATACCTCGAAACGAGTTAAATTTCTCACAAAGTAAAGTTATTTTAGAGAATATCCAAGTGCCTTTTCGCCACAAATCAAAAAAAAAGTCTTGAGAAATAAGCACTCCAAAAAGGCAGCCATGCAAAAATGACTAATGCAAACACTGCCTATATAGCACGCCAAACATTGCACTCACACACAAGCGATGGAGAGGAGATATACTAAAATTAGAGAGGGGATAAAACAAAGCACCAAGCCTCATCAGACTTGGTGCTAAGGGCGAATGATGCACAAGGCAATCGCTCGCAAAAACCTTAAAAGGATTACTTCACTAAAGTAAAGATATAATTCTTATCCTTAAAACTCTCACTCGATGAGTCTTTGGTATTTGTCCTTAAGAGAAGTTGAATTTCAGTCAATGTTTTGATTTGGAACTTATATCTATAATCTCCCGCTACAAAAAAAATGGTATTTTTAATACGAGAATAGCTTGTTGCATCCTTAGTATCACCACCTGCCAATTTTACCGTTGCTTTACCCTCCGTCCATGATGTTATACTTTCGATAGGACATCCTGCTTCCCCAGAGCACTTCCAAGCCTTATCCGTAATCAATGGATTACCTGCCGCAACATGCACCTTATAATTCACTCCATCAATCAATACATAAGATTGAATATCTACATGAAAAACTTTGTCGAGATGCTCACTGTATAGACTCTGAAAATTAAACGCATTTACCTCCTTTGTTGCCTTTTCATAATGCTCCTTTGCTTCCTTTACCAATTCTGCCATCACTGCCTCCGCTTGACTTTCCTTCACATTTTCTCTGTTAAAGAATATCGGAAACGCCACATACGAAGAAAAACCCGGTTTGGATTCATAGGTCGAAATATAACCCAATTCCTTTATCTTAGCCAATGCAATCTCCGCAGATTTAACATTGGAAGAATCTGATTCCGTTACAAGAATACCCATGGAAGGAAGAAACTGCACCGGACCAGCATTTTCCGCGTCATCTTTATCACAAGAAATAAGCGAAAATAGCATTACCGTACACAAGACGATTTGTTTCAATAAATTTTGATTTTTCATAATGGTTTTTTTTATGGTTTTTGAATTCTCGGCAAAAGTAATTAAATTATCCGAAAGAAAGAAATACCTATATTCACAATGTTTTCACGCGCTTAATTTCGTGCTAATTTTCACTTTATCAGCAAATTGCGACAAACAATCTTCTTAAAGTCAAAAGCCCACAAGCTGCATCCATAGGTCGTGGAGCAATCCATCCAGCATCTATGGGTAAGTGCATCCACGATTGATGGGTAGAGAATGTTGGTGACTATGGATAGAGAATGTTGGTGATCGTGGATAGGCTTACCCACGATCTATGGAGGTAGGCATCCATCAACTATGGAGGCAGTAGGTGATGAGGTAAGAACATAATAAAAGCCAGTCCGCAGACTGGCTTTTACTCTAATACAGGGGCTTATTTGTGGGTAATGCCCTTAATACACGGTAAGCACCCTATCGTAATGTATCACCTTAGTAGTTTTAAGATAGTTACCCCCTCCGCTAAACTGGGTAAGTATCTTTACATTGTAATTACCTGCTGCAAGAGGTGGTATAAGTAGCACGATTTGCTTGGGAGAGTTCACCGCAAGAAAACTCACCTTTAACTCCTCTTGCGTTGCTTGGTTCACAAAATACACTCCATTGACTTGAGCGTTTTCACCATCTACCTTTATGAGGTTTCCAATGATTTGTAACATATTACCTGGAGTAAGTGTGCTGTCGGATTGCTGCGA
>JBOFMS010000013.1:0-10278 GCA_051658505.1 Bacteroidales bacterium | reverse complement strand
AAGGGATCTATTATGATGTTGGGAGATAAGCAGGTTGAAAAAGTCCCTGTTATTTCTTCAGGTTCTATTGCCTTAGATGCCGCTCTAGGTATTGGAGGCTATCCAAGAGGGCGAGTAATTGAAATTTATGGACCCGAATCATCTGGAAAAACAACCCTCGCTATACATGCTATTGCAGAGGCGCAAAAAAAAGGTGGTATTGCTGCCATTATTGATGCTGAACATGCCTTTGACCGCACCTATGCAGAGCAATTGGGCGTTGATATTAACCACTTGTTAATTTCACAGCCCGATAGCGGAGAGGAGGCTCTTGAAATTACCGATCAACTAATTCGATCAAGTGCAGTGGATATTGTTGTGGTTGACTCAGTTGCAGCACTTACCCCTAAGGCTGAAATTGAGGGAGATATGGGCGAAAATAAGGTGGGGCTGCATGCTCGATTGATGTCGCAAGCATTACGAAAGTTGACTGGAACAATTAGCAAAACCAATACAACTTGTATCTTTATCAATCAATTGCGCGAGAAGATTGGTGTAATGTTTGGTAATCCTGAAACAACTACTGGTGGCAATGCGTTGAAGTTTTACGCTTCTATTCGCTTAGATATTCGGAAGGTAACTACCAATAGAGACGGAGATGAAGCAATAAGTAATCATGTTCGTGTAAAGGTTGTTAAAAACAAGATGGCTCCTCCATTCAGAAAAGCGGAATTTGACCTTGTGTTTGGTGAAGGGATTTCAAAAATTGGTGAAATTATTGACCTTGGAGTTGAACATAATATCATTAAAAAGAGTGGCTCATGGTTTAGTTATGGAGAGACAAAATTGGGGCAAGGGCGTGATACCGTAGCAAAACTTTTTGCAGATAATCTAGAGTTGGCGGGAGAAATTGAAGTGAAAGTGCGTGAGATATTAGCCAAGAAAGAGGATTAAACATAAGTCTAATTATATTTTGAAATTAATGAAACTATTTTTTGTAGTTATTATGGCAGTTTTGTTTGCTGCATGTAACGCTAATTTATCTCAATCCGAGGGAGACTTTAGTAATCAATTAACGCAGGAAGAAAAAGCCTTAGGCTTGCTTACACCATCCATTATGTGGAAGTTTGCGCAGGTTGGCGAACCAAATCTTTCTCCCGATGGGAAACATGTAGTGTACACCGAGAGAAGGTATAGCCTAAGTGAAAATAAAAGTCAAGCGACCCTCTATATGGCTATGGTTGGCGAAACTCAAATTAAAAAGTTAAGCATTGACATAGATGTTACGTCTCCCGCATGGAGTGCAGATGGCACACTTATATACTTTTTGACTAATACTAGTGGCGATAAGCAAATTTGGGCATTAAATCCATTCATTGACAAACCAAAGCCTTTTCAAGTAAGTGATGTTAAGGGTGGTGTACAGAGTTTCTTGTTTTCACCCAATGGTGATAAGGTGCTTTATACTAAACAAGTGCAAGTGGGAAAAACGGTTACCGAACTTTATCCTCAATACTCTAAAGCAAACGCACGAATTATTGATGATTTGATGTATAGGCATTGGGATACTTGGAAAAATGGCAAGTATAATCATGTTTTTGTTGCAGCATATGCTTTTGATCGACTAAGTGGAGAGAAAGATATTAATGAAGGAGAGGCATGGGATACCCCGATTTCTCCAGACTTTGATATACATGATATTTGTTGGAGTAGAGATGGTGCAAGTATTTATTATGCAAGCAAAAAAATGAATGGACGAGAGTTTGCTACAAGTACAAATACAAGCATCTATCGCTATAATTTACAGAATCACCAGACTGATGAGTTGACGGCATTTAATAAAGGCTATGACCGATACCCAGTAATATCACCTAATGGGCAAAAAATGGCTTGGCTTAGTATGGAGACTCCAGGTTGCGAAAGTGATAAGGCACGTATTATGGTAATGGATTTGCACACAAATAAAATTGAGGATATTACATTTAATTTTGATGAAGGAGCAAAAACGCTTTGTTGGGGTACTGATACATCGCTTTATTTTATTGCAGGAGTTAATGCGACTTATCAAGTGTTTGAGGCGGTTTTGAAAATGCCTGTCAAAATAGAGCAAAAAACTTCAGGAGAGCATGACTTTACGCACATCGAATTCAAAGGAGGAAATCTTGTAGGGCGTTGTATGAGTATGAATTATGCCCCTGAATTGTTTCGTGTTGATGTGAGTAATAAGGAGGCTGCAATGGCACAAATTACCACTGCTAATAGCCATCTTTATGCAAGTTTGCGCTTTGGTAAAGTTGAGCAACGCTGGATACGAACAACAGACTGGAAGCAAATGCTCACTTGGGTTATTTATCCACCTAATTTTGATCCCGAAAAAAAATATCCTGCACTGCTTTATTGTCAAGGAGGTCCACAGCAGGCAGTAAGTCAGTTTTGGAGTTGGAGATGGAATATGCAACTTATGGCAGCTCAAGGCTATATTGTTATTGCACCTAACAGAAGAGGAGTGCCTACATTTGGCAAGCAGTGGTGTGCACAGATTTCAGGAGATTATTCAGGGCAAAATATTCGGGATTATTACTCGGCTGTTGATGCCTTAAAGCAAGAACCATATATTGATGAAAATAGGATAGGGGCATTAGGTGCAAGTTATGGCGGATATTCGGTGTATTATTTGGCAGGTACACATAATAAACGATTTAAGGCTTTTGCAGCACATAATGGTATGTTTAATATGCAAAGTATGTATGGTACCACAGAGGAAATGTTTTTTGTTAATTATGACTTTGGCGGAGCATATTGGAATTATAATTCTTACACGGCTCAAAATACTTATGCAAAATCTCCCCATACGCTTGTAAATCGTTGGAATACTCCAATTTTGATTAGTGTTGGAGAGCATGATTATCGTGTGCCTTATACAGAGGGCTTGCAGGCTTTTAATGCTGCTCAATTACAGGGAATTCCGAGTAAATTATTATTTTTTCCTACAGAAACGCATTTTATTGCTCAACCGCAAAATGCAGTGGTTTGGCATACTGAACTTTTCAATTGGTTCAATACGTATTTGCAAAAATAATCAAATGACTTGCACTATATTTTTTTTATTATTACCTTTGCGTGTACAATATGCGGATATGGCGTAATTGGTAGCCGCGCCAGACTTAGGATCTGGTGCCGAGAGGCGTGGGGGTTCGAGTCCCTTTATCCGCACGAAAAAAGGTCTTTTTTTATAGAAAGACCTTTTTTTGTATAGTAATAAGTCTGTAGTAAGTAATCTTATCAAGAGTCTAAATAAATATTTAATAACCAATAGTTATGGAACAGCAAAACAATAATGAGATTAGTATTGAACTTAGTGAAGAGGTTGCGCGTGGCACTTACTCCAATCTTGCTATTATAACGCATTCATCATCAGAGTTTATTGTAGATTTTGTATGTATGTTGCCAGCAGTGCCTAAAGCTCCTGTTGTAAGCCGTATTATCCTTACCCCTGAGCATGCAAAACGCTTAATGAATGCATTGAAAGAGAATGTAATGAAGTATGAAAAGGCAAATGGTGAGATTCAGACTAGCAATAACGGGGTAGTTATGCCTCCAATTCCGATGAATTTTGGTGGTAATACTCCGCAAGCATAATAATTTGCTTTAGAGCAATTATAAAATTATCATACAGGATAAGCGAAGTTTTAGCATAGAGTCAGTTGTCATTATGAATGATGCTATAAAATTAAAGCAACTTGCGGCACAAGCCGAACCAAAATTTAGAGCCTTTTTTAAACAAAATAAAAGGCGTATAGAGAAGATGGATACACTTGTGCAAGAGTTGCATCTGAGCGAGGAGGAGCAAATAAATTGTATGGATTGTGCTGCCTGCTGCAAGCTACTTGGACCTGCTATTTATGATAAAGATATTGAGCGCATGGCAAAAGCGCTTCGCCTAACTCCATCACAAGTGGTGAGTAAATATCTGCATATAGATGAAGATAGTGATTATGTTTTTACTACTATGCCTTGCCCTTTTTTGTTGGCAGACAATGCTTGTAGCATATATGAGCATCGCCCAAAAGCGTGCCGAGAGTATCCGCATACAGATCGCAAGAAATTTGCTCAAATATATTTGCGTACAGTGAAAAATGCTTACACCTGTCCTATCGCCTATAATGTGCTGACGAACCTTATGAAGCAATAATTGGGAGAGGACGCACTTAAATCATCTTGCTGATGGAAATCCCAAATATACCTCTTGCTGAAAGATTACGTCCTATAATTATTGATGATTATGTCGGACAACAACATTTATTGGGAGTAAATGCTCCTTTGCGTAGAATGTTGGAGGGAAATCATCTTTCCTCATTTATTCTGTGGGGACCACCAGGAGTTGGAAAAACTACGCTCGCAAGACTGATTGCAAATAGTCAACAGCGAAAATTTTATACATTAAGTGCCGTTAATGCAGGAGTAAAAGACGTGCGAGATATAATTGAGAGTGCTCGTAAACAGCAGTTTTTCAATACACCCAATCCGATTTTATTTATTGACGAGATCCATCGTTTTTCAAAATCGCAACAAGATTCACTTTTAGGTGCGGTGGAACAAGGAACGCTTATTTTGATTGGAGCAACAACCGAGAATCCATCATTTGAAGTTATTACACCTCTACTTTCAAGAGCACAGGTTTATGTGCTAAAATCTTTGGAAGAAGAGGAACTTGCGCAACTTTTAAAACGTGCGATTACCAAAGATTCCTATTTCAAAACACTCTCGATTGAGGTGGTAGAGACTGATGCACTTTTTCGGTTTGCAGGAGGAGATGCTCGTCGATTACTTAATATACTTGAACTTTTGGTGGGGGTAAATGCAGAGTCAAAACTCCTTGTTACCAATGAATTTGTGGTCAATTGCTTGCAAGAAAACTTAACCACCTATGATAAGAGTGGCGACCAGCATTATGATATCATTTCTGCGTTTATTAAAAGCCTGCGAGGTAGTGACCCCAATGCTGCCGTATATTGGTTGGCACGTATGATAGCGGGAGGCGAAGATCCTTTATTTATTGCACGGCGAATGCTGATATTGGCATCTGAAGATATAGGGCTTGCCAATCCAAATGCATTGCTGATGGCACAAACTTGTTTTGATTCAGTTAAACTTATAGGTATGCCTGAGGGGCGTATTATACTCTCGCAGTGTGCTGTGTATTTGGCTGTCAGTCCTAAAAGTAATAGTACCTACGTGGCAATTAATGATGCCTTAACTGAGGTGGAGCGGTCAGGAAATTTATCTGTACCTCTTCATTTGCGTAATGCCCATACTAAATTGATGAAACAACTCGATTATGGTAAAAATTATAAGTATGCACATGATTATGAGCAGAATTTTGTTGCCCAAGAGTTTTTGCCTGAAAAGTTAAGTAAACGTACATTTTACAATCCTGCCAATAATGCAAAAGAGCAAGAATTTAGGAAACAACTCTCCCAACAATGGCATCAGAAGTATGGGTATTAAATAAAATAGTTCACTTATTTAAGTTCATCAAACTTTTCCTTCATTGTTGGATTGCCATGAGTTAATCTTTTGATGGTTAAATCTTCTGCTTTTTGATTTGCAAGACGCAGATTATTATCCGACGACAACAGCGCATCTTTTGTTTTTTGTAGGTGGTCTATCGTTTTATCTATTTCATCAATGGCAGTTTTGAATTTACGACTTGCCAATTCATAATTTTTGGCAAAACCTTCTTTAAACTTGCTTATTTTTTCCTCAAAGTTAGTGATGTCAATATTTTGATTTCTGACTAAAGCAAGTTCTGCTTTGTAATGAATCGAACTCATTGCAGCATTACGCAGTAGTGTGATAATCGGAATAAAAAATTGGGGGCGCACAACGTACATCTTGTTGTATTTGTGAGACACATCCACAATTCCCACATTGTAGAGTTCATTCTCTGCCTCTAATAGCGAAACAAGCACAGCATATTCACAATTTTTTTCAAGACGGTCTTTATCAAGTTCCTTAAAAAAATCTTCATTCCGTTTTTTCGTTTGTGTTTGATCAGATTCATTTTTCATCTCAAACATAATTGAGATAATTTCATTTCCTGCCTCGTCCACTTCTTTATAGATATAATCGCCTTTACTGCCAGATTTTGCATCATTATCTTTTTCAAAATATGCTTTTTGAAAAGCTGTTGCACGTAACTTATTAAACTCCGTTTCACAATGCTGTTCTAAGGTTTCTCCCAACATTTTGGTAGATAATTTCAACTTCATATCCTTTACACGAGCAATCTCTTCATCTTTGTACTTTATGATGGCATCTCTGCTTTGTAACTCGGTTGCATACCTTTCGTTTAGAGATTTTTCAAGCAAGAGTTTCTCTGTTTCTTTGTTTTTTACATCATTTACCAAGTTGATACGCTCTTGTTCTATTTTGCCTACTGCATCAGATATGGCAAGTTGCTTTTCCATATCAGCAGCATCAATTTTTGCCTTTAATTGTAAGAGTTCTTTTTCTTTTTGTGCAAGTTTTTGAGATAACTCAATTTCCTTTTGCGCTTTGAGTTGCATTAACGCTTTATCTTTTGCAGCAAGTTCTTCCTGCATAGAGTTCTTTATAGTTGCCTCAGTTAATTTTATGGCACTCGTCTTTTCTTGTGCTGCAAGCAATAATCTACTTTCCAACTCTTTTGCAAATTGTTGGTCTCTCACTTGCTTTAGGATTGCAGCAAAGCCTGTTTCATCAACCTTAAACGCTTTTTTGCAATTTGGACAAATAATATCATTCATAATATTCTCGAATTAGATATAATACGTGAGCATTTATTTGGCTCACATAAATTATTATGCATATTTGGTAAAAAAATCTATTTTAATGTAAAAAACAATCGGCAAGGCGATAAGCCGGGTTCTGTCGAGCCCTACCATTTATCTATGCTATATATCACTATATAGCTTTAGCGACCTACCCCCCAGCATGGGGCGGGCAACCCTCGTGCGCTGGTGTATATGGTCTTGCAAGCCACGGTGCATACTGCCAATTGTGTTGCCACAAACTGCGGTAGGCTCTTACCCCACCTTTTCACCCTTACCACACAAGCAAAAACTCGTTTGCATGTGGAGGTTGTTTTCTGTTATGCATTGCATACCCTTGCGAGTATCTACCTGTTAGGTAGCGTGGTGCCCTGTCTTGCCCGGACTTTCCTCTCCTGCCACAAAAGGCAGCAGCGGTAGAGTACCTTCCCGATTGTAAATTAAAGAGCGTTTGTTCAGCAATTAGAAAAAGTAAGTCATCATTAACATTGATCGATGATTGACGACAGCGTGGGAGTCGGTAATTTTGCCGCTTTTTAGATTCAAGTTTCCATAAAATGCTTGTGCCCAACTGTACTCAAAGCCAACTGTAAAATGATCAATATTGTATGATACTTGTGCGTTCAAATTCATTAATTGGTCAATGTCAGTGCCACGTCCATATATCCATTCTGTGTTAAGTATTTCATTATTTGCTCCTAACTGTTTGACATAGCCCGCAAATATACCTACTTGGTATTTTTTTCCAAAGGTTGCGCCCAACCACGATGATGAGTGGGTAAATGGAGTGTAACTAAATTCTCCAGATATAGGGTCTTCCGCAGTTACGGCATAACCACCAAGCATAAGAGTGTGTGATAGATTATTTCCTAATACAGTTTTTCCATTTACCTTCCAAAGTCCCTTTGATATTTCGCCTCCTATCATGTAGGACACTGTAGTTAGCCATTCATCTACTTTAATTTCTTTGTGTGACTTTATGCGAGGCTTAATAGTTGTTACATCTAAACCCAAAGAGATGAGTGTATGATCGGTTTTATAATTAAGGCCAACAAAAAATTCTGGTACTATTGCCTTACGAGAAAAGTCTAATGATGCTACATTTTCATTATTCGCGTCTGGTCCAAATGACTGAAACTGGACTTGGTATATTCCAGCGGCACTAACTGAGAGTTGTTTTGTAAGTGACTGCTTTACATATATCTGTGGAGTCCTACTAAAGGGTTGATAGGGCACACCTGTTGATATATTCATCATACGTGGAGCAATTTCTCCAAATAGTGGATGCCAGCGTTGCCCAACGTGAAGGTCGGTTTTTGACCAAGCAAACTTTACTTCGGCATGGCGCAATCTAAAAAGCATACGACTAACTCCGAATCCAGCAAAGTCAGCCTCAATATTTGCAGAGGTTTTTGCGCCTAATAAAGGAAGCCCTTTTACTCTAAGCCCTACACGAGTGGCTAATAAACAGAAGCCTGTGCTAGGGTTGTCGTTAAGATCGTTCCCTTGCTCATCCAAAGATACATCAAGTGGAAATATTGTGAAGGCACCATCAAATGCCTCAATGTTTGCCCTAGAGTCATAAAAAATTTCTCCACGAATAAACCCATAAAATTTATACTCAAAACTATCTTTTTGAGCATACGTACTCACTCCTAAGAGTAGTATTAAAACTGAAGTAATTAATTTCTTTTTCATAAAAAATAGAACACTTTGCGCATTATAAAAATACTATAGTTGCTCCATAGCCGTACTCTCTAAACGAGGCGTCTTGGTAGTGTAATTGAGGATAATTTTGACAAAGCTGTTGTCGTAAATACAGCTTTAGTCGTCCACTACCTACTCCATGAATAAACACAATCCTACTTTTCTTTCCTGATTTTACCGCATTCTCAAGTGTAGCACTAAAGCGACTTAGTTGCAATGCTAATAAGTCACCTGCTTGCATATTCACTGAATTATTAATCAATGCTTCAGCGTGTAAATCAACCTCTTCTATATCACTTTGCCTATTGTTTTTTTTAGCAATCGGCTTTTCTTTTTCATTTTTTGATAATATTGCCTTTCGAATTTCTTGAGTAGATATCTCTCTCAAAGCTTTTTTTTCAATTAGTTCATTTGAGTATATGTGATAAATCAAAGCGTCTTTATCAAAAAAATCAGTTGCCTTAAATACACCTTGCTTAAAAAACTTCAAGGGATTTATTTCTATATCTACTGGCGCTAAATTGTGTGGTAAATAAGGTGTGTTTTTGAATAAGATAACCTCAATTCTCAGTTTAAATGGTTCTCTAAATTCACTAATAAACAATGATTTGATAAAGGTTTTACTGTCGGACGTTGCTATTCCTTGTCCCCAAGACTGTACATTGCCATTGTGCTCATACGTGCTAATGTTGTATGCCATTTGATAGGTGCTGTCATTCAGGAGATAAAGTTTGGTTTTATCTTTATCAGGTGATAAAAACGCAATCATTAATTCACAACTGCTCCCTTTTTCATCTTTTTTGGCTTGAGGGGCAATTACTATTGTGTGCTGTATTTTATCGGGCTTATTTGTAGATGCCATAGACATGGCATGCACATTTGTTTGAGTAGGGAAATTATTTGCTTTAACGTCATTTACTACTATAATGTCAGATATCAGCGTAGGTACTTCAAAGCCATCTTCATCTGTCAGTATCACTGTACTCTGGTTAACAATTTGAGTGATGACACCACCGCCCACCTCGTTTAAAAATCGCACTTTATCACCTACTTTTAACATCACTCTTTAATTTTCGCACAAAAATACTACTTTTGTGCGAAAAACTACGATGAAGCCTGATATTTATATTGCAGACTACACTTATAATCTGCCTATTGAAAAAATTGCGCAATATCCTCTTGCACAAAGGGAAAAATCAAAACTTTTATTGTATAACAAGGGAGTAATTGGTGAAACTGGATTTGCGCAATTACCTGACTTACTTCCTAAAGACTCACTTTTGGTATTTAATAACACCAAGGTTATTCCTGCTCGTTTGTATTTTCAAAAAAATACAGGTGCTACTATTGAAATTTTGTGTTTAAGTCCGCATATGCCAACGGATTATGCAGACTCATTGGCGGCAATACAAAAGTGCACTTGGCGGTGCATGGTAGGTAACTTAAAGCGATGGAAAGATGAATTATTAAAGCAAGATTTTAGTATCAATAATACTTCCTGCTCACTTTATGCTAAAAAGGTACATGTTGATGAAAATGAGGTTATTATACAATTTACTTGGACGCCAAATGAACTTCAGTTTGCTCAAATAATTGCTAAGGTAGGGGCATTGCCTTTACCTCCTTATTTACAGCGTGATACAGAAAGGCTTGACAGTGAGCGCTATCAAACAGTATATGCTCAATATCAAGGCTCAGTAGCCGCCCCAACAGCGGGTTTACACTTTACCCAAGGAGTGCTAAATAATCTAACTTTCAATCATGTAAAAACAACTGAATT
>JBOFMS010000012.1:0-3727 GCA_051658505.1 Bacteroidales bacterium | reverse complement strand
AAAAATGCCCTTTACGAGAAATTGGCTATTTGCGCTATTTATATTCATTGTCTTATTCATCTATTTTTGTTGAATTGGCTGCAAATGTAAACTAAACTTTTTTATCTGCAAAAAAATAATGTAAAAAATATTTGTAGGCATCTTGTAAACGCTCCCTTTGGGAAATTATTGTATAGGGGGTGTTTTTTTTAACAAAACGAGCAGGGGGCTTGCTTTTCGGGCTCTCCTACCACCGTCATTGCGGGCTCGACCCGCAATCTCCTATTTATGGGCAAGGCTCTTGCATCAGCACTAATGTAAGTCCTCAATCAATAGGGGGCTTTTTCTTTTTGTTCGCACTTCGTGGCAGGGGATTGCGGGTCAAGCCCGCAAGGACGAGTAAAAAAGGGGGAAAGGGGCGTTGCAGGGTGAGCGTGTGCAATGGCGAATGATAATCAAAAGAGAATCATTCCATAGTAAATGCAAGGCATAAGGAGTGGCGGGGAGCAAATCTCAAGTATATTTTATACAAGATATATTTTATTGGACTTGCATTGTGCTCGCATTTCGGCTGGCCAAATACTCGCTTGAACTTCACCAATGTGTGCTTTGCGCAAAAAGAACATACATAGGCGCGATTGCCCAATGCCTCCACCTGCCGAAAGGGGTAATTCATCGTTCAATAATCGTTTGTGAAAGTCAAGCGTTTTGCGGTCTTCCTTACCCTCTAATTGTAATTGGTGCAGCATCGCCTTTTTGTCCACACGTATCCCCATTGAGGATATTTCAAAGGCGGTTTTTAGTACAGGGTTCCACAGCATAATATCTCCATTTAGCCCTTGTAGTCCATTGTCGGCGGGGGTGCTCCAGTCATCATAATCAGGAGCACGATTATCGTGCTTTTCGCCATTGCTTAGTGTGCCTCCAATGCCTATGATAAAGGCAGCTTTGTGTTGCTCCAAAAACTTATCCTCTCGCTCTTTGGGCGATAAGTTAGGGTAAAGTTGCAATAAGTGCTCGGCGTGTATAAAAACAATCTCCTTGGGCAAGATGGGCTTAATAGAGGGCTGCGATTGATAAACTATAAATTCTGTTTGTAGTAGTGCTGCATAAATCTTTTGTACGGTTTGCTTCAAAAAGGCAATGTTGCGTTGTGCTTCTGCAATGTGCAACTCCCAATCCCACTGGTCAACATAAATAGAGTGGGTGTTGTCCATTTCTTCATCGGCACGTATAGCATTCATATCTGTATATATACCGTAATCTTGCTCAATGCCATATTCTGCAAGGGCTACACGCTTCCATTTTGCTAAAGAGTGCACAATTTCGGCTTGTGCATCGCCCATATCTTTAATGGGAAAACTCACTGCACGCTCTACTCCATTGAGGTCGTCATTTAAGCCTGTTCCTCGCAACACAAACAAGGGTGCAGTAACACGGCGTAAACAAAGGTTTGAACTCAAGGCTTGCTGAAAACTGTCTTTTACCAACTTAATGGCTTGCTCTGTTTGCTTGATGTCGAGCAAAGGCTCGTAGTGCTTGGGGATAGTTAGTTTCATGAGGGCAGCAAATAAGGGGTATTAGTCAAACAACTTGGCAATAGATGACAGGCTAATGCTGGTAAAATCCTCTGCCACCATGTCGGCATGCTGTAATTGGTTTGCGGAGCAGATGGAGGTTATCCCAATGACTTTCATCTTTGCACGCTGTGCTGCTTCTATTCCAGCCAAGGCATCTTCCATCACTACACATTGCGAGGGAGAGAGTTGCATGGCGGCAGCGGCTTTTAGAAAGACCTCTGGGTGTGGTTTGCCCTGTGTGATTTGTGAGGCGTTGATAACTGCCTTAAAATAGTGGCGAATGTGTAGTCCGTCAAGAATAAAATCAATATTGTCGTCAGGAGCAGATGAGCCTACACACATGGGTATGTTGTGCGAATGCAGTTCTTCAAATAAATCTGCCAAGCCAGGTGTTAATACTAAGTGTGAACGATATAAGTCACGATACATCTCTTCTTTTTCATCTTCTAAGGCTTTTGCTTCTTGGTCAGAAAGATGTTCGCCAAAGATACTACGCATAATCTCAGTGCCTACTTTGCCATTATACTGATGAAAGTCTTCGGGCTGCATTGTCTGTCCATGTCGCTTACAAAACTCTTGAAAAGCGAGAATATGGTAAGCTACATTATTAACAATTGTGCCGTCCATATCAAAAATAACGCCGAGTTCTTTCATTCTTATGCTTTGTTTTTCGATTATTAAAGGTGCGAAGGTAACAAATTTATTCAAAAAATTGTTGTAAATTCGCCCGCACTTTAATCCCCTCAAACCACAATGAATACAAGTTTATTACAGTCAAAATGGGCACGCTGGACGGCTCTTATTATTGTGTCTATCACCATGTTTTGCGGTTACTTTTTTACCGATGTAATGGCTCCGCTTAAACCCATGTTAGAGGCTGAGTTTAATTGGACAAGTAGCGAGTATGGACTATTTACAAGTGCTTACGGTTGGTTCAATGTTTTCTTTTTAATGCTCATTTTTGGAGGTATAATCCTCGACCGAATGGGGGTGCGTTTTACAGGGCTTGGAGCTGCCAGTTTTATGCTAGTTGGGGCACTAATAAAGTTTTGGGCAATAACACATAATTTCTCGGAAGGTGCAAGTATTTTTGGCATACGTGCACAAGTTGCCTTTGCCTCTTTGGGCTTTGCGCTATTTGGTGTAGGAATTGAAATTGTGGGAATTACAGCCACTAAAATCACAGTAAAATGGTTTAAAGGGAAAGAACTTGCCCTTGCCTTGGGGCTACAAGTAGCCGTAGCACGTATTGGCACAATGCTATCTATGGCAATGCCCATACCACTGGCTAAACATTTTGGCTTTATCGGCGCACCGCTACTCTTTTGCATTATTCTTTTGTGCGTTGGGCTTATAGCGTATTTAGTATATATGGTAATGGATAGGCGATTAGATGCTGAACTAAGCCAACAACACACTACAAGTCAAGATACAGAGGAAAAATTTCAATTCTCTGACATCAAACAAATTATTAACAATCAAGGCTTTTGGCTTATTACTGCCTTGTGCCTACTGTTTTACTCTAGCGTATTCCCTTTTCTCAAATACGCAGTAGATATGATGGTCAACAAATTTAATGTTAGTGCGGAGCTTGCGGGCAATATCCCTGCTATTTTACCTCTTGGCACACTTATACTCACACCCTTCTTTGGGCATATTTACGACCGCAAAGGCAAAGGTGCAAGTATCATGATTCTGGGCGCAGTACTCCTTTTCTTTGCACACCTTACCTTTGCTCTGCCATTTGTGAATCAATGGCAAGTGGCCGTTTTTTTGATGATGATTTTGGGCGTTGCATTTTCATTAGTTCCCTCGGCAATGTGGCCATCTGTGCCAAAGATTATCCCCGAAAAACAATTAGGCACAGCCTACTCACTCATTTTTTATATACAGAATATTGGGCTAAGTGGAGTACCTTACCTTATTGGTTGGCTGCTTAACAAATACTGCATTACAGGTACAAGCATCATCAGTGATAAGATGGTAAATACCTATAACTACACCTTACCAATGCTCGTTTTTACAGGACTAAGTGCTATGTCAATCCTTGTAGGCTTTTGGCTCAAATACGTTAATGCCAAACGTGGCTATGGACTTGAAGAACCTAATGTAAAACACTCCTAATTGATTTCTTTACAATAAATACAGATAGAACGTATGAACACAAA
>JBOFMS010000011.1:0-6264 GCA_051658505.1 Bacteroidales bacterium | reverse complement strand
CACTATGTGGGGGAGATTATTGACAACATATTTATTATTAGATGAGCACACTTCCGCTACAGTTTTTAGAAGTAATTCGTCAACATCATCTGCTTACATTAGCAACATCTGTAAATGATGAGCCGTATTGCAGTACTGTGTTTTATGCTTACTTAGAGGAAGAGAATTGTTTTGTATTTACCTCTAATACCAAAACTAAGCACGTGCAAGATATATCGCACAATATGTGTGTGTCAGGAAATATTGCTTTAGAAACAAAGGAGATTGGCAAAATTCAAGGCATACAAATTCAAGGTATGGCACTGCAACCAGAGAAAGATCTACTCAAATTGGCTCGTAAAAACTACTTAAAGTGTTTCCCTTACGCCATAGCATTTAATGCTACATTTTGGATACTTGAACCTACATGGGCTAAACTCACTGACAATCGCCTTGGCTTTGGAAAAAAAATGATTTGGGAGCGACCATCATTAGTGGATATTGAATTTTTGAGAAAAAAGAATACAAAAAAATAGAGAGATGAAAGAACTCGCACTACTTTTGCTGGGAGTTGCTGCTGGAGCATTTAGTGGCTTAATTGGGGTTGGTGGAGGTATTATTATGGTGCCAGCCTTAGTGTTTTTTTTTGGTTTCTCTCAACATGCAGCACAAGGCACAACGCTGGCAGTACTGCTGCCTCCAGTAAGTTTATTAGCATGTTATGTATATTATAAAAGTGGCAATTTAGATATATGGGTAGCGACGATTATAGCAGTAGGTTTTTTTATTGGCAGTTTATTTGGTTCAAAACTTGCCGTGGTAATTTCGCCAACACTATTAAGTAAAATTTTTGCAGTAATACTTATCGCCGTAGGCATAAAAATGCTAATAAAATAAAGCATTATTGATTGTTATACATTTAAAAGATATAGAAGATGAATAAGAAAGTACTTTTGATGATTCTTGATGGTTGGGGTAATGGAAAACACGACCAAAGTAATGTAATTTATTCGGCAGGCGCACCTAATATGGAGAGTTTGGAAAAAACATTTCCAACAGCAGAACTGCTAACAAGTGGTGAACATGTAGGACTGCCTGAGGGTCAAATGGGAAACTCTGAAGTAGGACACCTTAATATTGGTGCAGGACGTGTGGTGTATCAAGATTTGGTGAAAATCAACCTTGCTTGTAGAGATAACAGTATTATGCAAAACCCACAGGTTGTGGCTGCTTTTGAAAATGCTAAAAAGTCGGGTAAAAAGGTACACTTTATGGGATTGCTTTCTGATGGAGGCGTACACAGTTCACTTGAGCACTTATTCAAACTTTGCGACATCGCAAAGTCTTACGACTTACAGGGAAAAACATATCTTCATTGCTTTATGGATGGACGTGATACTGACCCTAAAAGCGGAAAAGGTTTTGTAGAGCAACTACAAGCACACTTAGCCAAATCTTGCGGAGAGATAGCCTCAGTCATTGGTCGTTATTATGCCATGGATAGAGATAAGCGTTGGGAGCGTGTAAAGGAATCTTATGATTTGCTGGTAAATGGAGTTGGCGCAAATGCAGACAATGCAGTAGAGGCAATTCAGCAGTCGTACAATGAAAATATTACCGATGAATTTATAAAGCCTATTGTATGTGCCGATGGAAGAGGCAATATTGAAGAGGGCGATACGGTAATCTTTTTTAACTATCGTAATGATAGGGCAAAGGAACTTACCATTGTGCTTACTCAGCAAGATATGCCTGAGTTTGGTATGAAAACGCTACCATTGTACTATTGCACAATGACTCCTTATGATGACAAATTCAAAGCTTTGCATATACTATTTGACAAAGATAATGTGCAAAACACCTTAGGTGAGGTAATTGCTAAGGCAGGGCGAAAGCAACTGCGCATTGCTGAAACTGAAAAGTATGCACATGTAACCTTCTTTTTCTCGGGCGGACGTGAAGAGAACTTTGAAGGAGAGAGCCGAATTTTGATAAACTCGCCCAAAGTGGCAACTTATGATTTGCAACCTGAAATGAGCGCACCTGAGGTGAAAGAGGCTTTAGTGGCTGAACTCAATAAGCAAACCTTTGACTTCATTGCCCTAAACTTTGCTAATGGCGATATGGTTGGGCATACTGGTATTTATGAGGCAATTGCTAAGGCGATAAAAACAGTTGACCAATGTGTAGGCGAAGTGATAGAGGCTGCTCAAAAGAATGGCTATACAGTATTGATTACTGCCGACCATGGTAATGCTGATAATGCAGTGAATGCAGATGGATCGCCAAATACAGCACACTCACTTAATCCTGTTCCATTTATAGTGGTAGATAAAGATGTAAAGGTGGTGAAAAATGGCGTGCTTGCCGATATTGCTCCTACTGTTTTGACTCTTATGGGAATTGCTATCCCACAAGATATGAATGGTAAGGTATTGGTGTAATTTACTTGTGATGGTAAGGTTCGCCTCGTAAAATTGTGAAGGCTCGATAGAGTTGCTCTACAAAAAAGAGGCGAACCATTTGATGCGAAAAGGTCATTGCTGAAAGCGAAATCTTACCTTTTGCATAAGCATATACCGCATCAGAAAAGCCATAAGCCCCTCCTACAACAAATGCGATTTGCTTGCTACTGTGCAGTATTTGTTTTTGCAGAAAAAGAGCAAAGTCCTCTGATGAAAAAGTTTTTCCGCCTTCATCAAGCAAAAATACCTCACTCCCAACAGTTGCCGATAAAATCATCTCACCTTCACGCTCTTTTTGCTGTTGTTGGCTAAGGCTTTTTGTGTTTTTTATATCCGTAAGTACCACCATTTCAAAGGGGTTGTAGTGCTTTAGTCGCCCAACATAATTATCAATCCCCTCAAGTAAATACTTGTGGTCTGTTTTGCCCACTACTATCAGTTGTATTTTCATCCGCAATAAGTTCAGTTGCCCAAAGGTAAAGTTTTTACTAAAAAAAATGTACTTTTGCCAAACAAAACCCCTTTTATGTCAATACTTCATAAATTAAGTATTCTCTTGCTTACAGCATTGCTTTGTCTGTCAAATCATCTGGTTGTTGCACAAACGATAGAACGCTTCTTTGAAGAGCTTGAAAGCTATATTTGGGAAAGCAATACAGATAGTTTACTTGCAAAATTTGATAAAACGATTGATTTAGCACTTCCGCAAGGTGATATGACTTACCCTGCAAAAGAGGCAATAAATCTTTTGCAAGTTTTTTTTGTAGATTATCCCCCTGATCATGTTGAACGGCTGCATCTTGGAGGCAAGGGCGAGCAATATTATACGGTGGGCGTTTTAACTACAGCAACAAAGCGTTTTCGCACTACAATTCAACTGAGAATTCAAGACCAAAAATATATTATTCAACAACTACGTTTTGACCATGAACACTAATCAACAAGTACTTATAGATAGTATTATCGACCTCGCTATTCGTGAAGATATTGGAGATGGCGATCACACCTCACTTGCCTGTATTGCAGATAGCGAAAAAGGAAAAATGCAACTTCTTGTTAAGCAAGATGGAGTTTTAGCAGGAGTTGCGATTGCTCAACGTATTTTTGAAAAAATTGATGCGCAACTTACTGTAGACGTTCGCATAAATGATGGTGCAACTGTAAAAAGTGGCGATCTTTCCTTTTTTGTTGAGGGTAAAATATTGTCGCTTTTACAAGCAGAGAGACTTGTGCTTAATTTTATGCAGCGCATGAGTGGTGTTGCAACGCAAACTGCTACTTACACTCAACGTTTGAAAGGCTTAAAAACAAAGGTAATTGATACACGAAAAACTACGCCAGGTATGCGAGTGCTTGACAAGATGGCGGTAAGCATTGGAGGAGGAGGAAATCACCGCATGGGCTTGTATGATATGTTGCTGATTAAGGATAATCATGTTGATTTTTCGGGAGGCATTGAGAATGCCTTGAAAAATGCACATGCCTATTTGTTAAAAACAGGAAGAAACCTACCTATTGAGGTAGAAGTGCGCTCTCTTGCAGACATTGAAAAAGTAATGCAAATTGGCAATATTCAACGAATAATGCTTGATAACTTTTCAATTGATAATACTCGTGCTGCAGTGCAAATGATTGCAGGGAAATATGAAGTTGAATCTTCTGGAGGAATTACTTTAGAGACACTCCGTAACTATGCAGAATGCGGTGTTGACTACATTTCGGTAGGAGCACTCACGCATCAAATTAAAAGTTTGGATTTGAGTCTAAAGGCTTGCTAAAAAGTACAGTTGTTTATGCAACTGTACTCCCATTTTTTACCGCAATTGCGGGCTGCATAATGCGCAATGCTCCATTATAATCCTCTGCAAACAAAATCATGCCTTGCGACTCTACGCCCATTATGGGGCGAGGTAAAAGATTGATAAGCATGGCGACTTGTTGGTTAACTAAACTTTCAGGCTCAAAATGCTCCGCCACACCGCTTAGTACAGTGCGTTGGTCAACCCCTGTATCCACAAGCATTTTTATGAGTTTCTTGCTTTTAGGTAACTTTTCAGCACTTAGAATTGTAACTATCCGAATATCCATTTTGGAGAAGTCATCAAAAGTACAATGTGGCTTCTGTGCTACAAGATTGTAACTTTGCTCCTCATTTTCTTGACGGACTGTTGCTAATTTTTGCAATTGTTGAGCAATGGCTTCATCTTCTACCTTTTCAAAAAGTAGTTTTGCCGAAGCAAGTTGAAGCCCGTTTGGCAAAAGTGAATCTTCGCCCAAACTCTCCCACTGCCAATTCTTTGCAAAATTAAGCATCGCTCTTAATTTTTGTGATGAAAAGGGTAAAAATGGTTCAATCACAATAGCAAGGTTGGCTGCAATTTGCAAGGATATATTCAGAATTGTACAAACTTGTTTCTCATCAGTTTTTATCAACTTCCAAGGCTCTGTTTCGGCGAGGTATTTATTGCCCAAACGTGCAAGGTTCATTACTTCTTTTAGTGCATCTCTAAAGCGATAGTGCTCTAAATATCCCTCTACTTTTGCTTTTACGGTTTTTAGTTCAGCCAGTACACTTTTGTCAATGTCTGTAAGTGTGCCACGTGCAGGTACTTTTCCTTCAAAATATTTATGGGTAAGTACCATAGCACGATTGACAAAGTTGCCAAATATTGCTACTAATTCATTATTATTTCTATCTTGAAAATCCTTCCAAGTAAAGTTGTTATCCTTTGTTTCAGGAGCATTTGCGGTAAGCACATAGCGCAAGGCATCTTGTTGTCCTTCAAAATCTCGCAAATACTCGTGCAACCACACTGCCCAGTTACGAGAGGTGGAGATTTTATCGTCCTCTAAGTTTAAAAATTCATTGGCTGGCACATTTTCTGGCAAAATAAAATCACCGTGCGCCTTTAGCATTGCAGGGAAAATAATACAGTGAAACACAATGTTATCTTTTCCAATGAAATGCACCATTTTTGTGGACTTATCTTTCCAATACCTCTCCCAGTCATTCGGCAATAACTCAATAGTGTTTGATAAATAGCCAATAGGAGCGTCAAACCATACATAAAGCACCTTTCCTTGTGCATTTTCAAGTGGCACTTTTACACCCCAATCCAAATCACGAGTGACAGCACGAGCTTGTAAACCTCCATCAATCCATGATTTACATTGTCCGTAAACGTTAGATTTCCACTCTTTATGTCCCTCCAAAATCCATTCCTTTAGCCAAGGTTCATATTGGTCTAAAGGAAGATACCAATGTGAGGTTTTTCGTTTAATGGGAGTTCCGCCGCTCAAGGTAGAACGAGGATTTATCAATTCATTTGGGCTAAGTGTGCTACCACATTGCTCACATTGGTCGCCATAGGCACCATCGTACTGACACTTTGGGCAAGTGCCAATAATGTAACGGTCGGCAAGAAACTGTTGTGCCGTTTCATCGTAATACTGCTCTGATTCTTTTTCTATGAACTTTCCATCATCATGTAGTTTTTTGAAAAAGTCTGATGCCGTTTTATGATGCGTAGCAGATGAGGTACGTGAATAAATGTCAAACGAAATGCCAAATTCTTCAAAAGATTTTTTTATTACTTCGTGATATTTATCTACAACTTGTTGAGGCAAACAGTTTTGCTGACGTGCTTTAATGGTAATAGGCACCCCATGTTCATCAGAGCCTCCTATGTGAATAACCTTGTCCTTTCCGTAACGCAAACGCAAGTAACGAGTGTAAATGTCGGCAGGAATATACACTCCTGCAAGATGCCCAATATGCACAGGTCCATTGGCATAAGGGAGGGCAGAGGTAATGAGATAG
>JBOFMS010000010.1:0-16958 GCA_051658505.1 Bacteroidales bacterium | reverse complement strand
AATGAATTCTCAAAGGGACGAGATTGGCTTCTCAAGGGTATGAGATTAACGTCTCAAGGCGATGAGATTTCAAATTCATCGGTATCAGTTTGCTGAGTGATGCTGTGGGTTGGGTGTTGCGATTTGCTTTTACAGGGGGCATTGTGCTGCAACAAGCCAGGTTTTTGTTGGGGAGATTGCTTTGGTGGGGGGAATTATTTTTTCATGAACTTTAGTATCAATAAGGCAATGTCGCGGGTTTTTTCTTCGGCGGCAAAGTGTCCTGCATCGAGTAGGTGAAGTTCGGCATTGGGTAGGTCTTTGAGGTAGGCTTTTGCTCCATCGGCATTAAATTTGATGTCCTTGGCTCCCCACACAATTAATGTTTTGGGTTGATGTTGACGTAGGATTGCCTGCCACAAAGGGTATGCTCGCAAATTGTTGTAGTAGTCTTGAAATAGTTGTACTTGAATTTTTCGGTCTTGGTCTCGCTGTAGAAAGGTCAAGTCGTGGGTCCAAGCATCGGGTGATTGTATGTGATAGTGGTTTGAGTCGATATCGTATAGGTATTGTTGCTTGATGATGTTTTGAGGGGAGGTCAGGGAGTATAAAAAGTCTATTTTTTGGGCTGAGGTGTCTTTATGTGCAGATTCAAAAAATTCTCTACGTTTGGGGCTTAGTCCTTCCATATAGGCATTTGCGTTTTGTACAATAAGGTGGGTAATGCGTTTGGGATTTTTCGTGTATATTCTATAGCCTACTGGTGCTCCAAAGTCTTGCATGTACATGGCATATTTTTGTATTTTCAGACTATCTATTAGGGCGTTTGTGTAGTGTGCTAATGTGTCGAAGGTGTATTGTAGTTGATTGGGATTGAGGCGGTCGCTATAGCCTGAGCCTAGATTGTCGGGGGCAATTACGTGGTAGGTGGTTGCTAACAGGGGAATGAGGTTTCTATAACTGTGCGATGAGGAGGGGTAGCCATGTAGTAGGATAATAGTGGGTTTGGTTGGGTTGCCGCAGCTGCGATAAAACATTTTAATTCCATCAACCATTTGGTAGTGATAGGTGGTTTGTGGGGGTAGGGGATATGTTTCTTCATCGATTGCTAACAGGGGGGCGTTTTGAAGTACGAAAAAACTTAATGCAAGTAATGTTTTGAGGAGAGTGCTCGTCATAATGATTGTGTTTTTTGAGGGTGCGTTAAGTGCAAGAGGTGGGGCATAGGTATAGTGGGTGATGGTGGTTTTAGCTTCGCTTTGGTATGCTCTGCATCAGGGTGTCGACCTCTTTTGTGGTAATACATAGGGGTGGTAGTAGGCGAATTGTGTTTGCTCCTGCTGCTCCTGTAAAGATTTTGTCTTGTAAGAGGAGTTTATTGCGTAGGGTGCTTACGGGCTGTTCCATTTCAATGCCAATCATTAGTCCACGTCCACGTAGTTCTTTTAGTCCTTCAATGTTTTTTAATTGTTGCAAAAGGTAATTGCCGATTTGTGTGGCATTTTCAATGAGTTTTTCATTTTCAAATACTTCAAGCACGGCAAGGGCCGCTGCGCAGGCTAAGTGATTTCCACCAAAGGTTGTTCCTAACATACCGTGCTTGGCTTTGATTTGGGGTGTAATAAGTACTCCTCCTATGGGAAAGCCATTGCCCATGCCTTTGGCTGTGGTAATAATATCTGCCTGAATGTTTGCGTGTTGATGGGCAAAGAATTTTCCTGTGCGTCCATATCCACTTTGTATTTCATCGATAATAAGCATCACTCCGTATTGTGTGCAAAGATGACGGAGGTTGTGCAAAAAGTTGGTGTTTGCTTCGATTATGCCTGCTACTCCTTGTATGCCTTCTACAATTACTGCACAAAATTCTCCTGATTGTAGGTGTTGTTCGATTCCTTCGATTTGATTAAAGGGGGCAAAGGTTACATTGGGGGTTTGATTAAAGGGCGCAAGAATAGTGGGGTTGTCGGTAGTGGCTACTGCGCCTGAGGTGCGCCCGTGAAAGGCTTTTGAAAAGGATAAGACTCTCTTTTTTCCTGTATGAAAGGAGGCTATTTTTAGGGCATTTTCATTTGCTTCGGCTCCTGAGTTACAAAGAAAAAGAGCATGGTCGGCATAGCCTGAGAGTTCTCCTAACTTCTTTGCTAGTTGTTTTTGTAGAGAGTTTTGAACGGCATTGGAGTAAAAGCCGAGTTTGTTTAGTTGCTCACTGACTCGCTTCACATAGTGAGGGTGCGAGTGTCCGATGGAGATAACGGCGTGTCCTCCATAAAAGTCAAGATAGCGAGTGCCTTCATTGTCCCAAAGATAACAGGCTTCTCCCTTTACGGGTTCAATGTCCCATAGGGGATAAACATCAAATAGTTGCATAGTGTATATTGATTGTGTATTGATTTATTGCCAAAGATAATCGAGGGTATAGGGTGATCCTTCTGGGGTCCAAGGTACTCCAGTGGTAATGCGATAGTTACAATCTAAGAAGGCAATTTCTTGCATATCTTGTTGGGTAAGTTGAATGTTTTGTGCCTCAAAGTTTTCTTTTAACCTTTCGGACTTTACTGATTTTGGAATCACCACCGTTTTTCGGTTCAATGCCCAAGCAATCAATATACTAGCAGGTGAGCACTTGTGCCTTAAAGCTATACTCAAAATTACTGTATTTTGCATGATTGGCTGAAAATCTCCGCCTCCTGCCTTACCTGCTCCAAGGGGGGCGTAAGCTGTAAGATGTATTTCTTGCTCTTGACAATATTGTAGTAAAGTATTTTGCTGTAAGTAGGGATGAAGTTCTATTTGATTCATCTCTGGTTTGTGCTTTGCTAGTTGAATGAGAGGCTGTAGGTGCTTTGCACTGAAGTTCGATACTCCGATATGTTTACAGAGTCCTTTATCTTTGACCTGCTCCATAGCATGCCAAGTATCTACCAAAGGGATTTGCTCTATGGGTAGGAGTTCAGTAAGTGAGGGGGGGAGTTTTGCTCCTTTTGTAAGGGCTACGGGCCAATGAATAAGGTATAGGTCGAGGTATTCTAAGCGTAAATCGTGCAAAGTTTTGCGTAGTGCAGGCTCTACGTGGGTGGGTAAGTGTGAGTCATTCCAAAGTTTTGAGGTGATAAACAAATCGCCTCGTTGTACTATGCCTTGTGCTATGGCGTCGGCAATTGCGTCTCCTATAATATCTTCATTGTCGTAAATGGCAGCGCAGTCAATATGACGATAACCACATTTCAAGGCTTCAAATACGGCATTATAGGTTTCATCGCGGGAGGCACGCCAAGTTCCTAATCCAAAAAGAGGCATACGATCGCCATTGGTAAATGTAATATGTGAATTCATCATCTATATATTTTGCTGTTTTATTTACCAAAGGGGATATTTGTTTCCTAGTTCTTCTTTTGAATATACTCATCTATTGCTTTAGCTGCTGCTCTACCTGTACCCATTGCCAAAATTACGGTGGCTGCACCTGTTACAGCATCTCCTCCTGCAAATACACCTTTGCGAGAACTTGCGCCTTGCTCATTGGCTACGATACAGCCCCATTTGTTAATTTCAAGCCCTTGAGTTGTGCTCGCAATAAGGGGATTGGGTGATGTGCCTAAGGACATAATCACTACATCTACCTCTATATCAAAGTGCGAATCGGGCACTGCCACTGGGCTACGCCTTCCACTAGCGTCGGGCTCGCCCAACTCCATACGCAGGCAACGCAAAGCTCGTACCCAGCCCTCGGGTGTACCTAACACTTCGGTGGGGTTAGTGAGAGTTTGAAAGTGTATGCCTTCTTGCTTGGCATGATGCACCTCTTCTAAACGTGCAGGGAGCTCTTTTTCGCTTCGGCGATAAATAATATGCACATCTGCACCCAATCGCTTGGCGGTGCGTGCTGCATCCATCGCTACATTGCCGCCTCCCACTACGGCAACTCTTTTGCCTACATAAATCGGTGTTTCATAGTCTTCATCGTAGGCTTTCATAAGGTTGGCGCGAGTCAAAAATTCATTGGCAGATACTACTCCGTTGAAGTTTTCGCCTGCTATGCCCATAAACTTAGGTAGGCCCGCTCCTGAACCTATAAATACAGCATCAAAACCCTCATCGTCAAAAAGTTTATCGATGGTTAAGGTGCGCCCAATCACTACATCGGTTTCAATCTCTACACCTAAACGCTTTACGTTATCAATCTCTCGCTTTACAATACGCTCTTTGGGCAAGCGAAACTCGGGGATACCATACTCCAATACTCCTCCTGCCTTATGCAATGCCTCAAATATTTTAACCTCATAGCCAAGTTTTGCCAAATCGGTAGCGCAGGCTAAGCCAGCAGGTCCACTGCCTACAATGGCAACACGTTTTCCATTCTTTGCAAGGGGGCTAATCTCCTTTGGGTTATCCATCGCCCAATCGCCCACAAAACGCTCAAGTTTTCCAATATTGACCGCCTCGCCCTTAACTCCCAAAATGCAAGCACCTTCACATTGTGTTTCTTGAGGGCAAACTCTACCACATACAGCTGGCAAACTGCTATCTTCGGCAATGACTTGAGAGGCAAGCAAAAAATCGCCCTTGTTTACGGCATCTATAAATTGTGGAATTTGCACATTCACAGGACATTGTTCTACACAACGAGGCTTTTTGCATTGTATGCAGCGTGAGGCTTCAAGTTGTGCCTCATCGGCGGTAAATCCGTAACACACCTCTTCAAAATTGCGTGCCCGAATGAGAGGGTCTTGTTCACGTGCTTCGGTACGAGGGAGTTTATTTGCCATAGCGTGATTTTGTAATTATCGAGCAAAGGTAGAAAATTCATTTTATTTTCTTTCGTTTTTTAACTACCTTCGCAGGGTTTAGCCTAAAAGTATATGAAAGAGAAACGTTGGATAATACTACCTTCTGCAAGTAAGGTTCTTGTCGCAGAACTTGCCCAGTTGCTAAATGTAGATTTGCCAATAGCGCAACTATTAGCACAACGTGAAATTCGCAGTTTTGATGAGGCTAAATCCTTTTTTCGTCCACAATTAAGCGACTTGCACAACCCCTTTGCTATGAGGGATATGGACAAGGCGGTTAAACGACTCGAAAAAGCAGTTGCGAATAAGGAGAAAATTTTGGTTTATGGCGATTATGATGTTGATGGAACAACCGCTGTAGCCTTAGTTTATTCGTTTCTAAAAACCCAAAATATCCCAGCCTTATACTTTATTCCAGAGCGTTATCTTGATGGTTATGGCATTTCAATTCGTGGCATTGACTATGCTGTGAGCGAGGGCGCAACGCTTATCATTGCCTTGGATTGCGGGATAAAAGCAATAGACAAGGTTGCTTATGCAAAAAGCAAAGGTGTTGATTTTATTATTTGCGACCACCATTTACAGGGGAGCGAAATTCCAGATGCCATTGCAGTACTTGACCCTCAGCGCAATGATTGTACTTATCCGTATAAAGACCTGTCGGGCTGTGGTGTGGGCTACAAATTACTACAAGCATACTGTGAGCAAAATCACATTTCAACACAAAAGCTTGAGCCCCTACTCGATCTTGTAGCTGTAAGTATTGCCTCAGATATTGTACCACTTACGGGCGAAAATAGGGTTTTGGCACATTATGGATTGCAACGTATAAATACTGCTCCTCGCAAAGGATTTCAGGCAATTATGCAACGCTCGGGCTTAGATGAGCAAGCAATCAATATTGATGATATTGTGTTTCGCATTGGTCCCCGAATAAATGCTGCTGGACGTATGGAGTCGGGAATTGCTGCAGTGGATTTGCTTACTGCTGAAACAGATGAAATTGCCAACAAAGTGGGCGACTTAATCAACGACCACAATAATGACCGCAAGAATGTTGACCGCAGTATTACACTTGAGGCAATCAACATTATTAAGCAAGACCCTCAATTGCAAGGCAAAAAAACAATTGTACTTTATAATCCAAATTGGCATAAAGGTGTGGTTGGAATTGTTGCCTCTCGCTTGGTTGAAAATTTTTATCGCCCTTCCATAGTGCTTACCGAGAGCAATGGATTGGCTACGGGCTCAGCTCGCAGTATTCCAGGATTTGACTTATATCAAACCATTGAGTCGTGCGCTGACTTACTCGTAAACTTTGGCGGACATATGTATGCTGCAGGATTAACAATGAAGGCAGAAAATATTGAGCCGTTTATCAATCGCTTTGAGGAATTAGCAAGTAAGGTCATAAACCCAGAGATGCTTATTCCACAAGTTGAGATTGACCAGAGTTTGAAGTTTAGCGATATTACACCTAAGTTTTGGCGAGTTCTCAAACAGTTTCGTCCTTTTGGTCCAGGTAATATGTCGCCTGTTTTTGTGTCGCACCGTGTGTATAGCAATGGTAACGCACGTATTGTGGGTGTGGATAATGAGCACTTAAAATTAAACTTAATTCAAGAGGACTCTCCATATCAACCCTTGCCAGCAATTGCATTCAATCAAGCCCACTTGTTTTCTTATGTTGATAGTGGTAAACCTATCGATATTTGCTATACCATTACCGAAAACACTTATAGAGGACAATCCTCATTGCAACTGCGTATTAAGGATATTAAAAAAAGCACATAAATTTAATACTAACCTAGTTCTAAAATTTCCACTGCATTTGCAGTTTCATATCTGTACGATGGTTACCATCAATCTTTGTTAAGCCATCTCCAATACTTTCTCGGTCAAAATAAAAGGTTTGAGCACAACGTAACCACACCACTAATCGCTCCATAGGATTCCATTGTAAGTTAACATACCAACGGGAGCCTTGCCCATAGTACGCAGGTACAGAAAAGGCATATAACACATCCCTTTCATAGGCGTAAATACGTGTGTTATAATCATCTGTGCTAAAAAAAGCATAGCGAACGCCAATCTTAAAAGGAAGTTTTTTCAATTTATAATTAGCATCTTGAAAAACCATTATTCCATTCGTGGTCTCTTTTCTATCTATACTATACAATGAGCCTTCTACGCGGCTTTCACAACTCAATTCCTCAAATAAATTATATTGAATACTGTAGCGCAAAGCAAACTTTTCTTTTTCGCCAATTTGCTTGGTTTGTAACTCATCATTGGAGATGTTTTCCTCTTTGGTTTCATACCTCAATCGCCACTGCATTTTACAAAATGATTGAGGCGTATATTCTGTTTGCATTAATACATCAAATCCTTTTGATGGCGCATTTGCTCTAAATTTAAGCCAAGGAAAATCATATACGTCAAAATAAAGACTCGTTTTTACTTTTGGGTGTAGAAATAAATTTGCACCAATATAAATTCCGTTTTCATTTGCCGCTCTCCCACCCTCCGAAAAAGCATTAGCATAATACGCCTGATAATCTTTTTCATAGTAACGATGCAAAACGGCTAATTGCAACCGTGAAGCAACATCTGCAAGGCAACCATTAAGCACAGCCAGTGCACCATTTTCACTCACTCCAAACTCTCCAAACAAATACACTTTTTTGATGTACCATCTGTAGTCTGCACTAATATTAGTATTTGTATTTTTATTCAGTTCAAATAAGTTATACAACTGTACATTTTTTTGATAATCACCACCAAAGCGATGATGCAAAGCATTTACTCCCAAGCGAAATTTAGTCCAATTATACGCCACACTTCCCCCAACAACCATTTCACCTACCGTGTTTTTTCCAGCCACTTCACGTGGAGTTGAGTGCAGCCCAGTGGTTTGTAGTGATGAAAAAACACCCAAAGAATCTACACTCGCATCAAGGTTTTTATAAGACACAAAGCCTGTTGCAATAACTCTGTCTGTAATTCGGACATTTGCACCAACTCCACGAAAAAACAGATTCTCATTAACACCACTATATGCCTTAATCCCTGCACCTCGCTTTGCTATTGCCAAGGCATCACTAGTCTTATTAAATGATGCACCTTGCCATAATAATAGACCTTGCCCCAACTGTACATAAAAATCCCCTGCTACTAAAGCATGAATTTTTCCAATGTTTGACACCTTAATATGCCCTGAGTAATAATCAAATCCATACTTATTCCAAGGAGCACCAAAGGATTCTCCAGCATCTTTTTCCATTGTTATATTCCACTGAAGTTTATCTCTATATGTATAGCGATGGCGCAAGTAAATCGACTGTGGCGATCCTAAATAGCGAGAGTTTGGTGACTTTTCGTAATCCTCCTCACTAATGGGCGTGTAGCCCTGCTGTGTCTCCAAAGTTTGGCGAACTCTACCAATAGTCTGATGTCTACCTTGCAAAAGAAGTTGCTTCAAACTTGTTTTTTTTGCAAATCTAACGGTAGAAGTCGTAACAAATGGAAAAAGTTTTTCCATTAGTTCTTGTGTTATACCTTGTACATATTGCAACTCATATGGAGTTTGCATTTCTCCATACTGTCGAATATATTCAACGATACTACTCGCCTGAAACTCATTTAAAATATGTAATTGCAACAGTTCTGTTTCACTTGCAGCATTGATATTCATTGGAGTTTGTGCATAATTCATCAAAATTTCATACACCTCCTCCATAGTAACATCAGCGTCCTCAAGTGATGACATATCCTCAACAATGCTCTGAATGGCTTCGTTTATGTCCTCCACACTTTCATTTTTTGCAATGCTTGGGATTGTTATCCAAATTAAAATACTGCAAAGCAAAACTCTATGTATATTGCAGCATTTCACGTTAATCCCTCTTTTTATTTGTCTTAAAGCAATACAGTAGCGAAATTTGTGGAGAGTAGCCCAAACTCTCATGTCGTTCAAATGCCATCTCAAGTGTCAAATTACGATACGTGTAACCAAAACCTGCAAAGAACTCTACGGGTTTTGCCGAAACTCCCAAGCGCAATTTAAGCACCTGCTGAATCGTCATTTCAATGCCAAATCTCACATTTGGATTATGACGTGATGACAGTTGTGTCGCTGCAAATACTTTTGCAAGAGGAGTTACTCCGTAAGCTATCCCAAGGTCAAAAACTACAGGCAAACGCTCATCATAGAGATTGCTAAAGTATTTTGAATAAGTAAAATTAAAAATATGCGCTCCTACCCAAAGGTTATCAAGAGGCTCTGCAATGATACCCAAATCTGCTGTAATGCTGCTAGTACTTCCATAATTTGCCACTTGCACAAGGTGATAATCTACACGCGTGCCAATAGCAATGCGATTTGATAACTGTTTGCCAAAAGATGAACCAATGCGTGTTTCACGATATTGGGAGTAGCCAAAAGATGCAATATCAAATGCTGCAACACCAACATTGTTAATCGGAAATGCAAAAATAACTGACCCAACATTAAGTTGCTCCGAAAAATATCGATTTTCGTAAGAAAAAGCAAGTTGTGGATTTTCAAGAAAACCAAGTGCTGCTTGATTGTTATAAGACGAAAATGAACTAATATGCACTACCCCAATACCTGCAATACCTGTTGCTGCAGCACCTTGCATAGCAAGGTTATTGGCAGCACAAAGCATTGTGTGTAATCCGAATAAAAAAAGGAGAAAAAATTTACTTTTCATAGCAAAACAAAAGCGAAATAATACTCTTGGTTTTATTTCGCTTTTTTTATCTCATACCCTATTATATCTTGGGATTTCTAAAAGGGCAAATCGTTATTATCAGAGCCTATTGGCTCAATGGATGTAGTACTCTGTGTATTGGACGATGCTGATGATGGGGAAAATCCTTGCCCTGATGCGGCATCATCACGACGACCAAGAAGGCGTAGATTATCAGCAACAATTTCGGTTGTGTAACGCTTCTGCCCTTCTTTATCCTCCCACGATCGAGTGCGAATTTTTCCTTCAATAAAAACCTGTGTGCCTTTGCGAATATATTTTTCCGCCAATTCAGCCAACTGACGCCAAAGCACCACATTATGCCATTCAGTATTTGTAACTCTTTGTCCTGTTTTATCTGTATAAGTTTCAGATGTGGCAAGAGTAATTGTAGTGGTTGCAATTCCACTATCTAAATGGCGTACCTCAGGATCTTTACCCACATTGCCAATAAGCATTACTTTGTTAAGAGACATAGTTCTAAATATTTGATATAAATTAAAAAATGCAATACTAAATTTGTGAAGACAAAGATAAAAATTTTGTTCAAATCTTAAATTTAATTTAACAAAAAAGAATGGCAAAGTGCTAAAAAAGAATAGCCTCAAAACTTATTAAACTCTTATTTTTCGTGAGTACAATCTTTCACTAACAAAGATTTGAAACAAGAAAACTGCACTTGTAAGCAATGACAAAAGTGCTCCCAAAGAGTTTTCTGTAAATGCATCCTCCAACTGAGATAACACAATATCATGCTGCGCAGCATAAAAGTACACCAAAACTGCAAAGGCATTATTTGCAAAATGAATCACAATAGACAGCCATAAACTCTTGCTCCAATAAAAGGTATATCCTAAAATTACACCCAAAAGCAGGCGTGGAATAAAGCCCTCAAATTGCATATGAAAAGCACTAAAAACAAAGGCTGTAATGAAAATCGAAAGATGTGTTTGTTTTGTCCAACGCCTAATTAAAGGCTGTAAATAGCCTCTAAAAAAAAACTCCTCGCTAAAAGCAGGTAATATCGCCATTACAAAAATATTAAGATACAAATGCAAATAACTTTTGGTTGATAGCAGTTTATCCATAATAGCATTAGCATGCTCCTCCAAAGTGGAGATCCACTCTGGTAATGGTAACTGCGCATTAACACCTGCTGCAAAACTAATAAATGGCACTGCTGCGATAGCTAAAAATACTCCTCGTATAACATTAATAGTTTGTGGGCAACAGCGTAAACCCAATGACAGCATTGGGCGACGAGGTGTAGTTATCCAAACGGCAAAAAGTGTAGGAAATAAAAATAAACTAAAACTATTTACTGCAAGCAAATAAAGCGTTAGTAAAGGGTTTTGCATAGTAACTCCTCCACGCACATCCTCTGCCGAAAAGCCAAATAAAGGAGCTACGACAATACTCAATGTTGAGAAAAAAAGCACCGAAACAATAACTGCAATGACTAAAACTAAGAGATGTGCTATTGGGGAGGATAGTGATCTAAAAAACATTTGTGATAAAAAAAGAGGCTGCCTTGATAGCAGCCTCGCATTTTGCAATAGTGAAACTGTTTACGCAGGACTAATTGCACCTACTGGGCAAGCATCAGCACAAACACCGCAATCAGTACATACCTCTGCAGCAATTGTATAAATATCGCCAGCAGCAATTGCTTCAACAGGACATTCATCAATACATGTACCACAAGCGGTACAATCATTACTAATTTTGTGAGCCATTTTTTATAAAATTATAAGTTCGGTAAAAAAACAGAGCAAAAATAATAAGAAAAAACGTACAAAAACAATTTTCCTAAAAAAAATGAGAAATCCGATATTTATTCTCTAAATTTGCAGCATTCAATCTGCACCTATTATGCTTTACTACATTAGTTTTTTCTTCTTATCTGCCATTACTTTTAGTAGTTGTGGAGGTCCCAAGAGTTGCTCATGCCCTAACTTTAGGCATAGTCGTGCCGTAAATGGACAATATAGCATGCACAACAACTCTCAAAAACAAGTTCTAAAAGACTGTGTGACATTTGAGAACAAGATAGTTAAAATTAGATCAAAGCATGAAAGTTAAAATAACGCCAAATGCACGCTATACCGTTTTTGGTAGTGGAAGTTGGGCTACTGCAATTACAAAACTCTTAACCCAAAATCTGCAAAATGTAGGTTGGTATGTACGGGATGCTGCTTGTGTAGAATACATTAAACAGTATCATCACAACCCTCATTTTCTTACAGAGGTTGAGTTTGACACAAGTCGCTTACAACTGTTTTCAGATATTAACGAGGCTACTCGAAATAGCGATGTTCTTATCATTGTTATCCCCTCAGTTTATGTAGATATATGGACTACCGAACTTACCGAATGTATAAAAGATAAATTCATCGTCTCAGCCGTTAAAGGAATTTTACCCTCTGGAAATCAAACCGTACTTGAATTTATGCACAATAAATTTGGTGGAGATTTTGAAAATATGGGAATTGTAACAGGTCCTTGCCATGCCGAAGAAGTGGCACTTGAGCGACTCTCTTATCTTACCTTTGCATGCAAAGATGAAGACAATGCTATAGCAATTTCCAAAGCCTTCTCAGGCTCATTTCTGCGCACTATCATTAGCACCGACATTCACGGAGCAGAGTATGCTGCTATATTAAAAAACATCTATGCCGTAGCAGCGGGTATTTGCCATGGTTTAGGTTATGGCGACAACTTCCAATCCGTTTTAGTGTGCAATGCTCATGCTGAACTAAAGAATTTTTTAGACAGTGTATTCCCTGCACAACGCGAACCTGCAAATTCTGCCTATTTAGGCGATTTACTCGTAACCTGTTACTCTCAGTTCAGCCGCAATCGCACATTTGGCAATATGATAGGCAAAGGTTATCGAGTGAAAGATGCGCAACTTGAAATGAATATGGTAGCCGAAGGTTTTTATGCCTGTAAATGTATGCACGATTTGAATCAAAAATATAAAATAAATCTCCCCATTGCTGAAACAATCTACAGAATTTTATACGAAGGTACAAACCCTAAACATGAAATTGCACAACTAACAAACTCACTTGTATAAATTTTTTAGACCATAAAAACATGATACGTTTAGACTATTCAAAAATTTACGGAACATCAACAGAAAGCGAAGTACTTGCACTCAAAACCAAAGCAGTCGATGCTCTTAAAACCGTGTATGCTGGCAATGGTCAGGGAAATGATTTTTTGGGATGGCGCAATCTTCCGTCCTCTATATCACAAACCGAAATAGATGAAATCAATGCGACTGCAAAACAACTATGTCAAGGAGTAGATATTGTAGTAACAATTGGCATCGGGGGATCATACTTAGGCGCAAAAGCAGTAATTGATGCCCTATCACACTCCTTTGACGCATTGCAAACTACAAATCGCAAAGCACCTCTAGTTGTGTTTGCAGGGCAAAACATTAGCGAGGATTATTTGTATGAGTTACTACAGACTCTTGAAGGAAAATCAGTTGCCTGTATCGTCATTTCTAAATCAGGAACAACCACTGAGCCTGCTATTGCATTCCGAATTATTAAAAATTTTATTGAGCAAAAATACGGACAAAATAATGCTAAAAAGCGCATTGTCGCAATAACCGATAAAGCACGAGGCGCATTGCGCACTACGGCAACTCAAGCAGGCTACAAAACCTTTGTGATACCTGATAATGTTGGCGGACGCTTCTCTGTACTTACACCAGTAGGACTACTCCCAATTGCTTGTGCAGGCATTGATATTGCAGCCTTAATAAAAGGAGCAGTTGAAATGGAAAAGACAACAGCACAAGATGTTCCTTTTGAAAGCAACTTGGCTCTACAATATGCGGTCGCACGTAATGTCTTGTATGCAAAAGGAAAAACTGTTGAAATATTGGCAAACTATAATCCCAAACTGCACTTTATAGCCGAATGGTGGAAGCAACTTTATGGAGAAAGTGAGGGCAAGGAATTAAAAGGAATTTTCCCTGCAAGTGTTGATTTTACGAGCGACTTGCACTCTATGGGACAATATATCCAAGAGGGAACACGTATGCTATTTGAAACTGTTTTAAGTGTAACAAAAACAAAATACACGCTTACTATTCCAAACGACTCTCAGAACTTAGATGGATTGAACTTTTTAGCAGGAAAACGCCTTGATGAGGTAAATAAGATGGCAGAGTTAGGCACTCAATTAGCGCACATTGACGGAGGAGTTCCTAATATTCGCATAGAATTACCTGAGTTAAATGAGCGTTATTTAGGGCAATTACTGTATTTTTATGAGATAGCCTGCGCTATAAGTGGTTACATCCTTGGCGTAAACCCATTTGACCAGCCTGGAGTTGAAGCCTACAAAAAAAATATGTTTGCCTTACTTAATAAGCCTGGTTATGAAAAAGAGAACATCGAATTACGTAAAAAATTGTAAGATTATTTTTTTAACTTAAAAACAAAAAACTATGAAAAAAATGAAATTGAGTATTGCATCCATTGCATTGGGCGCAGCAATGTTACTAATGAACTCATGTATTGGTTCTTTTGGTTTATCTGGTAAAATTTTGAAATGGAATGAAAAGGCAAGTAACAATAAAATTGTAAATGAGTTGCTGTTCTTAGGTTTATGTATTGTTCCCATTTACGAAATCTCTCTATTATTAGACGCCTTATTATTTAACTCTCTTGAGTTTTGGACAGGCAATTCTCCTATCGCCAATGTTGACACAACTATCAACGGAAAGAATGGTTGTTACCATGTAAAATCTAATGAAAATGGATACCACATTGAGATGTTAGGGTCTGACAAATCAGCAGATTTGATTTTTGACAAAACAACACAAACATGGTCTCTTAATGAAAATGGAGCATCGGTAAAACTTGTACAGTTTGTTGACGACAACGCCACACTTTTCTTTAGCGACAAAACTATCGAACTTAATCTTAACAATACTGCGCAACTTATTGCAAACAAATAGTATCCAATTGGGACAGTTAACTAAAAGGCAGACCTGTTAGGTCTGCCTTTTTATTTTACAGCATTTTTTAATTCTACAACAGCCCCTTTAGTTTTTCATCAAAAGTACTTTTTGAGGCTCCGCCCACTACCTTATCTATCAATTCTCCATTTTTGAAAAATAAAACGGTAGGAATATTGCGAATACCATACTTTACAGGTATTTGATCATTAGCATCTACATCTACTTTACCGACAACAGCTTTACCTTCATACTCTGTTGCTAGCTCATCAATAATTGGAGCAATAGCCCGACACGGGCCACACCATTCAGCCCAAAAATCTACCATTACAGGTTTTGTACTTTTAAGAACTTCTTGTTCAAAATTTGCATCAGTAATTTCAAGTGACATAATGTTTTTTTAGTTAGTTTAATATATATTTCTCGTTAACACTAAATTTTATTTACTTCCGCCTGAATAGTCTTTGCCAAATCAGCAAGAACTGCAGTTGGAACTTCTAGTTTATTTTTGCTAAAATCTATATCATTTGGACTATTAAGTGGCACAAGATGGACATGCGCATGAGCCACCTCTAAGCCTATTACTGCAATGCCAATTCGCTTACAAGCCACAACACTCTTTAGCCCTTTTGCTACTTTTTGTGCAAAGCAAAACAACTTACTTAATTCTGCCTCATTGAAATCAAAAATATAATCAATCTCCTTTTTAGGAACTACTAAAGTGTGCCCAATTGCAATAGGGCTAACATCTAAAAAGGCAAAATGTGAATCATCTTCAGTAATTTTATAACATGGAATTTCGCCTTGTATAATTTTTGTAAAAACACTACTCATATCTTTAAATCGAAATATTTAAGATCTTGAGTTTTAGAATCCCCGATGGAACTGTAACCTCTACTATATCATCAACCTTTTTACCTAATAAAGCCTTAGCAATAGGAGTACTTACAGAGAGTTTTCCCTCTTTTAAGTTTGCTTCTTTTTCAGTTACTAAAGTGTATTCCATAGTCGATTTGTTCGACAAATTCTCAATCTTTACCTTGTTCAGCAACTGCACTTTAGATGTATCTAATTTCGAGTCATCAATTATTTTTGCGGTTGCAAGCATGCTTTGTAATTGTGAGATTTTCAATTCAAGCAATCCCTGTGCCTCCTTTGCAGCATCATATTCTGCATTTTCCGATAAATCGCCTTTATCACGCGCCTCAGCAATGGCACGCGAAGCAGCAGGACGCTCTACCGATGTTAAATGCTCTACTTCGGCACGCAATTTTTGCAAGCCCTCTTCAGTAAGGTAAGTATAAGCCATAAATTACAATATTTGTAATGTGGGATAGAGCAAAAAACAAAGAATCCCACTTTATTAACTTTAGATAAAGAGGAACTCTTCAAAGTACCCTATGACAAAAATATTTGCTAATAGCGAAGGTACATAAGAAATCTGAATTGTCAAAACACCTATTTTAAGATTTTGCAGAAACACTATAAAATGCCGATAAAATTTGGAATGTCATAAAATTTACTTTACATTTGCACTCACATGCGGGGTGGAGCAGTTGGTAGCTCGTCGGGCTCATAACCCGAAGGTCGTAGGTTCAAGTCCTGCCCCCGCAACAAATGTAAAGCCTTGTAGTTTTGAACTGCGAGGCTTATTTTGTAATAGCCTAAATCATATTCAAAAATGGAAACAATACTTGAAAAATTTCTTGGTTATGTAAAAATAGATACGCAATCACAAGAAGGCATCATTGATTTTCCGAGTACAAGCAAACAAAAGTGTTTCCTTGAGTTGTTGGCACAAGAGTTACGAGAATTAGGAGTAAGTAATGTTGCCATTGACAAAAATGGTTACGTAATGGCAAAAATACCTGCCAATACAGTTACCGATAGCCCAGCACTTGGATTTATTGCCCATGTTGACACATCTCCCGATGTCTCTGGCAAAAACATAAAACCAAAAATCACAGAAAATTATGCAGGAACAGACATTATACTTAATAGCAAAGACAAGATTGTGCTTAGCCCTAAGGAGTTTCCTGAACTGTTAAATTACATAGGACAAACCATTATCACAAGTGATGGCACAACACTTTTAGGTGCTGATGACAAAGCTGGCATTGCCTCAATAATGTATGCAGTACAACAACTAATGAACAATCCTAGCATTAAACACGGCGATATTTGTATTGGATTTACACCCGACGAAGAAATTGGAAGAGGAGTTGATTTTTTTGACGTAGAGAAATTTGGCGCACAGTATGCCTATACTGTTGATGGTGGAAAAGTTGGCGAATTGGAATACGAAAACTTTAATGCAGCCTTAGCGAAAATCACAGTACAGGGCAAAAACATTCACCCTGGTCATGCCAAAAACAAGATGATTAACGCCCTCAATATTGCTAATGAACTTCACGCACAACTCCCAGCAAACGA
>JBOFMS010000009.1:0-6776 GCA_051658505.1 Bacteroidales bacterium | reverse complement strand
CTTCATCTCTTTAATATTAAAAAAACCGCTCTCATATAAATATGAAAGCGGTTATAATTATCACTTTTATTGATTAAAAAGTTACAGACCCGATGTAGTAACTAATTTACGTGTAGAATAGTTAATTTTCAAAGCACTACTTTTTCGTAATTCCTGCTTTACATCAGTAACAACTCCCATACGAGTATCCTTATCTACCTTTAGTGAAGTCGTCATAAACTGACGGTCAGACTCATTCCGAGCTTCCCTCTCCGAAGCAATAAAGTCTCGAATATCGTTCAACGATTTATAACTGTCATTAAGTTGAATACGAGGCTCTGTACCAAACTTTGCTTGATACGCCTTTATTGGAGGACCAATGTATATGTAACTAACCAATGATTTCCGCTCTAATTTTGACCACTCAGTTGCCTCAGGCATAATCATCCTTACAAGCACTTCACCTTTACGCATAGTCGTACTTACCATGAAAAAAAACAATAACATAAATACAACATCAGGAAGCGAAGCTGTAGAGAGAGCAGGCATACCGCCTTTTTTCTTTCGTCCAAAATTTGCCATTCTATTTTCCTCCAATATTTTTAGGTTCAGCCTCTGAAATACGTTGTGGATAAACTTGCTTTACTACCTCTTGTTGATCTTCATACAAAAAATCAAACTTCTTGCCATACTGCTGCATTGCAAATTCATTACGAAGGTCATTATATGCAGCAATAAGTTCATTTTGAACCCTAATGTACATTTGATAACTAGTTCCCCTATCATTTTGCAGCGAAATAACTCCTTTGGAAACCATCACATTACCTAAGCCCTCTATTTCCTTTAGTTCTTGTTCCGACATTTTCACACCTCCTGAAGGATTGGCAATAAACTCTATTGTTTTTGCACGCAATTGGCTCACATCTATAGGCTCTCCATTTACCAAAAGTCTATCACTTGCATTAACCAATACTGCAAATACATTTCGCTTATTTACCTTTGAATCCTCTGCTTTTTGATTCTTATCAGGGATAGGGGGCAATCTGCGTAATAGCCCTGTATCAACATCCATCGTAGTTGTTACAAGAAAGAAAATGAGTAGCAAGAACGCAATGTCTGCCATTGAGCCAGCATTTATTTCTTGTAGTTGTCGTTTTGCCATAATGTTTTTCGTGTAATAAAAGAAAGTAAATGCTTTGCGCTATTTAAGTGCACTTCGTACTGCACCAAATATAATGCTTACAATTGCTCCAAAAAAAAGAAAATACATAGCCAAAATACTTGTCTCACTCCAACGAATAGCGGCTCCAGACAGAGTGCGTTCCATTTCGGCATCAAGTCCAACTGCTGTTGGTGATGAAATAGTGTAGCAAATCAAAGTCAATGCTACTACTGCTCCAAGCATTAGGAGAACGAACTTTATCTGTTTTGGGTGTTCAACCAAACTGTATACATAAAAAAGCCCAACCGAAACAACAGTAACCCCTGCTAAAAGGTAAGCAAAAATCAATAGTGCGTCAGGACCTATTACATCAGAATAAAAGAGCACCGATATCAAAGCGGCAAAAACCAGCAGTGCTATCTTAACGTAATTCAAAATTTTCATAGGATAATTACTTTTTTAGATTATGCTTCACTAAAAGATCAATCAAAGAGATTGAAGCATCTTCCATACTGTTAGTAATAGAATCAATCTTACCTAAAAGGTAATTGTAAAAAATCTGAAGAATAATCGCAACAATAAGACCTGCTACAGTAGTGATAAGAGCAGTTTTGATACCACCTGCTACAACAGTTGGAGAAATATCTCCAGCTGCTTGAATAGCATCAAATGCGCCAATCATACCAATTACTGTACCCAAAAAACCAAGCATAGGTGCAATTGAGATAAAGAGTGAAATCCAACTCAGTCCATTTTCAAGTTGTGCAGTTTGTACTCCACCATAAGCAACAACTGATTTTTCAACCACATCAATTCCTTCGTTTGAACGGTCTAAGCCTTGATAGAAAATACTTGCTACAGGACCACGAGTGTTACGGCACACCTCTTTTGCAGCCTCTACACCACCTTCATTCAAAGCAGTCTCCACATTAACCAATAGTTTTTCAGTATTCGTGGTTGCAAGATTAAGGTAAATGATGCGCTCAATAGCAAGTGCAAGTCCCAAAATAAGACACAAAAGCACTGTTGCCATAAAACCAGGACCTCCTTCGATAAACTTCGTCTTAAGTTGTTGATGTATGGGAACTTCTTCTACAGCTACGCTTGCTACTGTTTCAGTAGCAGCGACAACACTCGATACCGAGTCAGTGGCGACCTCTGAAGCCTCATCCGTTTGGGCAAGTGCAAAATTCGCACCAATAATCAATGCGCCACATAGCGCAAAAAAAGTAAAAAACTTTTTCATAGTCAGGTTTAGTTTTAAGAAATTTATTTGATAAAAGTGTTATATTTTAGTTGTATCAAAGCAAAAATTGAGTAGCTAAGTTAATGGTTTTTTACGAAACAAAAAGAAAAAACCAAAATTATTTAATTGTCTCTAGAAATATCTATTTAACAGTCAAACCATTTTGCCAATAAAAGAATCTATATGGGTAAAATAATTATACTAATTTAGTACATTTGCAGGCTTTCTTATCTTACAAATTATGAATAATCAAGAGGTTGATTTTTTAGTAATAGGCTCTGGTGTAGGCGGGCTTGCGTATGCCCTCAAGGTTGCCGACAGTGGAAAAGTGCTCATCATTACCAAAAGCACAATGGAACAAACCAACACCAACTTTGCTCAAGGTGGCATTTCTGCGGTTACCTACGCTCCTGATTCGCCTCAAAAACACATTGATGACACGCTAATTTGCGGTGCTGGCATGTGCATGGAAGATGTAGTAAGACTGGTAGTTAATCAAGCCCCTACGGAAATTAAACAACTTGAGCAATGGGGAACGATATTTGATCGTAGTGAAGATGGACGATACGACCTTGCTCGTGAGGGAGGACATAGTGAACACCGTATTTTACACCATAAAGACAGTACAGGGGCAGAAATTCAACGCTCACTTATGCAACTTGCAAGGCAGCATAAAAACATTGAAATTCTTGAACATCATTTTGCAATTGACCTCATTACGCCCCATCATTTGGGCAAAATGGTTCGCCGACATCAATCTAACATTGAGTGTTTTGGAGCCTATGTACTTAATCTCAAAACCCAAAAAGTAGGTGTATTCTTAGCTAAAATCACAGTGCTTGCAACTGGAGGAACAGGCAATGTATATCACACAACAACAAACCCCTCAGTTGCCACAGGCGATGGTATTGCTATGGCATATCGCGCAAAGGGGGTAATAGAAAACATGGCATTTGTGCAATTTCATCCAACAGCATTATATAACACAACAGAACGTCCCTCATTTTTAATAACTGAAGCAATGCGTGGCTTTGGAGGCATTTTACGCACACAAGATGGCAAGGAGTTTATGGAGAAATATGATGTCAGGGCTCAACTTGCTCCTCGTGACATTGTAGCACGCGCTATTGATAATGAAATGAAGATGCGAGGCGATGACTTTGTTTATCTTGACATTACGCATAAATCTGCCAACGATATTATTCGGCATTTCCCCAATATCTATCAAAAATGCCTTTCAATTGGGATTGACATTACCAAAGACTTTATTCCTGTTGCACCTGCAGCACACTATATGTGCGGGGGTGTAAAGGTCGACAAAAATGGACTGACAACACTCAAAAATCTATATGCTATTGGCGAAACTTCGTGTACAGGGCTGCATGGAGCAAATCGACTTGCCTCTAATTCACTTATTGAGGCATTAGTATATGCCGAGTGTGCAGCACAACATTCACAAAAGGCAATAGCAACAAGTTCTTTTGCAACAGGCATCCCAAACTGGGATTATGAGGGCACCTCACACCCCGAAGAAATGGTATTAATTACCCAAAGTTACAAAGAAGTGCAGCAAATTATGAGTTATTATGTAGGTATTGTACGTTCAAATATGCGCTTAGAGCGAGCTCTTGCTCGTTTATACACGCTACACAAAGAGACAGAGCAACTATACCGCAACTCTACGCTAACGCAAAATCTTTGCGAGCTCCGAAACTTAATACAAGTCGGCTATCTTATTATTAAAGAGGCTGCGGCAATGCGTAAAAGTCGTGGACTACATTACTCCATTGATTATCCTCAAAGGAACAAAAAATAACACACGCAGAAGTTATTGCTTCATAAATAATAATTTTTTACTTTTGCAGCAATGCTTCGACAATAATCTAAAGCCTCATTATTTACCATATTTTATGGCGATATCAGCCTCCACTTTATGAAAAAACGATTGGTTATAATTCCCACTTACAATGAGCGGGAAAACGCTGAGGCGATTATTCGTGCTGTTTTTGCACTATCTACTCCTTTTGATATATTGATGATTGATGATGGGTCGCCCGATGGCACAGCAGACATCATAAAAAAACTACAAACAGAGTTTACTGGAAGGTTGCATTTGCTGGAACGCAATGGAAAGTTTGGATTAGGCACAGCCTACATTATGGGATTTAAATGGGGACTAAATGAGGGATACGACTACATTTGCGAAATGGATGCAGATTTTTCTCACAATCCCAATGATTTAGTTCGCTTAGCTGAAGCCTGCGACAATGGTGCAGACCTTGCAATTGGGTCTCGTTATATTACAGGGGTAAACGTAGTAAATTGGCCAATGAAACGAGTAATGATGTCATACTTTGGATCTGCCTATGTACGTATGATGCTAGGAATTGAGGTGCGAGATATGACTGCTGGGTTCAAGTGCTACACTCGACAAGTGCTTGAGGCAATTGACTTTAATCGCTTGCAAATGAAGGGTTATGGATTTCAAATTGAAATGAAGTACACTGCCATTCGCTTAGGGTTTAAGGTCGTAGAAGTCCCAATAATTTTTGTTGATCGCAAGTTAGGAAACACCAAAATGAGTGGAGGAATTTTTCGAGAGGCACTTTGGGGCGTTTTCAAATTAAAACTCCGCAAAATAAAAGCAAAAAAATAATTCGACTACCACTCTTCCATCAAACCTACGGCTAAACTACATAAAACCAAATTATTCTGCCGTATGAGAACACTTATAAAAGATGCCATTATTGTTAACGAAGGACACTCCTTTAAGGGGAGTCTTGTGCTTAACAACAACGAAATTGAAGCGATTTTCCACTCAAACCAAGCCACATCATACACTATAGAAGATGACACAAAGGTTATCAATGCCAAAGGTTCTATTTTAATACCTGGGGTAATTGATACACACGTTCACTTTCGAGATCCAGGGCTTACACATAAAGCCACATGGGGAAGTGAGAGTTTTGCAGCAGCAGCAGGCGGAGTCACTACGGTTGCCGACATGCCAAACACTATCCCTGCCACCACATCAATAGAAGCATTAGAAGAAAAATATACCATTGCAGAAAAAAGCAGTCTGATAAATTTTGCTTGTTTTTTGGGCGCAACCAAAGATAATCTCCAAAAAATAGCCAAATTAACTCCCAAAAACGCACTTGGCGTAAAAGTATTTATGGGTTCAAGTACAGGTAATATGCTGTTGCAAAATGACAGGCATCTTGAACAACTTTTTGCCGAGTGTCCCCTACCCTTAGTTGCACACTGTGAAGATGATGCCATAATACAAACCAACCTACAAAAGGCTATTGCACAGTTTGGCACAGCCATACCCTTCACACAACACGCCAATATTCGCAGTGCAGAGGCTTGTGTAAGAGCGACTGACAAAGCCATTCGACTTGCTCTAAAATACGGCACAAAACTACATATTGCACACCTCTCAACAGCAGAGGAAATTAGTCTTTTTGAACCAAATAACAAGCATATTACCGCAGAGGTTTCTCCACAGTATTTATGGTTTTGCGATAATGATTATGAGAAGCGAGGCGCACTACTTAAATGCAATCCTTCGATTAAAAACAGTGCTGCACGTAGCGCACTGCGTAAGGCAATTATATCAGGGCATATTAGCAGTATTGCATCTGATCATGCACCACATACACTTATAGAAAAGCAAGCCCTCTATCTTGAGGCTCCCTCGGGCTTACCCTCTATACAACACAATCTTTTAGCAATGCTTGAATTTGTAAAAAATGGCGAATTCACGATAGAAACAATCATTGAAAAGATGTGCCATGCCCCTGCTCGCATATTTAATATAGCAAAACGAGGATTTATTCGTACAGGCTATACAGCTGACCTATGTTTGCTAAAACCTTGTGACCCTTGGGCTGTTGAAGCATCTAATACGCTACATTTATGCAAATGGAGTGCTTTTGACAGGCAGCAGTTCTCTCACCAAATAACGCATACCTTTGTAAATGGGAGTCTTGCCTATAAACTTGGAGAGTTTAATGGCTCTGTAAGAGGCGCACGAATATAAAAATAAAAAAGCCAACCCACATATTATTTAGAGTTGGCTTAAAGTCCTTCCTATTTTAAGCACTTACATAGTTTTATTGCATTAACTAACTATAGTATGCTTCTTGATTTACATCACCTATCAAGTTTTGAGCAACACCAATTTCAAGAAACGACGAAGAACCTTTAACACTATAATTACCTGCCATAATCGTTACCAAGTCACTTTGTTCAATAAACTTTCTATCACATAAATAACGTGTGGCATGACGTGAAAACTCATCATTATTCTTTAATGGAGTTGCCGAAAAGCAATACACCCCGTATGAAAGTGCTAATTGACGTACAAGAGGCGCACGATAGCAA
>JBOFMS010000008.1:0-4559 GCA_051658505.1 Bacteroidales bacterium | reverse complement strand
GATTGCTCATTAAACATTGGGAAGTTGCAGTTTTTTTTAGTAGCGTAAGTACTCATTGTTACATAAATCCACTCGGTTTCTCCGTCCTTTTTTGTACCAAACACTCGCCCTTTTGCACCCTTATTATACATCGCCACCATATTGCCGTTACTACCATAAATGGGGTGCTCAACACTGTCTAACAGATAGCAGTCGCTACGCAATCTTGCCTTTTGACTTGTAATAGTAAACTCTTTAGAGGGTAATATGTCGATTTGAGGTTTTTCGGTTAGGTTTAAGTAGCCAATCGTTTGTTTGAGTTGAAAGTTAGGTTTACTCTCCACATATTCAACAGCGTAATTATACTCCAACACTTGAGGGTCGGCACAGCAGCCAATATTAAGGAGTGTAAAGGAGGATAAACGATTTGCCGCAAAAGTCATATTGATAATATCTTGATAAGCCACAAAAACTCGTTGATATTTTATCTTGCTTTTTTGCAGAAACACTTGCATAATATTGGACTCCCCTCCTGTTGGTCCATTGTAAATAATGTCAAGCATTCCATCATCATTTATGTCAATTGCGTAAACAAACTTGAGCAAGTCGGAGGTTGCATAAGAAGGCTCTGCCAATAGTTCAAGTTCCCGATAATGCTTTTTCAAAAACTTGAGCAGCATCAACGTATCACGCTCTTTTTCATGTTTTGACAATACATTTGCAACTGCCTTTTTTGGTTTGATATACTCTACTTTTTCTGTCCACTCAAGATACTCTTCAAGATTAGCAGAATTAGCCTCTTGCACTTGCGTAATATTAAGCACCTCTATTGGCTTGTTTTTTTTTGTGCCACAAGCCGTTACAAATAAGGTGATTATTGCTAGCGTTTTGAGTATCCAGTAAGAATGTTTCATAATAGCAAAGGATTATTTTTAGCAAACTTAGCGTTTTTCGAGCATTTGGGCAAAAGTGAGATAAAGATACTTCTTGAAAGATGACTATCTTTGCACGGCAAATTTTGATAAATCCACAGGCATACATTTTGGCAAGCATTCTCATTATCTATACAGGCGGTACTATTGGTATGAAATTAGACCCCTCAACAGGGGCACTCACTCCCTTTAATTTTGATCAAATTGAGCAAGAAGTATCAGAACTTAAAAAGTTCAACTTTCAGATAGATACCCTTGCCTACACTCCCATTGACTCCTCTAATGTAGAGATTGATACTTGGGTGCAAATTGCCCACACTATCTCAGAGAATTATACCAAGTACGATGGCTTTGTGGTACTACACGGCACCGACACCATGGCATACACCGCCTCAGCATTAAGTTTTATGCTTGAGGGCTTAAGCAAACCCATTGTATTTACAGGCAGCCAAATACCCATAGGCATGGTGCGTACCGATGGAAAAGAGAACCTCATATCTGCCCTAGAAATTGCAGCAGCAAAACTCCCCAATGGCGCAGCACAAGTACCCGAAGTGTCTGTGTTTTTTGAGAATGAACTATTGCGAGGCAATCGCACCTCAAAGTACAATGCTGAGGAGTTTAGAGCCTTTCGCTCCAACAACTTTCCACCCTTAGCACACGCAGGCATTCATATTAGTTATAACGATAAGTACATCTTGCCCTCAGGCAATGAAAGTTTGCAAGTCCACACAGCCTTTGATGCCAATGTAGCGATGCTCCCTATTTTTCCAGGAATGTTACCTGCCTACGTGCATAACGTGCTAAACACACCACACTTGCGCGCTGTAGTGCTACAAACCTATGGCTCAGGCAATGCACCATCATTCACATGGTTTCTTGATGCCATTAAGGCTGCTGTGGCACGAGGCATCATTGTACTCAACATTACCCAATGCCACACAGGGCAGGTAGATATGCTATCGTACGAGGTAGGGCGCAAGCTGAGTGAGGCAGGCGTAGTAAGCGGAGGCGACAGCACCACTGAGGCTGCACTTACCAAACTGATGCACCTATTGGGGCGATACACTGAGGTAGATAAGATAAAGCAAGCCCTATTGCAGTCGCTACGTGGTGAGATTACGAGACCGGTAGTGTAGTTGAAAGTAAACAAAGGGGGAAAGGCAACACAATAGAAATTATGGAGAATATTCAAGTATTGTATAGCGAATGGCAAAGACTTCAACCACTAACAGGCGAAGAGCAAAACCTATTAGCCAATAAGTTTATGCTTGAGTTTAACTATAACTCTAATCATATAGAGGGAAATACACTTACCTACGGACAAACAGAACTACTCTTGCTTTTTGGAAAGGTTGCCGAAGAAGCAAGTATGAAAGATTTAGAGGAAATGAAAGCCCATAATGTGGGGCTTAAAATGATGCAAGTAGAGGCTTTAGAAAAAGATAAGCCTCTTACAGAAGCATTTATACGACAATTACATAAAATATTATTGCGGGAGGATTATACCGATTATCGCAAGTTGTCAAATGAAACAACAATATCATTTCTTGTTCATGCAGGACAATACAAAACTCGTCCTAATTCTGTAAAAACTGCAACAGGCAATATCTTTGAGTACGCCTCTCCAGAAGAAACCCCTGCTTTAATGACCGATTTAGTTAATTGGTATAATGAAGTAGAGAAAAAAGCTGAACTTTCACCTATAGAACTAGCCTCTCTATTTCACTATCGCTATATCCGTATTCACCCATTTGAAGATGGTAATGGACGCATAGCACGTTTAATGGTTAACTACATTTTGCTACGACATAACTATCCTATGGTTGTAATAAAAAGCAAGCATAAAAAAAAATATCTCACAGCACTCAATATGGCAGATGCTATGGTGGGTAGTAGACCCTCTAGTGGAGCTCATGCCTCATTAAAAGAAATCACAGATTTTACTAATTACATAGAAAAGTCTATTGAAGCAGAAATTATAGAAAATATAGACTTTATTAAAAACCAAACAAAATCTATTTGGTGGTACAATGGCGAATTTGTTAAATTCAGAAGTGATAATTCAGTACAAATATTAGAAACACTAACTGAACAACCAAGTATAACTGTAAGAGAACTTTCAGAAAGCCTTTCTATCAATAAATCTGCCGTACAAAAATTACTAAAAGGCTTTACTGATAAAGGATATATTGTTAGACTTGGAGGAAAAAAAGGTTTTTGGCACGTTGCAATAATTTGTACCACCCCAAAAGGTGGTACAATGCGCAAAGGTGGTACAAGTATGCAAGTCGAAAAACATAGAAAAGTCTAATTATAAACAAAAAAAAACTATATGCTAATCCAATTATTATTTGTGTTGACTGCCATCATTGTTGGGGCTCGATTGGGGGGAATTGGTCTGGGGGTAATGGGTGGAGTTGGTTTAGCTGTACTTACCTTTGGATTTGGGTTACAGCCCACAGCACCGCCTATTGATGTGATATTGATGATTGTATCGGTAATATCTGCTGCTGCCTGTATGCAAGCCGCAGGGGGCTTGGAGTATATGGTGAAGGTGGCAGAACGACTACTCCGCAAAAACCCCACCAATGTAACCTTTATTAGCCCATTGGTTACCTACTTTTTTACCTTTATTGCAGGTACAGGGCACGTGGCATACTCGGTATTACCTGTAATTGCCGAAGTAGCGCACGAAACCAAAATACGCCCTGAGCGACCACTTGGCATTGCGGTAATTGCCTCACAGCAAGCCATCACTGCAAGTCCCATTTCGGCAGCTATGGTTGCCTTACTAGCACTATTAACGGATTTCGACATTACGCTTTTCGACATCTTAAAGGTTACCATTCCTGCCACACTTATTGGGGTATTGGTGGCTGCGTTTTTCTCAAAAAAGATTGGTGCGGAACTGATGAACGACCCAGAGTACTTGCGTAGAGTAAAAGAGGGCTTAATAAATGTGGAGAAAACTGAAGGGAGTAAGCAAATGGAGAATAGTGGAAAGGCACTCTTATCAGTACTACTATTTGTGGGCGCAACGCTACTGATTGTGCTGTTTGGCTCTATACCCTCACTACGCCCTTCGTTTGACGGAGTGATGCTTGATATGCCCTCTATCATTGAAATATTGATGCTAAGTGCTGCTGCTTTGATTTTGATTTTCTCTCGCACCAATGGTATTAAAGCCACACAGGGCAATGTGTTTTTGGCAGGTATGCAAGCGGTTATTGCCATATTTGGTATTGCGTGGATGGGCGATACTTTCATCAATGGTAATATTACCGAACTTACCAACGTGGTAAAAGACGTTGTGGTAGAGATGCCTTGGTTATTTGGGCTGGCACTCTTTGTGATGTCTATTTTACTGTATAGCCAAGCTGCTACGGTGCGGGCGATTGTTCCACTGGGGATTGCATTAGGCATTTCTCCTTATATGTTGATTGCCCTATTCCCTGCGGTTAATGGCTACTTTGTAATACCCAACTACCCCACTATTGTGGCTGCTATTAACTTTGACCGAACAGGAACTACTTCTATCGGAAAATGGTTATTGAACCACTCCTTTATGCAACCTGGGTTGATAGCCACGCTTACCTCTATTTTGGTAGGGCTACTGTTGATTCAACTGTACGCATAGCTGCCCCT
>JBOFMS010000007.1:0-4444 GCA_051658505.1 Bacteroidales bacterium | reverse complement strand
GACTTTGTATCTCTTTGGGGAACAAGAGGAAATCTTTCAGATGAACAGAAAGCAGATTTAAATTTTTTTCAAACTATAAAAGGTAGTAAAGCTTTATTGTGTTGGATAATTCAAGACTTAGGCGATCAATTGACCCCTGCAGGATATACTGCAACAGAATATTGGGTTGATGAAAAAGGAGGCGGAGACTTTATTGAAGGAGTTAAAGCTTATGCCAATGCTATTTGTGACACGATTGAAAAATACAATTTAGATGGATTTGACATTGACTATGAGCCTGGCTACGGACACTCAGGAACATTAGCGAACGCAAAGGAAATTAGTCCTTCAGGGAATAATAATATGCATGTATTTATTGAAACGCTTAGCAGCCGTTTACGTCCTGCAGGGAAAATGCTGGTGATGGATGGACAACCTGACAACCTATCTACAGAAACTTCAAAACTAGTGGATCATTATATTTATCAAGCATATTGGTTGGGTAGTACAGCTACTGTAATTACACAAATCAACAAGCCTCATCTGAGTAATTGGGAGCAAAAAACAATAATAACGGTAGAGTTTGAGCAAGGATGGAAAACTGGAGGCATAGTTGACTATCAAAGCATTCGTCCCGAGATTGGAAACATGGAGGGTAGTCAAATTCTTGATTATGCTACATTAGATTTACCCAGTGGAAAACGAATTGGAGGAGTTGGAGCATTTCATATAGAGTATGACTATCCTAACAGTCCAAATTATAAATGGCTAAGATTAGCACTGCATTATGGCAATAAAGAATTTCCTGGAGACGTTCAATAATAGAACTTATTAATCAATGAATTTGTAATGTTATGAAAAATATTTTTTTATCGTTAATTACCTTGCTTACTATAGCAAGTTGTCAAAATGAATTGTATAATGACCCAACTAAGGACTTCATTAGTCCACAGGGAGTATACGTTGCCAACAAAGGCTTAATTTCTGTCTTTACAGAAGAAGATACCGAGTTTAGAATAAATGATTTCGTCATTTCTTTATCTCAAAAAAATGACGCACAAGTTACTGTGCAATTAGAGGTTGGAAACGAAGAACAACTTGCCTTGTACAATAAAGAGAATGGCACAACCTATCTTTTATTACCTAAAGAGATGTACGACATTTCCTCAGAAGTAATTATTGAAGCAAAAAATGCAAACAGTTCTGTCCCTTTACAATTAAAAAACATTCGTTTCTCAACTGAGGGGGTGTATGCTTTACCCATCAAAATAAAAAATGCAGACGTTGGAATTATTTCAGGACAAGATGAGGGATTAATTGTAATAGAACAAAAAATTATTACCAAATCGCTTCGAATAAATGGGCAAGGGCATGAAGATGCGAATATGTTTCCTAATGATTTTACAGTTCCTCAATGGACAATGGAGGTTATGATAAATCGTTCAAAATACGAATCTAACAATCAGGCTATCGGGGGAACAAAATTAGCTAATGGAGTAAGTGTGAGTGATGAAATATTCACTCGTTTTGGAGATGTTACTATTAATCCAAATCAATTGCAGATAAAAACAGGATCTTCACAAATTGATGTCGCTGCCGATAAGTTTTCTGCACAACCTGATACATGGTATATGTTATCCTTTGTGTATGATGGCAAAATAAATAGCGTTTATGTAAATGGCATATTAGTTGCTAGCCAAGAAATTAGAACAGGATCATATAGTCTTGTTGGAATTTGGATCAGTGGATTAAATGAACTTATACGTGAGTTTCGTTTTTGGAAAATTGCGAGAACGCCTCAACAAATACTCCAGAATGTATGGAAAAATGCAAACCCTGATGATACAAATCTATTGCTTTACTATCCTATGAATGGCAAAAAAAATGATCGTGTGTCGGGAAATATTGTTGAGGACGAAACAAAGGTTTGGGATTGGACAAAAAATGAAAAACACTTGCCGATGCGTGAGAATTCTACATTTGATGATAATGCAGGAGACTATTTTGTATTTCCTCCACAATAATTAATTGTAAGAGTCAAGTCTAAAAGAGATGATTGTTAATATTATAATCATCTCTTTTTTATAAATACACAAGGAAACTATTCTTGTTTATCTCACATACAATATATTTATTGTTGAGACAAATATATTTATCCTCGCATGTTCAATTAAATTTTATTTATTTTTGTATTCTCTTGAAAAATATATCATAAATTATGAAAAAAACACTTTTTAGAATCGGATTCCTTCAGGGCTTTTTCCTATTACTTCTTTCTGCTTGCAACTCAACAGAAAAAGACTATGCCGCTTATGTAAATCCACTTATTGGCACAGGTGGGCATGGGCACACATACCCTGGCGCCACAGTACCTAACGGAATGATTCAGCCAAGCCCCGACACTCGTATTTATGAGTGGGACGCTTGCTCAGGTTACTACTATGCCGATTCTTCGATAAATGGGTTTTCGCACACTCACTTGAGTGGTACAGGCTGCGGCGATTATGGCGACATCTTGCTAATGCCAACTGTAGGTAAGCAAGAGATTCAGCCCTTAGGCAAAAAAAGTCAACAAATGGCGTATGCGTCTTCATTTTCACACGATAGTGAAATTGCAGAACCAGGATATTATAGTGTTTTCTTAAATCGCTATAACGTTCGTGCAGAGTTAAGTGCAACAGAGCGTGCTGCTATTCATCGCTATACCTTTCCTAAATCTAACGCCTCTGGATTCATTGTAGATTTAGACTATAGCCTACAATGGCAAACTAATGACGAGATGGAACTTGAGGTTATCAGCAATACTGAAATACGTGGGCGTAAGAAAACTATGTATTGGGCATTTGACCAATATATTAACTTTTACATGAAGTTTTCAAAACCATTTACCTACACTATGGTAAATGACACTTTGCCAAAAAACTCTGAAAACAAGGAGTATGCAAGATCCAAAGTAATGCTGCAATTTGAAACTCAAGAGCAAGAGCAAATACTTGTAAAAGTAGGTATCTCTGCTGTAGATATGGACGGTGCTAAAAAAAATGTTGAAGCCGACTTGCCAAATTGGGATTTTGATAAGGTAAAAATTTCTGCTAGAAATAAGTGGAATAAATTTCTTGCCAGTATTGATATTGAAACGCTTAATGAAGAGCAACGCATTATGTTCTACACCGCTCTTTATCACACTGGCACTCAACCCAATTTATTTGCCGATGTGGATGGTCGCTATCTTGGTATGGACTTAAAAATACACCAAGGCACAGTCAAAGATCCTATCTATACCATATTTTCATTATGGGACACATTTCGTGGATACCACCCTTTAATGACTATCATCAACCCTAAATTAAATGAGGCATTTATTCGCTCATTAATTCAAAAGCATAAAGAGGGAGGAGTATTGCCCATGTGGGAACTTGCGGGTAATTACACAGGCACTATGATTGGCTATCATGCCGTATCGGTTATTGTAGATGCGTATATAAAAGGCGACCGCAACTTTGATATAGAAGAGGCGTATCGTGCTTGCTTACGAGTGGCAGACTATGATACAGCAGGTATAAAATGCCCTGCATTGGTTTTACCTCACTTGATGCCTCAAGCAAAATACTGGAAAAACAAAATAGGCTATGTGCCTTGTGACAAAGATAATGAAGCTGTTGCCAAAGGGTTAGAATATGCTTACAATGATTGGTGTATCTCAACCTTTGCAGAGGCTATGGGCGACAAGCAAAATCAAGATAAATATGCAACATTCGCTAATGCCTATAAAAAATATTTTGACCCCTCAACACGCTTTATGCGTGGACTTGATAGCAAGGGTAAATGGCGCACTCCATTCAGCCCTCGCTCCTCCACACATCGCAGCGATGACTATTGTGAGGGTACGGCTTGGCAGTGGACATGGTTTGTTCCTCACGATATAGACGGATTAGTAAGTCTAATGGGAGGTAGAGAATCCTTTATCCAAAAGTTAGACTCTTTGTTTACCGCAGAATCCTCTCTTGAGGGTGATGCTGTATCGGTAGATATTTCTGGTTTAATTGGGCAGTATGCGCATGGCAATGAGCCAAGTCACCACATTGCACACTTATACAACTATGTGGGAAAGCCCTATAAAACACAAGAGATAATAGATAGTGTCCTGCACAGTCTGTATTTTAATGACCCTAATGGACTATCTGGCAATGAGGATTGTGGACAAATGTCTGCATGGTATATCTTAAACGCAATGGGCTTTTATCAAGTTTGCCCAGGAAAACCAGTTTACTCTATTGGTCGACCCTTATTTGACAAGGCTACTATCAATCTCAAAAATGGCAAGAAGTTTACCATTATCGCAAAAAATAATAGTCGACAAAATAAATATATTCAATCTATGCTCTTAAATAATCAAACTCTAAAGCAACCCTTTATTACTCACAATGATATTATGCATGGTGGAGTATTAGAGTTTGTAATGGGC
>JBOFMS010000006.1:0-16500 GCA_051658505.1 Bacteroidales bacterium | reverse complement strand
ATGTATCACATAAAAAAAGAATTCAATACAAAAACCCAAATGTATCGTAAACTATACGAAACATTAAATAATATATTATCTATAACCGATGAAAATATCACCACACTTGCCAATGCATCAAGCATTATAAACTACTTTTTGGACGCAATAAATTGGGTAGGATTTTATCTCTTCGACAAAAAAGAAACTCTTTATCTAGGCCCCTTTCAAGGTCAAGCTGCTTGTACTAAAATCAAACTTGGGAAAGGCGTTTGCGGAACAAGCGCACAACAAAGAAATACTATTATTGTAGATGATGTAAATCAATTTTCAGGACACATTGCCTGTAGTAGTGAAACGCAAAGTGAAATTGTAGTCCCCATAATAATCAAGCATGAATTATATGGTGTTTTAGATATTGACTCCCCACAACTATCAAGGTTTGATGATGAGGACAAACAACATTTAGAAGAAATAAGTCATTTAATTGCCTCAAAATTAAAGCAGTAAACTGCAACACTAGTTCAATGCCTGCTCTAACTTCTTTTTTAACTGCAAGGTCGAAATCCCCGATTGAATACCACCTTTCTCAACAAAAGAAATCTTTCCTGTTTCCTCAGATACAATCACTACAAGTGCATCACTATTTTCAGACACTCCAAGAGCAGCTCGATGGCGCATGCCATAATTTGCAGGCAGTTGCGTATTGTCTGATGAGGGCAAAACACAACGTGCTGCGCAAATTTGAGTTTTTGAAATTATTACGGCGCCGTCATGCAATGGAGAATTTTTGAAAAATATATTTTCAAGCAAGCGATTGCTAGTTGTTGCATTCAGCATATCTCCCGTTTCAGCATACGCCATTAGCGAGTTCGTTCGCTCTATTACAATAAGCGCACCAGTTTTGCTGTCAGACATATTACGTGATGCCTTTACAATTGCATCAATATTAACAAGATTTGCCAGAGTTGCTTTTTTTCGCAAGAAGAAATTGCTGACGGAAAACTTACGATGAGAGTATTGCGTACCGATGTAAAGCAGAAATTTACGAATCTCTTGCTGAAACACAATGAATAATGCCAGCACTCCAACACCCAGAACTTGCCCCAAAATAGCACCCAGCAACTCCATGTTTAGTGCATTAACAATAATCCAAAGTACATACAAAAAGAAAATACCTAAAAAAATATTGATAGCAACAGTACCACGAATTAGCTTATAGATTTGGTAAAATAGTGTGGCAACTAATATAATGTCTAATATGTCAAAAAATCGAATGTCAAAAAACATACTTTAGTCTTGATACTGTTTGATTTGTTGATAAATTTTCACTGACTCTACCGCCGCCTTTACATCATGTACTCGTAAAATATCTGCCCCATGCTGCAATGCCCACATATGTACTGCTGTAGTGCCATTTAAGGCATCTTGCGATGACACGTTTAATGTTTGGCTTATCATTGATTTGCGAGAAACTCCTACGAGTAAAGGTAATTGAAAAAAGTTAAACTCCTGTAAATGAGCAAGCACTTCAAATGACTGCTCTTTAGTTTTTGCAAAGCCAAATCCTGGGTCAATAATCACATCAGCAATGCCATATGCAAAAAGAGTCTGCATTCGGTTTGACAGATAATGTATCACCTCTTGTGTTACACCATTTTCATAGTCCGTTTTTTGCTGCATATTTTGTGGTGTGCCACGCATGTGCATTGCAATATAGGGCAAACTATATTTTGCTACGGTGGCAAACATTTCGGTGTCTGCCTCACCACAGGAAATATCGTTAACAATGACTGTCCCAAAATTTTCCACCACAGAGCGTACAACCTCAGCCCGAAATGTATCAACAGAAATTATAGTTGACGGAAAGTGTTTTTTTATGATTTCCAAAGCAGGCAATAATCGTTGTAACTCCTCACTTACAGAAACCTCTGAAGCGTTTGGACGTGAAGAGTAAGCTCCAACATCAATTATATCCGCTCCAGCAATTAACATCTGATGCATTCGGACAACAATACTATCAGCAGAAGTACAACGACTATCGCTATAAAATGAGTCAGGAGTAAGATTCAAAATCCCCATTATTTTAGGGCTCGAAAAATCAATCAAGCGACTCTCGTATCGCAAGAGCATTTTTTTATGTGAAAAACCACCCTCTATTTCCATTTTTACAAGGATTCTACTAATTTTGTGGGTTCAAAGTTACACTTTATTTTTATTATGAATTTTATTGCCATAGAGGGACTTGATGGTGCGGGAAAGTCAACTCAAGTAAAACTGCTAATGCAGTATTTACAGGAGATGGGGATTATGGCAGAATTTCTTCATTTTCCTCGTGTTGAGACAGGAATTTGGGGAGATTTAGTGGCTAAATTTTTGCGAGGCGACTTAGGCAAAATAGGAGAGGTAAACCCCTACCTTGTTGCCTTGATTTATGCAGAAGACCGACACGCTGCTTCAACGCAAATAAGCACATGGCTAGATGCTGGAAAATGTGTGATTGTAGATAGATATGTGTACTCTAACATTGCATTTCAGTGTGCAAAAGTTCACTCGCAAGAGGAGCGCAAACTTTTACGTAAGTGGATTTTAGATTTAGAATACTCGCATTTTAAGATTCCTCAACCACAATGCACTTTGTTTTTAGATGTACCCTTTTCATTTACTCAGAAAAAACTACAAGAAAACAGAGACTCCGCTGAACGAAACTATCTTCAAGGCAAAGAGGACATTCACGAAAAGAGCCTTTCACTTCAACAAACGGTACGAGAAATGTACCTAGCACAAGCCTCTCTTGATGAGCATTTTCACCTTATTAATTGCTGTAACAATGCCAACGAGATACAACTTCCACAAGTTATCTTTAATCAAATAAAAACCCATTTACACCTTACTTAATCATTAGTTAATATGAACACCTTAGTACAATTTTTACTTACTTTGTTTCGCCTTTCAATGGGCATAGTTTTTGTTTTTTCTGGCTTTGTAAAAGCTATCGATCCGCTTGGCTCTGCCTACAAGTTTGGCGACTATTTTGAGGCATTTGGCATGAGTTCACTTGGGGGAATTGCTCTATATCTTGGAATTTTACTGGCTGCTGCGGAGTTGATTATTGGACTTTGCTTAATTCTAAATTTGCGCCCAAAAACCACCACTTGGGCATTGCTTTGTTTCATGGTTTTTTTTACCATACTGACCTTCTTTTTGGCTCTATTTAATTTAGTACCTGACTGTGGCTGCTTTGGTGATGCTATAAAAATTAGCAACTGGGGAACCTTTACCAAGAACCTCATTATGATGGTGCCAACCTTAATACTTTTCAACTTTCGTAATAAAATCAATAGTTTTTCATCTTCAATAGTAGAGTGGACATACGTTGCATTATTCTTTGTGGCAAGTTTTGGACTCTCATGGTATAGTTACAGGCACTTGCCCATGTTCGACTTTATGCCCTATCACCTTGGGCAAAATATACCTGCAGCAATGACGGTACCTGAGGGTATGCCTCAAGACGAGTATAGCACTGTGTTGATTTATGAAAAAGATGGCAAAAGGCAAGAATTTTCAGATACGAACTTCCCTTGGCAAGACTCCACTTGGGTATTTGTAGATAGCAAGTCAAAGCTCATTAAGCAAGGATATGTACCTCCCATCTACAACTTCTCCATTACCCACCCCACCGAAGGAGATATTACACAAGAAATACTTGAAAAAGAGTATGTGTTTTTACTTGTTGCTCCTAAACTTGAGAAGTCAAAGTTTGACAAATTAGCAGACATTAAAGCCCTAGCTTCATTTGCAAAAAGCAAAGGCTACACTTTTCTTGGTCTTACCGCCTCAACACAAGGCGATGTAAGCGAATTTATTAGCAAAAAGCAATTGGATTTTGAAATTTGCAGCACTGATGAAATAACTCTAAAAACCGTAGTGCGAGCTCATCCCGGCTTAGTCTTACTTTATCGAGGCACGATTATTGGCAAATGGAACTATCGAGATATTCCAAGCATAAAAGAGTTTGAAAGCAATCTATTAGGATATAGTTTTAATACTTTACGCAATAATTATGAAGAGCATTTAGGCTATTTCCTTGCTTTATCCCTTTTAACAATGGCACTTGGAATGATTTTGCTCAGAGGGGGCAAAAGAAAAAAACATTTACGCTATTAGTCCTTTACACACACGTTTTCACTCTAATCAAACTAAACGCTCTTTTGTGAACAAACTATTTATTTTCATTATTGCTCTACACTTTCTAAGTTCATGTCAAAACTTTAATAGGCTTGATGTAAGTGTTTCTAATCCTCTTGACTTTGAGAGGCTCAACGAAACGATTGAGATAGATTGGGCGGTCATTCAACGACATATTCCCAATGTACAAGCCTCTGAAATTAGTGTGTTTGACGAGCAAAGCAAAGCAATTGTTGCACAAACTCTGTACAAGGGAGAGGCAAATCCTCAATCCCTTATATTTCAAGTTAGCGTTTCGGCAAATGGCAAAAGTGTATATAGTATAAGCAGAAAAAAAGAGCAAAATGCTATCACGCCAGAAGCCTCATCAGTAGGCTTAATGAGCAGCAAAAAAACCGAATTTGTTTGGCACAACAACAAGGTTAGTTACTGCGCTTATGGTTTGGTAAGCAAAACCCACAGTAAAGGCATTGATATTTGCAAGCAAACCGTGAAATCTACCGAACAAAGTGAAAAACAAACACTAGGCTATGGTGCATTAGCTCCCTATATTAACCATGAATTGATTTTAGGAGATAATTTTGCTATCTCAAAAATAATTGATAGCGGTGCGGTACGCATTACCTTTGAACTCACTTATCCTCCTATCAGCATACAGGGCACTCCCTCGGTTGAAAAACGCCGCATTTCTCTTGATGCAAATGAATACCTTAACAACATTACCGAAATGTTTATTGGTGCACCAACAATGTCAGTTGCTACAGGAATTACCAAAAGCACAAAGAAAGACTCTACACAATCTTCGATTTTAAATCACGAAAAGGGCTATATTATATGTGCTCAAAATATTGACATAGCGCAAGAAAACGTTGTGGTTAACAAAGAACTATTTGCCACTATTGTTATACCCTCCATTAACCCAATGCAAGAGGCGAAGAAACAAGGAAAACACATACTTGGAATTGCTACTTACCATGCAGACGACCCTTTTACATACTATAGCGGTGTGATATGGAATGAAGACAACACAATGTCTATAGCACAGTGCGAGGAGTATATTAAACGCTATATAGACAAACTAAATCAACCGTTACAAGTACGATTGAAGTAAAAAAAACGCTAAATATTAGTAAATCTTATTTTACAAGATTGAGCAAACTCATTTATTATGTCCATTAAGGTTGTAAATGTATCTAAAGTTTACGGAGAGCAAATTGCCCTTAATCATATTTCGTTTGAAGTAGGAACAGCGCAGGTAATAGGCTTACTAGGACCTAATGGTGCAGGAAAGTCAACCATGATGAAAATTTTGGCAGGATTTATTCCGCCATCATCAGGCGAGGTCTTTATCAACGGCTTGAATATTGCCCAAAACTCGCTTGAAGTACGGCGTATGGTAGGCTATTTACCCGAACACAATCCTCTTTACTTAGACCTTTACGTTATTGAATACTTGCAATTACTGGCAAGTGTATATAAACTATCCACAGAACCACGCAAACGAGTTGCTGAAATATTAGACTTAGTGGGCTTAGGCACAGAGCAGCATAAAAAAATTGGGCAGCTCTCAAAAGGATATAGGCAAAGAGTGGGCTTAGCACAAGCCTTATTGCACAACCCAAGCATTTTGATTTTAGATGAACCTACTGCTGGATTAGATCCTCATCAACTTGCCACGATTCGCTCCTTAATCATGGAGGTAGGAAAGCAAAAAACAGTCATCCTTTCCACACACATCATGCAAGAGGTAGAAGCAATGTGTCAACAGGTAATGATAATTAAGCAAGGAAACATTGTTGCTTACGACACTCCTCAGCATGTAAGATTACAAAACAAATCACAAGACTTAGTTATTGAGATAGAATTTGCGGAAGCAGTGAATCCAAATATTTTTGATTTAATAAGGGAGATAAAAGAGGTGCGAAAAGCAAACGAAAAGAACTACTTTTTAACCTCAAACATTGAGCAAGATATTCGCCCACAATTATTCCAATTATCCGTTAAGCAAGGACTCACGATTATAAAAATACAATTACACGAAAAACCATTAGAAGAAATTTTCAGAACATTAACGAAGTAATTATTTAACTAACAGAAAAATTATAGAAATGGAAGAAGTACAGAAAAAAAAGAGTGCACATGCAGGCTACAAATTTGTCATTTTTTTACTCATCATTGTATTAGGCGGTCTTACCTTTTGGAACATACAGTCAACAAAAAAATGGACTAGTGTTAACGAGCAAATTGAAGCAGAAAAAGATAGTGTTGCCGAGAAACTCAAAAATATGTTGGGTGAGTATGAAAATGTAGTAAGCAAAAATCTTGTAATACAAGAAGAGGTAGAAGCAGAAAAAGAAAAAGTTAGAACTCTGCTTAATAAAATACACCAAATGAAGGGTAGCCAAATTGCTGAAATTCGTCGCTATGAGGCAGAAGCAAACACACTCCGCACAATTATGCGACACTATATCCACCAAATTGACTCACTCAACACACTTAGTCAAAATTTACTTGCCGAAAACAAAGTTGTAAAAAAAGATTTAAGTGCCTCACGAGAAGCAAATGAAAGGCTTACAGAAGAAAAAGAAAGCCTCACATCGCAAGTACAAAAGGGAGCACAAGTGAGGGTACGCAATATAAATGCAATAGGACTCAACAGTCGTGATAAAAATACCGAACGAGCATCACGTACAAAAAAAATCAAAACTTGCGCTATTGTTAGTGAAAATCAAATTGCAAAAGCAGGAGCACGCAATGCTTATGTACGTATTATAAGCCCAAGCAACGAGTTGATAAAAAGTGCCGAAAGTGGCATTATTGAAAACCAAAGGGGAGAAGGCATAGAGTACTCGGCAAAGCGTGAAGTAGATTATCAAAATACAGATATTGAAGTTTGCATTTATGTAGACGTACAAAATACAACAATGGCAAAAGGCAAGTATAGCATTGAAATTTATTTTGACAATATTTTAGCAGGAGAAGGAGAGTTTACTTTAAAGTAAGCATAAGCACCTTTAGTAATTCACAAAAAGCAAACAAAGATTGTTTGCTTTTTTATTTCCAAAAAGAACCAAAAATCGAACTAATTCATCAAAAAATATGCTAAATTAGCTGCCGATTTTAATTTTAATAAGTAAAACCATTCTTGACTTATGACAACAAAACAACAAAACAATGTACTGCCAATTGCAATGATGTTTGCATTATTTGCAATGATATCCTTTGTTACAGGGCTATCCAATCCATTAGGGGTAATTGTAAAAAACCAAGATGGCATTCAAAACTGGATGTCGCAATTAGGTAATTTTGCGAACTTTCTTGCCTATTTATTTATGGGCTTGCCAGCGGGTATCTTTTTGAAGAAAAAAGGCTACAAATTTACAGCCCTTACAGCTATTGCCATTGGTTTTGTAGGCGTAGGCATTCAATTGATGTCAGGAATGATGCAATACGAAAAAGGAGGAAACTTTATCCCCATCTTTATTGTGTACCTTACAGGAGCATTTGTATCTGGCTTCTCTATGTGTATGCTAAATACAGTAGTAAATCCGCTTCTAAATACACTTGGTGGCGGTGGTAAAAGAGGAAATCAACTCATACAATTTGGAGGCTCTCTTAACTCAATGGCTGCAACTATTGTACCCATATTAGGCGGTTACTTAATCGGTAATATTGCACAAGCCACACTAAATTCAGCTATTCCTGCACTACTGATTGCGATGTCAATTTTTGCCTGTGCATTTATTGTTTTAGCCTTTGTGCAAATACCAGAACCTCACCTCGAAAAGGCAAGTAAAAAAGCCGTAAAAGACAAATACAGTGCCCTTTCATTTCGTCACTTTATACTTGGAGCAGGAGCTATCTTTTTATATGTAGGGATTGAGGTAGGCATACCCAATTTCATCAACCTATTTTTAACCGCCTCTTCAGATGCAACAAGTGGAGCAGTTGGCTTTGGTATGGACGCAGGCGCAGCAGGAACAGTAGTTGGCACATATTGGTTCTTGATGCTTATTGGTCGTTTAATTGGTGGTGCATTAGGCGGCAAATTCTCTGCCAAAACTCAACTTACCTTTGTTAGTTCACTTGCCATGCTATTTGTACTTATCGGCATATTTTTACCAACCTCAATGACGGTTTCTATGCCTGTATTTAAGTCAGACATTAGTTTTGGTTTGGTTCAAGTTCCCATTTCCATTTTATTCTTTGTGCTTTGTGGCTGTAGCACCTCTATTATGTGGGGTGGCATTTTCAACTTAGCAGTTGAGGGCATTGGCAAATATACTGCCATGGGCGCAGGCTTCTTTATGGTAATGGTTGTTGGTGGAGGCGTATTGCCCTTGATACAAGGTGTTGTAGCTGACCTTGCCGTAAGTTATATGGCATCATACTGGGTAATTATTGCAGCATTGATTTATATGTTGTACTATGCCTTGGCAGGTTGCAAAAATGTAAACACGGATATTCCTGTAGAATAAACTTTAATAGAAAACCTATTTAATACATATAAAAACCTATGATGGATAAACCTTATGTAATTGGCATAGATATGGGCGGCACCAACACTGTATTCGGTGTGGTTGATGTTCGTGGTCACATCATTGCTCGTTCATCAATCAAGATGCACAAGAATGTCGAATCGTACCTTGATGAACTTTGGACTGAAATAGAAAAATTGATTGGTGCAGTAGGCGGAAAGGATAGCATTAGAGCAATCGGACTTGGTTGTCCCAATGGCAATTACTATACTGGCAATATCGAATTTGCACCAAACCTTCCTTGGGACGGGGTTATTCCATTTGCAAAATTGATGGCAAAAAAATCAGGTTTGCCCTGTAAATTAACCAATGACGCTAATGCTGCTGCCATAGGCGAAATGACCTATGGTGCTGCTCGTGGCATGAAAAACTTTATCATCATTACCCTTGGAACAGGCGTAGGAAGTGGTATTGTAGTGAATGGCGAGGTAGTATATGGACACTATGGATTTGCTGGAGAATTAGGACACACCACGGCAATACGAGATGGTCGCCAATGTGGTTGTGGGCGCAAAGGCTGCTTAGAAACCTACACCTCTGCTACAGGAGTGGCACGCACAGCAAAAGAAATTATTGCAGAAACCAACAAGTTAACCTCTTTACGAGATTTGAAACTTGAAGAAATTACCTCAAAAGATGTATATGATGCCGCAATTGCTGGCGATGAAGTTGCAATAGATATATTTAATACCACTGGTGAAATTTTAGGACGTTCATTTGCAGACTTTGTTGCATTTAGTGAGCCTGAATCCATCATTATGTTTGGTGGCCTAACCAAGGCTGGCGATTTAATTATGAACCCGATTCGCAAGGCAATGGATGAAAATCTGCTAAAGTTTTGGAAAGGCAAGATTAAGCTCCAGTTCTCGGCACTAAGAGAGGCTGATGCAGCAGTACTTGGAGCAAGTGCCTTAGGTTGGGAAATTAAGGAGTAAAAAATATTAAATCCCTATCGCACAATGCGGAAATCGTCAATCAATGTAAGAAAAATCATAAAATTGACGATTTCCGCATTTTTGTATTATTACACAAAGAATATTAGAACGAAACATTTTTGTAACTCTATTGACACATTGAAGAGTTAACTTTGCAAACATTTTTTTTCCAAAACCTCATTTTTAATTCAAAAACCAAGTTTTAATGAAAACAAGTCGAAATCTCTTTTTGCTTACGCTTTTAAGTCTTTTTTGCTTTGTAAAAGTTGTCAAGGCGCAACAAATTAACGCCTTTATTTCAGGTACTGTTGTTGGAGCAACCGACAATGAACAACTTGTAGGAGCGCACATACTCGTTACGCACGTACCCACAGGCACAAAGTACCACGCTGTAACCAATGCCAAAGGCATGTATCGTATTGCCAACGTGCAACCTGGTGGACCATACTCCATTAAGATTGCCTATATTGGTTATAATGATGATGAGATGTCGGACATTCAACTTAACCTTGGTGAAACCACCGACTTTGTACATAAAATGGACGAATCGGCACACCAACTTGGTGACGTTGTGATTACGGCAAACAAGAGTGGACAGTTTCAAGAAAATAAAATGGGAATGCAAACCACAGTAACCAGCCACAAGCTTGCAGTAATGCCCAATGCAGGACGTAGCGTAGGCGATTTTGTGCGTTTTTCACCACAAGTAAAAGTTTCGCCCTCTGGCGCCATCTCGGTAGCAGGGCAAAATAACCGTTACAACTCCTTTACTGTAGATGGTGCACCTCAAAACGACACTTATGGTTTAGCAGACAATGGAACTAACTCTGGGCAAATTGGCTTTACGCCTTTTTCGATGGACGTAATTGACCAAATCTCGGTACAAATTTCTCCGTATGATGTAAAGCAAAGTGGCTTTTCGGGAGCAGGAATCTCTGCCTCTACCAAGAGTGGAACAAATGAATTTAAAGTGTCATTTTACGATTACTTCCGCAATCAAGCTCTTGCAGGAAAAACTCCGACCGACAACCCAAATACAGTTCGTGAAAAACTATCAGACTTTACCTCTAATACAACTGGATTAAGCATAAGTGGACCGATTATTAAAGACAAAGTATTCTTTTTTGTAAACGGAGAGTATCAAATTGATAATAGCCCACGAGAGTTTGACTACAATCGCTACAATCCAGATGGTGCAACTGTAGGAAAAGCCTCAAGAGATGACTTGCAGGCTCTACGAGATAAAATGATCAATCAATACGGCTATGACCCTGGTACGTTTGGCAATATTACAAATGATTTGACTGGAGGTCGTTTATTTGCAAAGATTGACTGGAATATTAACTCTGACAATAAATTTACCCTTCGCTATAACTTTACTACAGGTCAAAAATTATCACCAGGGGTTTCATCTGCCGATCGTATTATTTTCTCAAATAATGGACAGGACTTTAGTTCTACTGTACATACAGTAGGTGGAGAGTTAAAAACCAAGATTAGCGATGAAATGAGCAACTATTTATTCATTGGCTACAATCGAACTGTAGATGATCGAAATCCTACGGGGCAAAATTTTCCCTCTATATCTATAGGTAGAGAAAATATTGCTTTAGGTTCCGAAGAATACTCTACCGCCAATAAACTCAGTCAAAACATTCTAACGATTGAGAATAACTTAGAAATTTACAAAGGCTCACACACCATTACCATTGGCACACATAATGAGTTTTTCAATATCTACAATCTGTTTATGGCAAATAATTTTGGTAGATACACTTATAATAATCTTGAGCAATTTATGAGTGATGCTCCTGCATCTCAATATGACCGTACTTTCTCAAATGTTGATAATATTACAGGAGATGGTACTGCGGCGGCAGCCAACTTTAATGTACTTCAACTTGGATTCTATGCGCAAGATGAATGGAAGATTAGCCGCAACTTTAAGCTTAACTATGGTGTACGTCTTGATATGCCTATGTTTTTGACCTCTACTCCACAAAACAACCACTTTAATGAACTTGCCATTGAAGAGTTTCGTGATGCTTGGATAGCTGGAGGAGCCGAAGATCCATTTAAGGATAACCCCTCCAAAACAGGCACTAATATTAAGCCTTCGGTTTACTTCTCGCCACGCATAGGTTTTAATTGGGATATTACAGGAGAGAAAAAACATCAACTACGTGGTGGAGTTGGCTTATTTACAAGTCGTATCCCTTATGCTTGGCCTGGTGGAACATACACAAATAATGGTATTACAACTGGGTCAATGCGCATTAGAGATGCAGGAAATCCCCTCTTAAATTTTAATCCCGATTGGAATAATCAGCCCACTGCGGGCACAGAACCATCAGGTATAATTGACCTATTTTCTGAAAACTTTAAGTTTCCACAAGTATTAAAAACCAATATTGGTTATGATGTACAACTTCCATTTGGCATTATTGGTATTGTAGATGCCATCTTTACAAAAAATCTGAATAATGTATATTATCAAAATTTGAGTATTGTACCTACTGACAACAATTTAACAGGCACAGGTGATTACCGACCACTTTATACCTCAATTGACAAAGAGAAATACCCTAATGCCAGTAAATACAACAATGTGTATTTGGCAACAAACACCAAAGAGGGCTATAGTTATACGCTATCGGCTGCTTTAGAAAAAAGTTTTGCCTTTGGACTAAGCCTTAATGCTGCCTATTCATTTAATCGTGCATTGACTATAAACGATGGACAATCATCACAAAACGGCTCTCAGTGGCGCACCTCAACCATATATGGGGCAAATAACTCTACGCTTAAAACCTCTGTATATGATGCAGGAAGTCGGGTTGTTGCCTCGGCATCCTACCGTATTAACTACACAAAGTATGCCTCAACCATTGTTTCACTCTTTTACAATGGATCGTATGGCGACCGCTATGGTTATGGTTATGACGTATTTGATAGAAACAATTCTGGACTATTGGGCGACAACGTAAATAGAAATCACCTAATGTCAATGTATATACCTAAGGATAAAAATGATATTCACTTGGTAGATATTGTAAAGAATGGAAATGTAGTAGCTACTGCAGACCAACAATGGGAGGCATTAGATAAGTTTATCAATGACGACCCTTATTTGAGCAAAAACAGAGGGCAATATGCTGAGCCAAACTCTAATTTTACTCCTTGGCAAAACATTTTTGATGCAAAAATCATTCAAGAATTTAAATTGCCTCTACACAATGGTAAAGCACATCGCCTACAAGTATCATTTGATATATATAACTTGGGGAATTTACTCAATAAAAACTGGGGTAGAATGTACACCCCTACGGCTTACTACAATGTTCACCAACTGCTTACGTTTCAAGGTTATCAAGCAGGAACAACAACCCCTACTTTCATCACAACAAATTATAACAACCAAACTGGGGAGTTGAACAAGCCTTATAATATTGATGATAACACAAATAACCTGCAAACCTCACGTTGGCAGGCACAAATTGGGGTTAAATACATTTTCTAATCCTTATACATAAAATTCGCTTACTCTTACATCAATACCACTCAATCAAAGAACACTCTCTTTGGTTGAGTGGTATTCAATTTTGCAACAATTATGAATAAATATATTTTTGCCCTATCACTACTTATTTGCAGCTTAATTAGTTTTGGGCAAGCGCACAGCAATCGCTATGTTGTAGTGCTATCATTAGACGCTTTTCGTTGGGATTACCCACAAATTTACAATACCCCAAACCTTGATACCATTGCAAAACTTGGGGTAAGTGCGCAGTTTATACCTTGTTTTCCCTCAATTACTTTTCCCAATCACTACTCCATGGCAACAGGCTTGCACCCTAATCAACATGGTATTGTACATAATGCTTTTTATGATGACGTTTCAAAGCAGGTGTACAAAATATCTGACCGAAAAGCCGTACAAGACCCCTATTTTTATGGTGGTGAACCTATATGGCTTACTGCTCATAAGCAAGGTTTACGCACAGCCTCCTTTTGTTGGGTAGGCTCAGAGGCGCCCATTGGAGGCTATCAACCCACTCCTTGGAAAGCCTATACAGAAAGACCCTCTTTTGAGGCTCGTGCCGATAGCGTTATTAGTTGGCTGGCACAGCCCGAGGCAATGCGCCCTCAACTGATTATGTGGTATTTTGAACAACCTGATGCAATTAGCCACCGTCAAACCCCCTTTTCGCCACAAACCAAGGCAATGGTCGAGCGGATTGATTCTACAATTGGCGATTTTTTAGCAAAAGCCAAGCAACTACCTCACTTTCACCAAATAGATTTTATCTTTTTGGGCGACCATGGAATGTCAAGCTTTGAGATTGAACGACACGTTAATCTTGCAGACTATCTACAGCGTGAAGACTTTGATTTGGTTGTTACAGGAGCAATCAGTCATTTGTACTTAAAAGATAAAAGCAAACTTAAGCAAGAACTTAAAAAACTCAAAAAAATACCCCATTGCAAAGTGTGGGCTAAAGAAGAACTCCCCAAACGCTTCAAGTATGGCAGCAATAGCCGTATTGGCGACATTGTGCTGCTGGCAGATAGTGCCTCAATGATTGTGTTTACAGACAAATTCAAGCCAAAGCGAGAGGCTGCACATGGCTATGATAATCTTCAATCCGATATGAGTGCAATTTTTAGAGGTATAGGTCCTTCTTTCAAAAAAGGATTTGTTTCAGAACCCATGCTTAACCTCAATTTGTATGGCATCATTGCAAGTCTATTGAAGCTAAAGCAAGTTCCCAATGAGGGAGATAGTACAAAAATCAATTTGCTGTTTAACCGCGAATATCAATACAAATAAAGCGCAGCATGAATATCGTTAAAGCGCAATAATTGTAACTTTGCGCCTTTGTTTACTAAAGTGCAAACTATGATTGATACCCATTGCCATATTTTTGATACCTCGTTTGATGCTGACCGAGAGCAAGTAGTAGAGTTGGCAAAAAAAGCTGGGGTTTCGCAGTTGATTATGCCTTGTATTGATGAGGCAAGTTTTCCCGCTTTGATGCAGGCAGCAGAATGCTTTCCACAAGTTTGCCTACCAACTATTGGCATACATCCTACTGCCATTAACGAGAAGGTAGAGGCACAAATGCAATTTGTAGAAGATGCTTTGCAAAACAAGCCAAAAGGCACATTTGTTGCGGTGGGTGAAATTGGCATAGATTGTTATTGGAGCAAAGATTTTTTGAAACAACAAATCTTTGCGTTTGAGCAACAACTGCGCATGGCAGAACACTATCAACTCCCTGTTATCATTCATGCAAGGCAATCGTATCCCGAAATTTTTGATGTGCTAAAAAAACTCCAAGCCAATATCAAGGGAGTTTTCCACGCTTTTAGTGGGTCTATTGAAACTTACCACGAGATACAAAAATTTGGCAACTTCAAAATAGGTATTGGTGGAGTAATTACCTTCAAAAACGCCAAACTTGCCGAAGTAGTGGCACAAATACCGCTTACAGATATTGTGCTTGAAACCGATGCCCCCTACCTCACCCCCACACCATACCGTGGACAACGTAATGAGAGTGCGTATTTACCTTTGATTGTGCAACAAATTGCCAATGTGCAAGGCACAAGCCCTCAAAATGTAATGGAGACTACTACACAAACAACTAAACAACTATTTAATATATAAGATAGTATGGATACACATAGTATATTATTTGCTTTTTTATTGACTTTGATTGCGGGTTTATCCACAGGCATTGGTAGTTTTATTGCCCTAATTGCCAAGCGAAGCAATACTAAGTTTTTATGTACTTCATTGGGGTTTTCGGCAGGGGTAATGATTTACGTTTCATTTATGGAAATGTTGCCCACAGCAAAGGCTGAACTTTGTAATAGTTTACATGGAAAATGGGGGGATATTACCCTACTCCTTGCTTTCTTTTTAGGAATTATTCTCATTGCACTGATTGACTTTGTTATCCCTCAAAAAAACAATCCTCACGAGGCGCATACGGTAGAGGAAATGAATACTGGGAACAAAAAAATCCTTCATCGTATGGGGATAATGGTAGCAATATCGATTTCAGTACATAACTTTCCTGAGGGAGTAGCAAGTTTTACTGCGGCTTTGGGTAATTTGAGCGTTGCACTGCCCATTACTCTTGCAATAGCACTGCATAATATACCCGAAGGCATTGCTGTTTCGGTTCCTATTTATCATGCTACTGGGAGTAGGCATAAAGCCTTTTGGTTTTCATTTCTTTCGGGGCTTGCCGAACCATTAGGGGCATTAGTTGCCTATTTATTTTTGCTCCCCTTTTGGTCGCCCTTGGCAAATGGCATAGTTTTGGCGGCTGTTGCCGGAATTATGGTATATATTTCACTTGATGAACTATTACCTATGTCGGAGAAATTTGGGGAGCATCACCTCTCAATTATTGGTGTGCTTGGAGGCATGGCTGTTATGGCAATAAGTTTACTGTGCTTTTAAAACCTAAGCGCTGAAAAATAAAAAATCCTTGAAAAACACAGTTTTTCAAGGGCACTCAATATCCGATAAAAAAACTTTTATATCCTTACTCTCCTGCATAAATCAATTGTTTTGAATTGTCTATCTCTTTACGCAAATATTCATTTTTAAGTGGTTTTTGCTCAAGTAGGTCAATCGGATGTTTCAATAAATTTTGTAGTGCAAATTTGAGTTTAAAATAGCAATCTGCATACTCTAAAGGCTTAGAGGTATTAAAATCAACAATCATATCAATATCACTTTGGGCACTAAAACGGTCGGTTAAGATAGAGCCAAAAACATATAAAAATCTTCAATTAAAGAGCCTCTCTCAACAAGGATACTTATGTCATACACATTAAAATTA
>JBOFMS010000005.1:0-3792 GCA_051658505.1 Bacteroidales bacterium | reverse complement strand
GACCCAAATGTACTTATCAATAATACGACATACCCGCTCAACATTAACAGTTTAGATGATGCCGATAGGGCAATATCATTGGACAAATTCGACACTGAGCCAACAAGGGTTACCGATGATGAACTGCATGCTATTTCGTATGATAAGATGGGAAGTGTGATGGAGCGGCATAAAGATGCGATTATGGAGGCATTGCCTGCACGTGCTTTACATTCTATTGCGCCTGCTGGCAACACGTTAGCCACTCCTGTAATAGTAACTACTGGTGCTGATAGTGAGGGGCGTAAAATGATAACACGTGCCGACATACTGAGCCTAAAAAAAGCCTTTGACAAGGCAAAGGTACCAACTACTGGACGAGTACTCGTGCTGTGCGCAGACCACGTTAGTGACCTTTTGCTGCAAGACCAAAAATTCCCTTCGCAGTACCATGAGTATGCCACAGGAAAGGTATTAAACCTCTATGGGTTTGAGGTGTACGAGTATGTTACTTGCCCTTACTACAATGCAACAAGCAAAGTGAAAGTAGCGTATGGGGCAACGCCTACGGCGGATGATTTGCAAGCATCGGTAGCATTCTATGCTCCTCGCATGATGAAAGCAACAGGCAGTTTAAAGGTGTATGCCTCAGAGGCTAAAAATGATGCTGTAAACCGTGAGAGCATTATAGGTTATCGCCAATACTTTATTGCTATGCCTCTAAAAGAGGAAGCAATAGGCGCAATTGTTTCAGCGAAAGTGTAATGTTTAATGTGGAAGCAAATAAAGCGGTTGACTTTGCCGAGCAATGGCTCGGCAGAGTCCGCCAATTTACCCAAAAACAAAAAAAGTAAATCATGGAAAATGTAGGGCAAAAGCCAAATATTGAGGAAAAAGTCAAAGAGTTTTTTGCAAAAAACAAAAAGGCGAAAGAATGCTGGCATAATGGAACAGAGGTGTACCCTGTGCAGCAGTATGTGAATTGTGTAAAGGTATTGCGAAATGCGCAAGGTAAATAAAATAATACTCCATTGCACTGCCACCCCCGAAGGGAGGGAGGTGAAGGTTTCCGAAATTCGTGAGTGGCATCGTGCAAATGGGTATAATGACATAGGTTACCACTATGTAATACTCCTTGATGGAAGCGTTGGGAGAGGCAGAGAGGAGGAGGTTATTGGCGCACATTGTCAAGGGCATAATGCCAATAGTATAGGCATAGCATACGTGGGTGGAATAGATGCAAAAGGCAAGCCAAAAAACACACTTAACCCTGTGCAGAATGACAAGTTAAAGAAACTTGTTATAGAGTTGCTAGAGGCTTACCCTAATGCTACAGTTCACGGACACAATGAATTTTCAAACAAAGACTGCCCCTGCTTTGATGTGCAAGAGTGGAGAAAACAACTAAAAAAATGAAACTACTCAACAAAACAGAGCAATTAAGAGTTCAATTAGTGGTTGCTATTATACTTGCACTTGGAGGTTTGTTTCTAATGTACGCAGGATTTCTTGTGGCTCCTACAGGAGAGATACATAACTCTGTACTAGTAGCCTACGGAGAACTTGCCACTTTCGCAGGCGCACTGTTTGGCATTGACTATAAGTATAGATTTAATATCACCTCAAAGAAGGAACAAAATGATGGCACGGATAACTAGCCTATTACTTGCAGTAAGCACTGCGATATTTGTTCTCTCGTGGGCGAAAGAGCGCACAATTACTGCGGAAAAACAGCGACAAATAAAAGAACTGCACACACTAATAGAGCGTGTGAGTGGCGAAAAGATAAGCATTGAAATCAACAATCATTTCAAGAACACCGCCGTATTTGGGAAGGCGGTAAGTACGGTGCATCTTGAGAACAACGCTAAGATGCAAGCAGCAATTATTAAGCGAGGGTTAGAAAATTACAGTCCTCCTGTATCATTAGGTAGGGAAGTAAAAATACCTTTCAAAAATTAAACATAATGGAAAAGCAAGATCAAGGGGAGCAAATCCCAGCGAAAACGCAGGTTAAGGCATCTGTCTCTGTGAATAATAAAATATTGGAGCAAGTGGCAAGGCGTGCGCTTGCTGTCAATAATACCTTAAAGGAGGTGTGGGTGAGTGCTGACGGCAGAATATTTGGCAATGCCGTAGATGCACAGCAGCACGCAAAATCCTTGTCATCAAAAATAGTAGTTCATCAAAAAAGATAAGTAAAATGCAAAGTCTAAAATTCAACCGAACCAACGGAAATGTACCACGCACATTGGCGGGTCAAGACCACATTAGTGGATTATTATACTTTTTACCTGATGGCGAACTGCCCACAGGCTTTACGCCCGAAAAACGGATTCAATTAGTAAGTACTATTGAAACGGCTGAGGGCTTGGGAATTACTGCCGATGCCACAAGTTGGCACGTGCGCAACCTCCACTATCAACTTAGCAACATCTACCGCCTAAACAATGGCGTAACACTATATGTTGGCTTATTTGCTACTCCTACAGGTGCGTACACTTTTGCCGAGGTAAAGGCAATGCAAAACTTTGCAGGTGGAGATATTCGCCAAATAGGAGTATGGAATGGAGAAGTTGAATTGACCGCCACCGACCTTACTACATTGCAAGGCGTGGCAACAGCTTTAGAAGCAGAAGACACTCCGCTCTCTATTATCTACGCTCCTAAGGTTGTTGCAACTACCGACTTGCCAACCGATTTGTCGGGAGAAAATAAGAAAAACATATCTGTGATTATAGGGCAAGACGCAGAGGGTGTAGCAAAAACCTTATTTGATAGTTCTGAGCGTAACGAGGCAAGCGTTTCAGCCATTGGAATTGCCGTAGGTATAACCTCAGTAGCAGCAGTACATCACAGCATTGCATGGGTACAGCAATATCCTACAGGAATAGCCCTGCCAGCCTTTGGTGATGGCACGCTTTTGCGCTCTTTAGACAAGGGCGTGGTAGAGGCATTAGATAATGCACGTTATCTTTTCTTTACCACTTATAGTGGTATTGCAGGCTCGTTTTTTAACGACAGTCATAATATGGATAGTGCCATTAGCGATTATGCGCACATTGAACGTGTGCGCACAATGGATAAGGCAATACGTGGTGTTCGTGCCTACCTATTGCCCGAACTTGGTTCGCCACTTTACATTGACCCCGATACTGGAACGCTCTCGCCCGATACTGTTAAGCATCTTGAGAATGTGGCAGGCAGGCAACTCTCTGCGATGGAGGCTGCGGGGGAACTTAGCGGATATGTTGTAGAGATTGACCCCAATCAAAATGTAGCAGCCTCCTCTGCGGTGGAGTTTGTTGTGAAAAATGTAGCCGTAGGCGTGTTCCGCAAGGGAGTTGTTAATATTGGCTACGCTCTTAGTATTTAACCTTAAACGATAAATAAAATGGCAATAATAAACGGAATACCGCTCATTAATGGGCAGTCTTACACATGGGGGGATATTGTGTGCCTTGTAGCAGGAGTTCCTGTAACAGGCATCACCGCAATAGATTATGAAGATAATCAGGAGGTAAAAAATAATTATGGCGCAGGGCGTTACCCTGTAAGTAGAGGGAAAGGGCGTATTACTTGTACGGCTAAAATTACCCTTGAAATGGACGAAGTTCTTGCTATTCAGGGCAGGGCTATTAACGGAAGATTGCAGGATATTGCTCCATTTGATGTGCAGGTATCATACATTCCTGGTAACGGCAGAATTGTACACGACATCGTGCGTGATTGCCAATTCAACACAAACAAGCGTACTTGGAAAGAGGGAGATACCAATCAACCTGTAGAGTTGGAACTTATCGTCTCGAAAAT
>JBOFMS010000004.1:0-2415 GCA_051658505.1 Bacteroidales bacterium | reverse complement strand
CCTGTTGTACGAGTATCTTCTGCCAAAATTAGCTCAACCTCATTTAGTACTTTTATGGCGCGTAGGGTAATATCTTCTAGATTTCCAATTGGGGTAGGAACTACATAAAGTTTTGACATGGGGGAATATATCAGTTTTTCGCGCGAAAGTTTTAACCCTGCGAAAATAACACTTATTTTCCAAATAAATTGGCGACAATGAAAACTAAACACTCAATTGTATCCAATCAATTTTCTATAGGTAGAAAGTTTTTTTTACAGAATTTATTATTTTACATTTGTGAACTTTTAAAAATAAAAACTAATTAAATTAAAAATTATGAGAAGTCTATATTTTTCACTTATTGCACTTGTATTATTTGGTTGTACAAACAAAAACTCAAAAGACCTTCCCTTTTTCTCCATTTGGACACATGGACAGATTATAGATAATAAAACCGATGATCAAGTAGATAGTGTGCTGCAAATTTTGCAAATAGCAGGAATTGATGGCTTATTTTTAGAAACAAGCAACTTAGATAATTATAGACGTATTATCCCAATGGCTGAAAAGTATGGCATACAGGTGCATGCTTGGAAGTGGACGATGAACAATGGAAAGTTTCTCAAAGACCATCCCGAATACTATCAAGTTAACGCAAAGGGAGAACGTTGCGACACAGCACCACCATACGTGGATTACTATCGTTGGATGTGTCCAAATGAGCCTGCTGTTCAGGAGTTCCTTATTGAAAGTTACTTAGAGGTAGCTCAAATAGAGGGACTGCGTAGTGTTCACTTTGACTATGTGCGATACTGTGATGTTTTTTTGCCTGAAGGATTACAGCCCAATTATAATCTTGTGCAAGACCATATTATGCCTGAATATGACTATTGCTACTGCTCTCGCTGCTGTAAAGGCTTTAATAATGCAACAGGTAAAGATGCCTTAAATCTACAAACAGTAGAAGATTCATTATTGTGGTTAAACTATCGCTTAGCCCAACTTACAAAAGTGGTGAATCGTATTTGTGATGCTGTGCATAAGCAAACAAATTGCTTAGTAACAGCAGCCGTATTTCCAACTCCAAAGATGTCTGCAGAGATGGTGCGCCAAGATTGGGGGAAATTCAAAATTGACGCTGCTTTTCCAATGCTTTACTGGGGATTTTACAATGAAAATCCAGCGTGGCTTGGTAAAGGAGTAAAAGAAGGTTATGAAACGATGGAGATAAAAAAACCTATAATTCCAGGCATCTTTTTACCTGATTGTAAAAATGGAGCGGAACTAGAACAAGGCATTCGTGCAGGGCTAGATAATGGGGCAGTAGGCATTGCTCTTTTTGATTTGCCATCTATAAATCGTCCAGACTACATTGAGATTCTGCGAAAAATTCGCGAGGAATATAAAAGATAATCATCTATCGCATTGAAAAATAATATCATGAGAAAAGTATTTTTACTGGCGACAGTCCAAATGATAGCATATTGCGCTTTAGCTCAAGTGCCAAAACATTCAACATCCTACAACTGTTTTAAAACAACACACAATGTTGTGATTGATGGTAATTTGACGGATGAGGAGTGGGGAAAGGTTGAATGGATGGATACTTTTGCGGATATTGAGGGTGAGAAAATGCCAAAACCCTTTTTTGCGACAAGAGCAAAAATGATGTGGGACGACAAGTATTTTTATATTGCAGCCGAACTAAAGGATAATCATTTATGGGCAGATATTACTGCACGTGATGCTGTGATTTTTCATAATAATGATTTTGAGGTATTTATTGACCCGCAAGGAGATAATCATCATTATATGGAAATAGAAATCAATGCCTTAAATACAGTTTGGGACTTAATGCTACCTAAGCCCTATAAAAATGGGGGAAATGCTGTTGATAGTTGGGATATTGTAGGGATGAAGAGTGCCGTAAAAATTTATGGCACTCTTAATGACCCTTCAGATATTGACTCCATGTGGACTGTTGAAATTGCACTGCCATGGAGTGCTCTTGGCGAAATGGCATTTCATGAAGGAGCTCCGCACGATAAAGAGGTCTGGCGACTATCATTTTCAAGAGTACATTGGAATTGGGAACTTGATAATGGTAAGTATAAGCGAAAAATTGACGAAAAAACAGGAAAGCTTTTGCCTGAATACAATTGGACCTCATCAGCACAAAGTGCGATTGCAATGCACCAGCCTGAATCATGGGGGTATGTTCAGTTTCATGACTCTACAGTTGGCACAAAGGGAATCCCTACTTATATAGACCCAGACTTTGCATTAAAGATAAAGTTGGTAGAGTGGAATGATTTATTGCTTGGAGTAGGGCTTAACAATACAAAAGCATTCAAAAAAGCCATTGCCTCGTTACCAAAAGATGTTTTGGTAGAAACAACTTCACTTGGATGGCTCATTTCGGTTAAAGGCACC
>JBOFMS010000003.1:0-6002 GCA_051658505.1 Bacteroidales bacterium | reverse complement strand
TTTGCAGTGAGAATGAGCGAATAGCAGTAGTAATTGCCTGACCAATTGCGGTACCCTGTTTAGCAACAATTCCCGTATTTATCGAACTCAAAAATAATTTCGCTGAAACATAGTCACTAGTAATGGGTAGTTGAATAAAAGCATCTCCAGCAAAAACAATAAGTCCAATACGGTCACCACCCAATTTATCAACAATCCGCGCAATAGCACGTTTGGCATTTTCCAGCCGATTAGGCGAAAAATCCTGTGCCATCATACTATTTGACACATCTAAGGCAATAATAATCTCAGCTCCTTTTCGCTTAACTTCTTTTACTCTTGCACCTAACTGCGGACGGCTTAATCCTAACACTAAAGCGATGAATGCTAACAACCATAAACTCAACTTCATCCACCCCTTTATACTCGATATTTTAGGCATAAGTTGCTGTATAGTTTCTAAGTTTCCAAAGCGTTGTAGATTCTTGCGTCTTGCTCGTAAATACAGAGCGTACGCACCTATAATTATTGGAATAAGCAATAATAGCAGTAAATATTCAGCATTTGCAAAACGAAACATGGTCTTTTGTTTTTATCCAATTATGGAATTTTGCGAAAAACAGCAAAGCGTAAGCCAAACTCTAATAGCAAACACAATACTGCAAGCATAACAAATCTCATAAATTCTTCTTTGTGATGTGTAAGTGAATCAACTTCGATTTTATTACGCTCCAATTTGTTGATTTCTCCATAAATCTCTAACAATTTGGTATTACTTGTTGCTCTAAAATATTTCCCATTCGTCATTTCAGCAACCCGACTTAACATATCTTCATCAATCTCTACTGGCATTTGCTGTAGTTGAACTCCAAATGGTGTCATCACAGGATATGGAGCGGTCCCTACACTTCCTACTCCAATAGTATACACTCTTATTCCGTATGTTTTTGCAATTTCAGCCGCAGTAAGTGGAGCAACCTCTCCTCGATTATTTACTCCATCTGTCAGCAATATCACAACTCTACTAACCGATTTACTATCTTTCAATCGTGCCACAGAGGTTGCCAGTCCATTACCTATCGCAGTTCCATCTTCAATCATTCCACATTCAATTTCCTTCATCAAATTGACCAAAGTAATACGATCGGTTGTAAGCGGACATTGCGTAAAACTTTCACCAGCAAAAACCACTAAACCTATGCGGTCATTCGGACGCTCTGAAATAAACTGCGTACCTATATCTTTAGCTGCTTGCAAGCGGTCTGGCTTAAAGTCTCGCGCCAACATACTACTCGAAATATCCAATGCCAGTACAATATCAATTCCCTCGGTATAAATACTCTCTGTTTTAGAAGAGGACTGCGGACGAGCCAATGCAATAATGATAAGCAAGGCGGTAATACAGCGTAAGGCAAAAGGTAAATGTTGAAGATAGTACGAAGCATCACGAGACACATGTGGAAAATTTCGAATACTTGAAATTTGCAAGCGCAATTTCCTTTTATTTTCAATAAAAATATACCAAAGTACAAATAGTGGCAACAAAAGAAGTAACCACAGAAAACTTGGTTGTGTTAATATTATATCGCCAAAATAGTGCATGGATTATTGATTATTTTGGTTAGAGTCTTTGACATTGACAGACGTGTCCTCTTGCAATGTTTGTTCAACAAATTGATGCACTCGTGCAAAACACAGTTCATTTTCATCTGATTGAGGCGCATAGTTTGCAAACTTCGCTAAGTCCGAAACTGCAAAGATTTCACTTAATTTATCTATCCATTGGGTATGACAAAGACTATCCGTTTTTAGTGCACGAAGTATTTCCTCAGAGGTTTGCTCCATAGCTTGTACAGCATAGCGCTGTTCCAAATAGTTCCTTGTAATCTCAGACAAACGAGTGTGAAATTCCTTTACCTTACCTTGTTGCCACAACTGTTCACGTTTTATCTGATCTAATTCACGCAAAGCAATTATATGAGCTGCCTCTTTTGGTTTTGGTTTGAAAAACAAGGGTTGATTCTTTTTGCGTTGCTGCAAATAGTAAAACAAAAACACAATGATAACAATAAGAAGTAAACTTCCAAAAACATATGGAAAAGCCTCTGTAAAGGTAATAGGGTAGTTTAATGGCAGTTTAATGTCATGTGGGGTGAAGGTGCTATCCATTGGAGGAAAAGCAACTTTCAACTGCACCTCATTTGACGAAAATGTATCCACAGTTTCACCATTTTGAAGCAACATTTGAATTTTGGGCAAAGAATAAATGACACCACCATCAAAAGAGGTTAGCGTATAGGAGCAAATTACATTTACCAAATCATGTTCTTTTTTGCTTAAAAGAGTGTCCATTGTTGAACGAGCAACAATTTCAATACCTGGAGTCAAAGTATCTCCAAAGGCAGGAAAGTTAAGGTTTAGCCATTTACTGTATGCAATACTTATCGTTAAATCCACTTGGTCTCCTACAATAATACTATCTCGCTCAAGAGTGAGTTCAATACTAACCTCTTGTGCGTAAGAGAGCGAGGTGCTTATCAAAAATAACACATATAAAACTATACTCTGGAGAGTCTTCATCGGCTTTTATCTTTGCTTAAACAAGTTGATTAGAGGCCTCACATAGTCCTTCGCTGTTGATATACTTACATTGTCCACCTTGCACTTTGATAGAATTTGTAAGACTTTCTTCTCATTTACAGCCCAATTTTCTTCATATTGAGTACGTACCCTTTTTAGTGAAGTATTAACTCTAACAGAAGCATTAGTTTCTGCATCAACCAAGTCTATCACCCCCACATTGGGCATTGTCATTTCTCGAGGATCATAAATTCGCAAAACACCCACATCGTGCTTATTCGCAGCCACCTTTAAGGCTGTTTCAAAACTCGGTTCTCCACTATCCTCCGTATCCATCAGGTCACTCAGAATAAAGGCAGAACTACGTTTTTTTATGCCATTGGTCAAAAAGCGAAGTGCCTCACTAATATCCGTTTTAGTATTCTTTGGTTCAAAATCAATCAATTCTCTAATAATGCGCAATATGTGCATTCTTCCTTTTTTAGGCGGAATAAATTTTTCAACTCTATCACTAAAAAAGATAACCCCAACTTTATCATTATTCATACCTGCGGAAAACGAAAGTACTGCAGCCAATTCTGTAATTAAATTCTTCTTAATTTTGTCCGTAGTTCCAAACATTCGAGATCCACTTACATCAATCAAGAGCATTACTGTAAGTTCACGTTCCTCCTCAAAAACCTTAACAAATGGAGCGTTTTGACGTGCAGTGACATTCCAATCAATGCTGCGCACTTCATCTCCATATTGATACTCTCGCACTTCATTAAAAGCCATCCCCCTACCCTTAAATGCACTATGATACTCTCCTGCAAAAATTTGCTTGGACAAGCCTCGTGATTTAATTTCTATCTTTCGAACTCTTTTCAGTAATTCAATTGTATCCATTTAATTACTCTTTATCTTCAAAAAACGAAATTACATTACAACAATGAGTTGTTGAATATTTTTTCTCTGGTTTCACAATCACACCAAAATGTTTAACTATTATTCCATCAGGCAACACCAAAAACTTAGTAAAAACTCCTTTTCTAAACTAAACTTTTTTTGCCTTCAGAAAAAGAAATCTCAATGTTTCATTTATATCATTAACGGCTACATTTCACATCAAAAGAAAGGTTAGTCCAAAATTAAGTTCAAAAAAAGAGAAAACTCCTATGATGATACAGACTACTTGTACTTTGCTGCAACTCCTCCAATACTTCATTTCGCTTTGTAAATTCACATTTACTATCTACAAATAAAAAGCATTTTACTCTTGAATTAAACAAAATATATCTTTTAAAGCAAATGTCAACAAGAAAGTAGAACTACGGAACCTCAACAGCATTTAACACCTCTGTAATCACATCTTCTGCTGTTACACTATCAGCCTCTGCTTCATAAGTCAATCCAATACGATGGCGCAGCACATCATAACTTACAGCACGTACATCTTCAGGAATAACATATCCACGTTTTTTGATAAAAGCATAAGCCTTAGCCGCAAGTGAAAGGCTAATACTTGCACGAGGCGAACCGCCATAACTAATCAAACTTTTAAGTTTTTGCAAACCATAATCCTCTGGAGTACGAGTTGCATATACAATATCAACAATATAACGTTCAATTTTTTCATCCATATAGACATCACGCACCACATGACGCGCCTTTACAATATCCTCAGGCTTCAAAGCACAACTGGCTTTTGGAAAATCACCAGTTACATTCTGACGAATAATAAACTTTTCTTCTTCTTTTTTTGGATAAGAAATTACTACTTTCAGCATAAATCGGTCAACCTGTGCTTCAGGTAAAGGATAAGTTCCTTCTTGCTCTAAGGGGTTTTGTGTAGCCATAACCAAGAACGGTTCAGGCAATTTATAAGTTTGGTCTCCAAGTGTAATTTGTCGTTCCTGCATTGCCTCAAGTAAAGCACTTTGTACCTTTGCTGGCGATCGGTTAATCTCATCCGCCAAAATGAAATTAGAAAAAACAGGACCTTTTTTCACAATAAACTCCTCTGTTTTTTGACTATAAATTAATGTCCCCAAGATATCAGCAGGGAGTAGATCTGGTGTAAATTGTATACGGCTAAACTTTGCATCAATTATAGTAGATAGTGTACTAATAGCAAGTGTTTTTGCAAGTCCTGGCACTCCCTCCAACAAAACGTGCCCATTGCTAAGTAAGCCGATTAAAAGACATTCTGTAAGATGTTTTTGTCCTACAATGACCTTTGACATTTCCATATTCAGAATGTCCATAAATGCTCCTTCTTGCTGAATACGCTCGTTAAGTTCTTTAATATTTACAGTTGTGTCCATATATAAATTATTATTGTTTTAATACGAAAATAAAATGCGCAGTCTACACACCAAAAGATGTACAAATTTGCTAATTAAACACTGGCAAAGAAGTTAACCACCGTTAATAAAAACAAAGGATTTTTTACAACAATCTTTTTTAACGCTTATTTAAATTACAATTATAGCATAAAATTTACACTGCCCCAAATGTATTTTCAAAAGGCGTGCGATTTTTAATTGATCGCCCAAGTGTTAGTTCATCAGTATATTCTAGTTCATCTCCAAAGCCTACTCCTCGTGCAAGTGCCGAGACAATTATATTATAACTACTTAATTTTTTATACAAATAATAAGCAGTGGTTTCTCCCTCCATTGTAGTAGTAAGTGCAACAATTACCTCATTAATGTTACCTACTATTACACGCTGAACTAAAGTGTCAATATTCAAATCAATTGGAGCAATCCCATTGATTGGAGATATAATTCCTCCTAAAACATGATAAGTACCAGCAAATTGCTCAGTAGCCTCTATAGAGATAACATCTTTAATGCTTTCAACAACACAAATCACACTTTGATTACGGCGAGGATCCGCACAAATTTCACAAATATCAATATCAGATATATTACAACATTGCTTGCACATTTTTACCTCTCGACGAAGTGTAGAGAAAGCATTTGAGAATTGTTCTACATTTTGCAGAGGCTGTTTTAGCAAATGTAATACTAATCGCAGTGCTGTTTTTCTCCCAATACCTGGTAATTGAGACATTTCACGGACAGCATATTCAAGCAATTTTGATGGCAATAAGGGAGCGTTCATTATCAATGAGAAAAAATTTAAGCGATAAAGATAGTAATTACTCTGCTATTGGGCCTTTTTTATAAACAAATAGATACAGTTTCATAAAGAGAACAATTTCTTAATCTGAATTATTTAGTATTTTTTTATATTATTTTTATTGATAAAGGGAATTTAATAACTCATATTATTTATAGTTAATGAAAGAAAGGAGTTTCAAAAAAAAGAAGAGGGTTCATTATTTCTAATGAACCCTCTCTGTAGTTAGGCGGCGACCTACTCTCCCGCTTTCGCAGTACCATCGGCGCTGGTGGGCTTAACAAGCCTGTTCGGTATGGGAAGAAGTGGAACCC
>JBOFMS010000002.1:0-37203 GCA_051658505.1 Bacteroidales bacterium | reverse complement strand
CAAAAAACGAAACAAAAAAGGTCAAGACTTTGGAAAAGGTTCTAAAAAAATATTGCTTGGAGGTCTAAAATTCTTAATCTCGCTCGTTCCTCACTCATTCAGTAAGAATTTTTATGCCTCCTTCGCTGCATTTTTTTGTTCCTTTTCCCATGTCGGAGGGTGGTAGGTAGTTAAGCGCAGGTGGTAGGTGGGCGGTGGTAAAGGGTGGGGCGTTCACTATGGCGTATCCCCCACTTTTTCCATAGTGAGGCAAGGGCAGTGCCGATAAATAGGGGATACCGTGTCGTAGCACGGTATGACGTGGAAGGAGAGCCGTACGTTTGCTATGCAATACCCCTCTCCCTTTTTGGTTCGTCATTGCGGGCTCGACCCGCAATCCCCCACCACAGAGAGCCCTTGCCCATAAGCCTCATGCGCTTGCTTGTGCTTTATCCCTTGCCACAAAGCACTGTGTGTATTATCCCCGTAAGGGAAAGTGTATTACCTATAAATAGGAGATTGCGGGTCAAGCCCGCAATGACGGTGGTAGTGGGGTGGTGGTAGGGTAGGAGTAATTGCGTGTAAGCGTCTTAAAATTATCCCTATCTTTGCTCGCAATCATTTATAATCTTTTACTTATGAATACATCAACCAACTTATTGCTTATTAGCAACTCCACTAATGCAGGAGAGGAATATTTAGGCTATAGCAAACAAATAATCGCGGATTTTTTGAAATCGCATGGCGCAAATAGTGCATTGTTTATTCCTTATGCTGCTGTTACATTTAGTTATGATGAGTATGCTGAAAGGGTGCAATCTAAATTGTCGCCCTTGGGAATTAAGGTGCTTAGCGCACACCAATGTAGTAAGGCTAAACAAGCTGTAGAAGATGCTGAAGCTATTATTGTTGGCGGTGGTAATACTTTTCACTTACTTAAAAGTATTCAAGATTTGAACTTGATAGAGGCTGTGCGCCAAAAGGTACTTAAAGGCACGCCTTATGTGGGTTGGAGTGCAGGCAGTAATGTGGCTACACCAACTATTTGTACCACAAATGATATGCCAATTGTAGAACCAAAGAGTTTTGAGGCATTTAATTTGGTGCCATTTCAAATCAATCCTCACTACCTCGATGCACATCCAGAGGGGCATGCAGGAGAAACACGAGAACAACGTATTGAAGAGTATATTGCTGCAAATCCTCAAGCTTATGTTGTGGGCTTGCGCGAGAGCTGTATGTTAAGGGTAGAGAATGCTAAACTTAAACTGGAGGGAAAGTATAGTATGCGTGTTTTTAAGAATGGAACTGCTCCCATCGAGGTAAAGCCCGGTGATGATTTGCAGTTTTTACTATAAAACTTCGCCTTAAATTACGAGAATTTATTGCCTAATAAAAAAGGACTCTACATTACTGTAGTGTCCTTTTTTATTTGTTTATTATTAAGATTGCATAGAACTTAGGTCGAAGGATAAGGGCAGTAAACTTGCTACAGAGTGAACTGCAATAACTTGCTCTTGGCTTGCCATAAGTACTCGAATGGGTGACTTTGCACGTAATTCGCATTCTGCCATTACTTGCCTACAGGCTCCACAGGGAGGAATAGGATTTGTTACAAATTTTCCTTGTGTTTGTGCTGCAATGGCAATTGCCTTTACCGCAGTGTTAGGGTATTTTGCGCCTGCATAAAATAAGGCTGTTCTTTCAGCACACAAACCTGAAGGATAAGCTATGTTTTCTTGATTATTACCTAATATAATCTCCCCATTGTCAAGTAGTACTGCTGCTCCTACCAAAAATTGTGAGTAGGGTGCATAGGCATTTTGTGTCGCTTCTTTTGCTTTTTCTACCAAAGAGCATTCTATTTCAGAGAGCTCGCTGGTTGTTGCATAAAGTTCTACGGAGATGTTTATGTCTTTACGTTTCATCTTGATTATTATAGGCAAATTAAGGGGCTGTTGAGGGCGGTCAAAGTTAATAAATAATTTGTAGATAGGTAAAATTGGACTAAATTTGCGCCCTCGTAATTTGCATAACTTGAATGCCGAATAATTTGATTTAATATCTTCCGTAGAATGAAAAAATATCTTCTATTTCTTTTTGCACTAATGTTGGGATTAGGAATGGGTGTTTTGTATTATGGCTATGAAACGCTTTATAGTCCCAATGTAAAAGTGCCAAAAAAGGGAGCGTATCTACATATACCTACAGGTGCCTCAAAACGAGATGTAATACATATACTTTATAATAGTAAGTATGTAGAGGATATGAAAAGCCTTATCAAGGCAATGGAATGGCTAAATTATGGTAAGAAAATCTATTCAGGTAGATATAAAATTATGCCTGAAATGGGTAACAAACAATTGGTGCGTATCTTGGCAGCGAATTTGCAAAGCCCTGTAAATCTCCAAATCGGGAATGTGCGCACTCCACAACAATTAGCGGCATTGATTGCAAAGCAAATAGAAGTTGATTCTGCAAGTCTTCTTATGGCTTTACAAGATGTAGATTTGGCAAAGGAGTACGGTTTTACGGTAGATAATTTTAGTAGTATGTTTTTGTCAAATACCTATCAAGTGTATTGGAATATTAGTCTTGGTAGCTTAATGATGCGTATGAATAAAGAGTGGAATGCTTTTTGGAATGCTAAAAAACGCTCTGCTAAACTACAGCGTAGTGGTTTGTCGCCTACAGAGGCGGTTGTTCTTGCCTCTATTGTGTCGGAGGAAACCGCAAAAACTGATGAAATGGCAAGGGTGGCAGGGGTGTATGTTAATCGCCTAAAAGCAAATATGCTTTTGCAAGCAGACCCTACGGTGCGTTATGCAACTGGGGATTTCTCAATACGCCGTATTTTAATAAAACATACAAAGTGTCAATCGCCTTACAATACTTATATAATGAAGGGTTTGCCTCCAGGTCCGATTTGTGTGCCTCCTATTACCGCAATTGATGCGGTGCTTAATTTCGAGAAACATAATTATTTGTATTTCTGTGCTAATCCTGATTTTTCAGGTTATCATAGTTTTGCAAAAAGTTATTCGCTGCATCTCAAAAATGCAAGAGAGTATCAACGTGCACTTAATAAACTTCAAGTATTTAAGTAGATATTGCTCGCTTGCTCTAACTTTTGCTCCATAGGCAAAAGTGCATCTATCCAATGAATTTTGCTGCCTTTGCGCTCAACTCGTCTGAACCACGTCATTTGTCGTTTTGCAAATTGATGAATGGCTACATTGAGTTGTGATACCATATCGGAGTATGATAACTTTCCTGTAAGATGTGCGGTGATAAACTTGTACTCTAATCCATAATACTCCAAGTTACTTGCTTTAATGCCGCTATTGAGTAGTGTTTGTACTTCTTCAAGCATTCCGTCTCGTAAACGTGCGTGTAGTCGCTCTGTAATGCGATTTCGGCGTTCGCCTCGTTCGAGGTACAAGCCAATATATACATTTTGTAGTTTTGCTTGTGAAGGCGTTTCTTCGGTATTCTGTATCGCTTTTGCTACTTCAATGGCTCGAATTATACGTTTGCGAGAATCTAAATCAGAAACGTTATGTAAGGACTTTAAGTCTTTTAATTGTTCAATTAAATTAGAGGTTGATAGTTGCTCTAATTCGGCGCGAAGGGAAATATTTGGCGGAACTTCGGGTAAGTTATAGTTTTCTACTACTGCTTCAATATACATGCCACTTCCACCACATAAAATAGGTGTTTTTTTTCGTTTGCAAATGGCTGAAAATACTTCCTTGAAATCTTGCTGATATTCGTAAACACTGTACTTGTAGCCTGCATCTACAATGTCAATCAAGTGATAAGGTATGGCTTGAGTATTTACAATGTAGTCTTGTAAGTCTTTTCCTGTCCCAATATCCATGCCCCGATAGACTTGGCGAGAGTCGGCAGAAATAATTTCCCCGTTAAGCCTTGCAGCAAGCTGGGCTGCAAGGCTAGTTTTACCAACGGCAGTAGGTCCAAGTAAGGTGAGGAGTTTCAAAAATAGAAAACTTATACTAGTTTGAGGTCTTTGGCTAAGTCGTCAAATTTTTTGTCCAAAATAGTAGAAACTTGCTCTACTTCTGCAATGGAATTTAATTTTGCACACACACTAAAATAGAACTTGATTTTAGGTTCTGTTCCTGATGGACGTACAGAAATCATTGTTCCATCTTCAGTAAGCCATTGTAGTACATTTGAACTGCTTTTTTGCTTGATTTTTTGTTTCTCGGCAGTTTTTACATTAAGTATTTCAAGTGTCTTGTAATCGTATATCTCTTTCACGCTAGAGCCTGCTAATGTCTTTGGCGGATTTGTGCGAAAGTCAATCATCATTTGCTGAATCTGCTCTAAGCCTTCTTTTCCTTTCTTTGTGATAGCAATTTGCTTGTCTTTGTAGTAGCCGAATTTTTCGTAAATGTGATACAGTAAGTCAAGCATACTTAAACCTTGCTCTCTAGCCCAAGCCGCAATCTCGGCTGCTAATGCTGCACATACTACAGCGTCTTTGTCTCGTACTAAAGTGCCTACATTAAAACCAAAACTTTCTTCGCCACCTCCGATATACTCTTTCTTCCCTTCGAGTTCTCGTACAACTTCAGCAATGTATTTGAAGCCTGTATAACAATTATAGTAGTCTACGCCAAAGCCCTCTGCAATACGAGCAATAAGCTCACTTGAAACAATGGTCTTAACCGTAAAGGCGTTTCCATTTAATTTACCTAAGTCCTTCCAACGACAAAGTAAATAGTAAGTGAAAATTGAATTAGTTTGATTGCCATTAAGTAGAACAAATTCTCCGTTTTTATTGCGTACAGCAAGAGCAATGCGGTCTGCATCTGGATCGGTTGCCATTACCATTTCGGCATTGTTGGCAATGGCTTTGTCTACTGCCATTTTAAGTGCGCTTGGCTCTTCGGGATTGGGAGATGTAACAGTAGGGAAGTTGCCGTCATTTATATCTTGTTCTGGTACATGAATAAGATTGGTAAAGCCCATTCGTTTGAGCATCTCGGGTACAAGATGTACTCCACAACCATGTAATGGGGTGTAGACGATTTTAATGTCCTTGTGCTTTTCAATTGCTTCGGGCGAGAGGCATATTAGCCCTTTAATGGCGTTGATGTATATTTCATCAACTTCTTTGCCAATGGTTTCAATCGTTCCTGTTCCTCCAGAAAATTTTACTTGTGAAGGGTCGGTAATCTTATTTACTTCTGCAATGATATTTTCATCGTGTGGAGCAAGTACTTGTGCGCCATCGTCCCAATAGGCTTTATAGCCATTGTACTCCTTTGGATTGTGTGATGCTGTTAGCATAACTCCACCTTGACAACCAAAGTGACGTACTGCAAAACTCAATTCTGGAGTGGGACGTAATGATTCGAAAAAGTAAACATGAAAGCCATTTGCTGCAAAAATCTCAGCAACTGTCTTTGCAAAGAAAGGGCTATTGTTACGACAGTCATAAGCAATGGCTACCTTAATTTGTGGTAGGTGTGCAAAGGTTTTTGTGAGATAATTGGCTAATCCTTGTGTTGCAATGCCTACGGTGTATTTGTTCATGCGATTGGTGCCTACCCCCATAATGCCTCGCAAGCCTCCTGTTCCAAACTCTAGGTTTTGATAGAAACTCTCTATCAATTCTTTCTCGTTAGTTTGTATTAATTCTTTTACTTGTGCTTTAGTTTCGTCGTCATAACTTCCTGCAAGCCACGCATTGGCTCGCTCCATAGCAAGGTGATTTGTATTATTCATAATTGTGCTGTTTTTTTTTGTTATCGTAAATTCAATTAATTGTTTTGTAAAATATTGATGCAACTCGCTAAACTTGTTTGCCAGTGCGGAATGTCAATTTTGTATTTGCTCTTTATCTTGCGTTTGTTTAGTACGCTGTAATGTGGTCGAGGTGCAGGTGTAGGATATTCTACTCCCTCAATGGGACGCAGCTTGCAAGGGAGTTTTGCTAAGTGCATAATTTCTGTCGCAAAATCATACCAACTACATACGCCTTCATTGCTGTAGTGGTAAACTCCTTGACAGAATTTTTTTGGTTCATCATACACATTATCGATAATCTGTACTATGGCTGCGGCTAAATCATTTGCATTGGTAGGCGTGCCTACTTGGTCAAAAACAACATTTAATTCTGATTTTTCTTTGCCTAAGCGTAGCATTGTTTTTGCAAAATTTACGCCAAACTCTGAATACAACCAAGCAGTGCGTATAATCATACTTTGTTTGTAGTGTAAGGCTTTTTGTTCGCCTTGTAACTTACTCAATCCATATACTGATTGAGGATTAACTGGGTCATCTTCTGTGTAGGGTTTATAACTTTTTCCATCAAATACATAGTCGGTTGATATATGGATAAAGTATGCCCCGCTATTCTGTGCTGCACTTACAAGGTTTTCTACTGCTTTTGTATTGAGTAAATAGGCAGTTTCTTTATCACTTTCAGCCTTATCAACCGCAGTGTAGGCTGCACAATTTACAATAAACTGCACCTTGTTGCTGGTGCAATAATCGTTAAGCTGAGTAGGCTTGGTAATGTCAAGTTCGGCAAGGTCTGTAAACAGAAAATTGGCATTTGATGGCTTATTGATAGTGCACTTTTTTAGCGCACTGCCCAACTGTCCATTCGCTCCTGTAATTAAGATGTTGTAATTTGTGTTGCTCATTCGTTGATTTTATTTGCAAAATAGGTGATGGTTTTTTGCAAACCTTCGTCAAGTTGGGTTGTTGGTTGCCACTTGTCAAGTAGTTCGTACGCCTTCGTAATATCGGGTTGACGCTGTTTGGGGTCGTCAGATGGTAGCGGCTTGAATATAATCTTTGACTTTGACTTAGTTTTTTGTAGTATTTTTTGCGCCAACTCAATCATTGTAAACTCGTTGGGATTGCCGATGTTAATAGGACCTGTAATCTTATCAGAACTTGCCATTAAGCGTATCATTCCCTCAACTAAATCGTCAATGTATTGAAAACTGCGAGTTTGTGTGCCATCTCCATAAATTGTAATGTCTTCACCTCGCAAGGCTTGTACAATAAAGTTTGAGACTACTCGTCCATCATTGGGGTGCATTCGTGGTCCATAGGTATTGAAAATGCGAACAATCTTTATGCGAACATTGTTTTGTCGATGATAATCCATAAATAATGTTTCTGCACATCGTTTCCCTTCGTCGTAGCAGGAGCGAGTGCCAATGGGATTAACATTTCCCCAATACGTTTCTGGCTGAGGATGTAAGCTTGGGTCGCCATATACTTCACTGGTAGATGCTTGTAGAATTTTACATTTTACACGTTTTGCTAGTCCCAATAAGTTAATCGCTCCCATTACAGAGGTCTTGATTGTTTTTATCGGATTGTATTGATAGTGTACGGGTGATGCTGGACAGGCAAGATTGTAAATTTCATCAACCTCTGCATAAAATGGCGAAATAACATCGTGCCTTACTAATTCAAAATAGGGATGATTTAATAGGTGAGCAACATTTTCTTTTGCTCCTGTAAAGTAGTTGTCTAGACATATTATATCATTTCCTTCGTTTAATAATCGCTCGCATAAATGAGAGCCTACAAAACCTGCCCCTCCTGTAATTAAAATTCTCTTCATTGATAAATGTGGTTGTTATACAAGTTTTTTTCGCCCAATTCCTTCATACACAAACCCATTTTCGTGCATTTCCGTTGTGTCATAAATATTTCGCCCATCAAAAACAATCTTTTGCTGCATCATTTTTTTTGCTCGCACATAGTCAAATACTCTAAATTCTGACCATTCTGTAAGTAGCACTAAGGCATCAACTCCCTTCAGTGCATTGTAAGCATTAGTAGCGTAAACTACTTTGCTTGGTAAGAGTTTTTTTGCTTCGTCTACTGCCACAGGGTCATAAGCAATTACGCTTGCACCTGCCTTGAGTAAATGCTCAATGACAGTTAGTGATGGCGCTTCACGCATATCATCGGTGTTTGGTTTAAAGGCTAATCCCCAAATGGCGATGCGAAGTCCTTGCAATTTTCCGTCAAAATATTTATGTATTTTTTTATACAAGATTTCTTTCTGACGGTCATTTACTCGTTCTACAGATTGTAGAATTTCCAAAGAGTGTCCGTATTCTGAGGCCGTTTTTATGATTGCTTTTACATCTTTTGGGAAGCAACTCCCGCCATAGCCTGCCCCTGCATAAATAAATTTGTTGCCAATACGTGCATCACTACCAATACCTTTGCGCACGGCGGTAACATCTGCTCCCACCAACTCGCACATTGTGGCAATGTCATTGATGAAACTGATTTTGGTTGCTAGCATTGCATTTGCAGCGTACTTTGTAAGTTCTGCAGAGGTAATGTCCATAAAGATAATGGGGTGCCCATTGAGCAAGAATGGTTTGTACAGACGCTCCATTACAGCTTGCGCCTCAGCGTTTTCTACGCCTACCACAATGCGGTCGGGTTTTAGAAAGTCATCAATGGCATTGCCCTCTTTCAAAAATTCAGGGTTTGAGGCAACGTCAAATTTAATGTCAATGCCACGTTTGTCAATCTCAGTTTGAATGGCTGCTTTTATCTTATGCGATGTGCCGACAGGTACAGTGCTTTTAGTAACCACTACCATATAGCGATTGATGTGGCGACCAATATCTGAGGCTACCTGTAGAACATATTGTAGGTCAGCACTTCCGTCTTCTCCTGGAGGTGTTCCCACTGCAATAAGTGCTACATCTGTATCTTGCAAACTATCTTTTAAGGAGGTTGTAAAGTGTAGATTGCCTTTTTGTATATTGCGAGTTACAAGTTCTTGTAAGCCAGGTTCCCAAATGGGGATTTTTCCAGCATTGAGTGCTGCAATTTTTTGTTGACTAACATCAACACAAGTTACGTCAACGCCTGTTTCTGCAAAGCAGGTGCCGCTGACTAAGCCAACATAACCTGTGCCTATCATTGCAATTTTCATAATTTGCTGTGCAATTTGTTATTAAAAAAACGAAACAAAGATAAGAAAAAGGGTAGAAAAAAATGTGATAAGCCTAAGTAGGCTTTCCTCATTTATATGTCGGCTTAATGAGAAATTTTATCCTATCTTAAACGTTACATTATGTTCTCTAAGAAAATGTTCTAATTGACTATTTAGAGCAATGCTTAAGGAGCGAGTTTTTAGTTCGCATGAAACTTTTGATGCGGTATTTATTACGTTGATTGTAACTTTGGTGTCGCCTCTTTCGCAGTTGTGAATATGTGTTATTAACTCCTTGCAAAAGTTTGAGTCTTTTTCGTTAATAGGGAGGGTAATGGTAATGTTCTTTATATTATCACGCACCTCGCTTAACAACTCAATGGAGCTTACTTCAAATCTCAATAATTTAGGACTATTAGAGTTATCTTGTTTTTTGTAGCGAGGTTCTCGTACAATCCCTTTTACCAAAATTGAAAGCCCAACTTGTGCAAAGGCTCCAAACTTTAAGTGGTCTTTTTTGAAAAATACAAACTTATAGGTTCCAGTATAATCCTCTAAGGTTAACTCGCTAAATAAATCACCACTTTTTGTGATGCGCTCAACGCCTCCAACTACCATGCCCATTAGCGTAATGTTCTTATTTTCAAGTGGTGGTAAGTTATTCAAATCACTTAACGAATGATTTACCATACTTGCTTGAATGGATTTATATTGGTCGAGTGGGTGTCCTGACAAATATACTCCAACCAATTCTTTTTCAAGTTTTAATCTTTCTAAAGAATTAGGTTCGCTGGGTAGTTCAGGTACATTTGGGCGTTGTATCATTTCAGCATCAGTGGCGTCTCCAAAAAGCGATTGTTGAGATGAGTTTTTCTCGGTTTGCATACGCAAGCCATAACGTGTAAGGACTTCAATAAATGGCACTCCCTCTCGGTTAGGTAGCATATATGCTTCACGAGGAATTTTAAAAGCGTCAAAGGCTCCTGAACCAAATAGAGATTCAAGCATGCGCTTGTTTACTGATTGTAGATTAACTCGCTCAAAAAAATCGAAAACATCTTTGAATGCTCCATTCTCTCTGCGTTCTTTAACAATGTCGTTTGCCGCAGCCTCTCCAACTCCCTTTATGGCACCGAGTCCAAAGCGAATATTTCCTTCTTTATTTACTGAAAAGGTAATGTTGCTCTCATTTACATCAGGTGTAAGTACTTCAATATTTAGTCGCCTACACTCGTCCATAAATTTTGAAATCTCCACCATGCTTGAGATGTTGCAACTTAGTAAGGCTGCCATGTATTCAGGCAGATAGTTTGCCTTGATGTAGCCAGTTTGGTAGGCTATCCAAGCGTAGCAGGCAGAGTGTGATTTGTTAAAGGCATAGTTGGCAAACTCTTCCCAGTCGCTCCAAATTTTTTCAACCTTTTTTTCGTCATGATTATTGGCTTTACAGCCTGCAATAAATTTGGGCTTTAATGCCAAAAGCTTTTCTCTAATTTTTTTTCCCATCGCCTTACGCAATTCATCACTTTCTCCTCGTGTAAAGTTCGCTAGTGTGCGTGACAAAAGCATCACCTGCTCTTGATAGGCGGTAATCCCGTAAGTCTCTTTCAGGATATTTTCCATTTCGGGGATGTCATACTCTACTTTTTTGCGTCCATGTTTGCGGTCAATGTAGTCGGGAATATACTGCATTGGACCTGGACGATATAGGGCGTTCATTGCAATTAAGTCTTCAAAAACAGAGGGGCGTAGGTCGCGAAGGTGCTTGCGCATACCATCACTTTCAAACTGAAATATCCCTACCGTGTCACCTCTACTAAACATATCGTAGGTGGATTTGTCGTCTATTGGAATTTTGGTTAAGTCAAGTTTAATGTTGTGCGTGTGCTCAATATTATTTACTGCTTCGTTTAAGATAGATAGTGTTTTGAGACCCAAAAAATCCATCTTGATAAGTCCAACGTCTTCAATTTTTGAACCCTCATATTGTACAACTGCAATGTTTTCTCCCGTTTCTTTATCTTTTGCGATGCTTATGGGGACAATGTTTTTCAAATCATCAGATCCAATAATCACTCCGCAAGCGTGTACTCCTACGTTGCGCACAGTGCCTTCAAGTTTTTGAGCAAACTCCATCGTTTCGTGCAAAATCTTATCGGGAGATTCTGCTGCGGCTCTCATTTCTGGAATTTTCTCAATGGCTTTTTTTATTACTGTATTTGTTTTTGTTGCCTTGTCTATGTCATCTTTCTCAAGTTGGTCAATCAATTTGGTTAAGCGAGTGCTTTCAGATAGTGGCAATTGCTCTACTCTTGCGATGTCTTTTAAGGCTGACTTTGCTGCCATTGTTGTGAATGTAACAATTTGTGCAACCTTTTCCTTGCCATATTTCTCGGTAACATATTGTAGCACTTTTCCTCGACCATTGTCATCAAAGTCAATATCAATATCGGGCATTGATATACGGTCGGGGTTCAAAAAACGCTCGAAAAGCAAACCGTATTTTAAGGGGTCAATGTCTGTAATGCGAAGGCAGTAAGCTACTACAGAGCCTGCTGCCGACCCTCTTCCAGGCCCTACAGAAACGCCCATTCTGCGAGCTGCTGCAATGAAGTCTTGTACGATTAAAAAATACCCAGGGAAACCCATGTTAATCATCGTGTCTAACTCAAAGTCTATCCGCTCCTTAATTTCATCAGTAAGTTCAGGGTAACGGATTTTTACTCCAGGAATCATGCCGTCTTCGCTACCGTTGTAAGTCAAGTGGCACAAGTAATCTCCCTCGTTTTCAAAACCTTTGGGTAGCGTAAAGTCGGGCATCAGTGGTTTACTGTTGATGTCATAGAACTCGACCTTTTCTGCAATCTCAAGCGTATTACTAATTGCCTCTGGAATGTCTGCAAAAATCGCTTGCATTTCAGCCGTAGTCTTGAACCACTCTTGTCGAGAGTAACGCATACGAGTGGGATTGTTGACATCGCTATTGGTACTCACGCATAATAGTCGGTCATGTGCTAAAGCCTCGTCCTCGTTTACAAAATGTACATCATTAGTTGCAATGACTTTGATGTTATGCTTTCTTGCAAGGGGAATAATTTGCTCATTAACCGCTTGTTGTGTAGGGTAGGTGTCTTGTGCAGCGTCGGGGTCAGTAGCTTTGTGGCGTTGGATTTCTATGTAGAAATCATCAGCAAATAAGTTTTTGTACCACAATATTACCTCTTCTGCCTTTTGCAGATTACCTCGATTGATATTGTACGGAATTTCTCCTGCTAAGCAGGCTGATGATACGATAAGTCCTTCTTTATATTTCGTTAATATTTCTTTGTCAATGCGAGGCTTGTAATACATCCCATCAAGGTGCCCAAGTGATACCAGTTTTGTCAAATTATGGTATCCTATTTTGTTTTTTGCCAATAGAATTAAGTGATAGCCACTTGCATCAGTCTTGCCATTTTTATCAAAGCGAGAGTTTTCTGCCACATAGACTTCACAGCCAATAATTGGTTTTATTTTTGGTGTATCTTTTCCATTTGTTTTTGATATGCAATCAAAGAAATCTTTTACTCCGAACATATTGCCATGATCGGTAATTGCAATTGCAGGCATTCCGTCTTCTACTGCTTTTTTTACTAAGTGGCTAATTTTAGATGCTCCATCCAAGGTGGAGTATTCGGTGTGTACATGGAGATGTGCGAACATAGTTGTTTGAAATATTGGGACTTGTATTGTGAGTAACTGACTTCTTCCTATTCTGCAAAACTACAACAAAGTTTCTTTTTGAAGAGTTTTTTTTGCCGTAGAATTTATGAACAGTTTTGTACAAACTTCTATTTCTATTCAGTTTGTGCTTGTTTTGAAATGGGTGGTAAATTTAGTTAAGCACTATATGGTGCTTACGTGTGCTACAAATGTATTTTTGTATATTTGTTGGAATCAAATTTAAAATTGCTTTGAGGAATTTTCTTTTTTTTTTATTGTCCTTAGCATTTTCCTGTGGAGCCCCTCAAGGCTCAGATTTGAGTATTCAAAAAGAGTTTCTGCGTCTTGGAGTGCGTGAAAAGAGCATTACTCTTAATACAGGTTTGATGACTCCCTTTTTAGATGATGAGGTACCACAAGAAGCTGCCTTAAAGGTTTTTCTCGGTCATGTTTGTAAACTGCAAATTTACAGTATCCCCAATCAAGAAGTTCTTGAGGAGTTAATGCGGCGAGCAGAGGAGCGCATATACACCGTTCACTCTCCTGTATATCAGCAAGAGTATTCCTTATATTTGTATTCGTGGAAAAACAAGCAGACCTCTGTAATTGCTAATTTATTGATGTTTCTTGTTGAACCTACGGGAGTTTTTTACTGTATAGATATTAAAGGGAACTTAACACCTCAATCCTTTCAGAGTCTAAAAGGAGTAAGTCCTATCTTTTTAGAGCAGTATATTGCTAGATTTCAAATACAATTTTAGTATTTGCAGTTTTATATTAAGTTCATTATCCACTCCATTTGTTGCTCCAGACTCATATTGCTATTGTCTAGCAAAAAAGCATCTTTTGCTTTTGATAGAGGACTGTTACTACGATTCTCGTCAATATGGTCGCGCTCTTGTAAATTTTTCCGAATTTCTTCAAAAGAGATTTTTTTTCCTTTTTTTAGCATTTCATCATATCGTCTTTGAGTGCGTATCTCGGAATTAGCAGTCATGAAAATCTTGAGGTCTGCGTTTGGAAAAACCGCCGTGCCAATATCTCTACCGTCCATAACGATACATTTACTTTTTCCCATTTCTTGTTGTAGTGCAACCATGCGTTTTCGCACTTCTGCTATTTCAGCAATACGGCTTACATATTTTGACACGAGTGCAAGGCGTATCTCCTCTTCTACATTTTTTTTGTTCAAAAAGGTTTCTGTTCTTTCTGTTTTCTTATTGTAGTTAAGTTGAATGTTAATTTTTGGGAGTGCCATAATAAGTGCTTCCTTGTCAATCGAGTCGTCTGGGCGAATGATTTGATGTTCTAATGCATACAGGGTTACAGAGCGATACATTGCACCTGTGTCAATAAATCGGTAGCCTAATCGCTTGGCAATAGCTTTGGCAAAAGTGCTTTTTCCGCAGGCAGAATACCCATCAATGGCAATAATAATATCTTGTTTCATGGAATGAGATATGTTATGAATTGTATAATTTAATGATAAGTCCAATATGGTGGCTATTGGCAGAAACATGATACATCGCTAAACCATAACTAAGTTCAATTTGCCGTAAATGTAATGCAAATCCTAGAGAAAATCCTGCTCCTCCTAATTTGTCTCCCACAGATAGTTCATTTTGTCGACGAAAATTATAGCCGCCCATAATAGAGAGGTATTTTGTTGGGATAATTGAAACTCCAATGTTTACGTGGCTTAAAAACTCCTTTCCTGCGCGCATAAACCATAGTTCGGCTTGATCATCTACGGATGTATTTGTTTTTGTATTATTGTAGAGTTTGAAGTTTTGCAGATCGGTTAAACTTAGTGATATGCCAAGTGGAGCATTCTCAAATTTATGAGAAAATCCCCATTGTACTTCAAAGGGCAGTGATTCATAATTGTCCTCAGTGTAGGGTTTTAATTGGCTGCCAATATTTTTTAAAAGTAATGAAGTGCTAAACAGTTTGTTACTACTGGTGTAGCGTACTCCTAAATTTATTGCTAGCCCATATGATTTGTAACGTTCCAATTGTGATATAATACTGCTCAAACTTAGGCTTGTACTTATGTTGCGCCAAAGGGTGTGAGAGTAGTGTGCACTTATTGCAAACTCATTGGCGTTAAATTGCCCTAAATGTGTGCCTATTTCATCAAAATGTTCCATTACTCCATAGTTGAAACTAATGAAACTTATGCCAAATGTTCCATACTTGTGACATAATGCTCCGTTTACTGCTGTGTGTGAAATATTGCCAGGGTAGTGTAGATAATTTACCCCAATTTGCTGATGTAAACTGCTGTCGAGTAGTGTTGGGTTGTAGGCAATCATGCCGACATCATTATAAATTGGCACTTCAATTACTCCACCCATTGCAGCAAGTTTTGGTGAGGAGTTAACTTTGAGGAAATTATACGTGCTTTGCCCACCAATCTGCGCTACACAATGAAGCGATATTTGGGTTAAAAGGTATGATGCGATAATGGTTTTTTTGAGCATTTACACAAAAATGTGCCTGTGTGGCACAAAGGTATAACTAAAAGCACAAGTTGCAAAAAGAGCAATTATTTTAACTGCTGATAATACACAAGTGAGTGGTTGGGTAAAAGGGTAGGGTGCAAAATTGCAATTAAGTCCTTTAAAATAAGATGAGGGTTGATTACGCCTGATTCAAAAAAATCATTGCCCCCGTTGATGTTCATGCGTTTGTTGTTATTGTAGATGCGAGTTTTTGTACAGTTTTGCATTTTTGGGATAAGTGGGTGCATAGCGTCTAATTCTTTTACAGATTGTGCTTGCCCTGGATTTAGCCAAACCTCTGCCTGTCTTCCAAAGCCAAAAATATATTCAAGGTCAAAAGGATAACTCTCACTCTGATTCACTAGAGGCACTACACTTTCTCCTTTTGCATCAAGTAAAAAAGTGTTCATGTAACTTTGTTGTCCAGGTAAAAACCAAGCATTGCTCCAAGGTGCATTGAGTAGAACCTTTGCATTTTCATTGGCTTGAGTTGCAAGTTTTTTGACGTTTGTGTAAGCCTTTTCAATCTCATTAAAAATGGCAATTGACTTGTCCTCACTACCAAATAATGCTGCAAGAGCTACAATCCACTCCACTTTTCCAAGCGGGTGTTTTTCGGAGTACTCTCCAATGTACATTATAGGGATCTTTAATTCTGCGAGTTTTTGCATTGTCCCACTAAGTTCTCCTGCAATATCATAAGCCAAAATTAAATCAGGTTGTAAACTGCAAATTTTTTCAATGTTAAGAATCCCGTCAGAGCCAATATCAACAACTTTTCCTGATGAGCAACTGGCAACAAATATTGAATCATACACGAGTTTTGCATTTGTTACTCCTACAATTTTATCCTCATGTTCAATACCTTTCAACATTGCAATATGAGTGGTTGATAGGCATATAATACGACAGGCTTTTTTATCTAAGTGATAGCTGTGGCGCACTATTTTTTTTTGTTCAAATGCAGTTAAAATTTGTAGCACTTTCATTCCATTCAAACTATCAATGCAAAAACCTGTAGCGTAGCGAGGGTTATAAAAGTTTCCCAATGCAACATTATTGCCTTTGCGCTGTGTATGCGTACATGATAGAGTGCTTGTTGCAATTAATAGTGCGAAAAATGATAGTTGAAAAATGTTTGAAAATGTCATATCTATACCAATTTAATGCCTCGAAAGCGTTTTTGTTGATTACTGCTACGTTATAAGGTGTTTTGTTTTATGAGTGTTGTACTGTACGTTCCCAAAACGTTCAGTACAAATAATTTTTTGTATTATATCGTTCTCATTTCGTTGATATGATTATAATAGTGGATATACTGCTTTATTTGTCTCGAAAAATCGAGAGGCGTTTTTAAGATGCCGCAAATATAGGAGTTCTAACTTAGGTATGCTAAAAAAGTTTTCTATTACATAAGAGCATTGTTCACAAGTAAGCACTAATATTGGCTTAAAAGTAGTTGTATATGGATTTTCTTATATCCTTATCTCATCTTACTTTTAGTCCATGGATAGCGTGATGCTTTGTGGCTAAATTTTTGATCGTTGTTTTTCTTTTCATAATGTATTGTGTACTTCCCTTTTCTAAGTATGCCAATAAATCCCTTCAAAGTTACCGCACTGCCTTCCACATTAAATTGATTTGTTTATGTTCAAATTGAGAGGACAGCTCACTTTATAGATTTTACTCAAGCAACTTTTGCTTTCAGGCAATATTCTGCCCCTATATATTAACTGCTTTTGTGGATTATTGCCTTTTGTTTGTTTTACAATAAGGTTTTTGTTACCTTTGGGCGTTGAAATTTAGGTGTAAAAGTTTTAATTGCATGATAAATAGTTATTTAGCTGAATTTGTACAGGAAAATCCGAGGGTTATTATTCCTGGTCTTGGAGCTTTTTTAACTCGCTATAAAACCCTTGATAAAACTACCTTTAGCCCTTTTTTACGATATAATGATAGCCTTTTAGAAGATTATGTTGCCAAAAAAGAAAATTTGACAAAAGAATTAGCCTCAGAAAGAGTTTCGCAATTTGTTGCTGACATAAAAAAAAATATCTCTGAAAAGAAAATTTACTACATCAGCCGCATGGGTTTTTTTTATGAAGATGCGCATGGGCTTATCCAATTTATGCGAGCTGCTGATGAGTTTCAGGCGCAACAAAAACATCAAGAATTAATTTCAGACGCTGCGGTGAAAAAGCAATATCAACCGATTGAGAGTATTGCTCCAAAACGAGCATTTGTAGATCCTACTGCATCGCAAGTTGGCGTGTATACCCCAATTGGATTGGTTGAACAAAAGGGACGAGAGTTAGATGCTGCGAAACAGTCTGTTGAAAATTGGATGAAGACACTTAAAGATCGTAGAGAAGCAATCCCTTTGACCGCTGATGAAGATACAGATGACGAGATGCGTCGTGAGGCAAAAAGAATACATGATTTAAAGTTGCAAGCACTTCATAATGCACCTCGAGTACCAAGAGAAAATGTACCTCCTCCCCCTGTTATGCCAAGGCGAAAATCCAATAAGGGTTTGCTGTGGATTTTCTGCATTTTTACTGTTTCAGGAATTATTGCAGCAGCTTTATGGTTTAGTGAAGAGTTGTCGCAAATGCTTTATGGAGAATCTCAATCTTCCACAACTGCTTTTGCTCCTTATGTACCTAAGATTTCAGGATTACAACGAGGAGTATTTTATGTTGCGATTTCTGCCTTTCCATCCTTAGATGATGCAAAGGCGTTTAGTATAGTGTTAAATGGTTGGGGATTACAGCCAGAAATTGTTGTTACAACTGACAATGATAAGAAGTATACCGTAGTACTATACAAAAGTACAAGTCAGTATGAGGCAGAAAAACAATTGATATTGTTGAGTCAAAAATATGGCGAAGGTTGGCTTTTTTCTTACTAATTTTTGCGTTTTTTTGAGTTGGTAACAACTTCCTTTGATGGTAAACGTAGATCAATCGACGCCTTATCTTTTTAGCCACCCAGAATTAGGCGAAATTATTTTCCATAAAAAACAATGCATTCGAGGTATTCGCATTATTGTAAAAGGAAGTCGCTTAGTGCAGGTTAATATTTCGCACTATATTTCTTATCGCAAAGCCAATGCTTTTTTGTTAGAAAAACAAGAGTGGATAAAAGACGCGCAGCGGAGAATGCTTGAGGTTGAGCACTTACGCACACATTTTTTAGACGAAGATATTGTGCGGATGCGTATTTTGGCAAAAGAATATTTTCCCCCTCGGGTTGCAATGTTTGCCGAACGTTATGGGTTTTTATTCAACAAAATTTCCATAAAAAATATGCGTAGCCGTTGGGGAAGTTGCTCATCTCGCAACAATCTCAACTTTAGTTTATATTTGATGCATTTGCCTAATGAGTTAATTGACTATGTGATATTGCACGAACTTTGTCATACAGTACATCATAATCATAGCGTGCATTTTTGGAAATTGCTTGATTTCTGCACTCAAGGTCAAGCAAGGCAATTGGCCAAGCAAGTAAGACTGCAAGGTAAGTTTATTGCTTAGACTTTTGCATAAAACTCTGCCAAAAGTTAGGTTTTGCTGGCTATGATTTTTAGAGTTTCTTCTGCCAAATTAAGTTGGTCCTCTTTTCCTGTATTACGATAAAAATTTTGTAAAAGATATACGTAGCGATAGAGTAGGGTAGTGTTGCTGCATGGGAAAAAACTATCTTCGCTAATATCTTTGTCGCCTTTGAATCGTTGAACGATATTGATCAACTTTTTTTTACCAAAAATGCCTCCTCGCAAAGGATCTATAAAAAAAAGACAGTCTTTATTAGGTGAATCATAGTAAACAAGTATTGTGCTTTGTGGGTGTGCAACTCCAGTAATTGGGAGTTTTAGGCGTTGTGCAATGCAAGTATATAGTATAGAGAGAGTGATGTGTGCTCCATTACGTCGAGGTAATGCTTTGCTCAGTAGCAAATGTTTTTCTTTAATTTGCGAAATTGTGGCGGTGAACTTGTGTTGAGTAAATAAGACTTGATTGATTACATTAACTTTTTCAAGTGCGGTTAACTCATCATGCAACTCAATCCAAATACTTGCAATAATGCTTTCAAACTGTTCTTTTACTTTGTTTAGTGAAATTTTAGGTTCAAGTAATTTACATACGCATAATACCCCAGTTAGCATATCTTTTGCTCCACTTTTAACCCAATCTAGCAACTCCCCCTTACTTGCAGTTTCGTGTATGGTTTGAATTACAAAATTGATGCGTTCTGCATGTAACTCGTGTTGAGCATTTAGCCATGCCGATTGTAGTGAGGGAATAATCTGTTCTCCTAACTTACATAGCCGATTTATAATTGTGTCTACCATTTCAACATCATCATCATCAAGCAAAGAGATGAGTGATGTAAGTTCTTTATCAAGCATAGTTTCCTGAATTGTGCTACTTGAGTTTGTCGAGAGCCAACTCAATCATGTCATTTACCGCCTTTTGGTAATTAATATTCATGTTAAGTACAGAGCGATTGGCAATAACTGTACAGATGGTTAATGCCTCATGGTTCAAGAGTTTGGATAATCCTGCAATGGCAGAACTTTCCATCTCAAAGTTAGTGATGCGTTTTTCTCCAAAGTGAAATGTTTCTATCTTGCTATTTAGGGACTCATTGGCAAGAGGCAAGCGCAAAACTCTGCCTTGGGGACCATAAAAGCCAGGGGCAGAAATAGTGATTCCTTCAATGGTACTATCTGCAAAAAGTGAAATTAAGGTTTGAGAGTTTTCTACAAAATAGGGTTTTGCACAAAGTTCACTCCATGAGGAGTGCTTCATGAAGGCGACTTCCATATCTAAAAGGCTAACCTCATTGCGATTTGCATAAAAATTCAGCAGTCCATCAAAACCAATACAAATATGTGAGCAAACCATTGATCCTAAAGGAATGTCGGGTTGTAATGCTCCAGAAGTACCCAAACGCACAAGGCGTAGTGAGCGTTTTTTTTCTTTTTGTAGGCGAGTTTTTAGGTCGATGTTTGCCAAAGCATCAAGTTCATTAACCACAATGTCAATATTATCTGTGCCAATGCCTGTAGAAATTACAGTCATACGTGTGCCTTTGTAAATACCTGTATGGCTTACAAATTCACGATTGGCTTTTCTGGTTTCAATTTTACTGAAGTGTGCTGATACATTTGCCACACGTGCAGGGTCGCCCACAAGTATGATAGTGTCGGCAATTTCGTGAGGCTGTAGATGCAAATGAAAGATACTGCGGTCTTCATTTATGATAAGTTCAGATGATGGAATAGGACGCATAATTTTTCATGTTTTATTATCTGTCACAACTTTAGCAAAGATAATACTTTTCTATTGTCGTAATATTTTGGATTTGTGGGTTAAAGTAAAATGTTCATAATTCGCACCATTGTGAGTTATGAACATTTTACTTTGTGCGAGTGATTGCATATTCCGCAAGGGAGCAAAGTGCATTTCTTTCTACTGATGCAGGATATATATTAAGTGCAGTTTTTGCCAAATCGCATTCTTTTTGTGCGTGGATATTGCAATGGTCTATCCCCTTGTGTTGTATTACAAAATCAATGGTTTTTTGTGCGAGTTTTGGTGTAAACTTTGCTGTTGCTACCCAAGATAATATTTGTTTTTGCAATTGTTTATCGACCTTATTTAGAGCGAATATTAACGGGAGTGTGATTTTTTTTTCTCTTACATCATTGCCTTTTGCCTTGCCAAATAATGGGTTTTCTACCATATAATCCATAGCATCATCACGTAGTTGATAAGCTGTGCCTAAATGCCTTCCATATGTGCGCATTGCTTGCACCTGCTGCTCATTGGCATTGGAAGAGTATGCTCCAATTGCAGTACAACTTTCAATGAGTGTTGCTGTTTTTTTGTAGATAACCTCAAAGTATTCTTCTTCTGACTGGCGCAGATATTTAGCTCGTTCCATTTGTTGCAATTCGCCCTCGCTCATTAGATGAATTGCATTTGAGATGATTTCTAGAAAGTCCGTTGCCTTGTTTTCAACAGCAAGTAACATACCTCGTGCAAGCAGAAAATCGCCTGCAAGAACAGCTGTTTTAGAGTTCCAAAGGGCTTTTGTGGAGAGAAAACTCCGGCGTTTTTCGGCATCATCCACTACATCATCATGCATAAGTGTGGCAGAGTGTAGCAACTCTACAAGACTTGCTCCTACATAAGTTTTTGGAGTAATATTGCCGTTGATTTTTGCCGATAAAAATACCAAAAGTGGACGTAATTGTTTTCCTTTGCTCCTAAATACTTGCTGGGTTATGGTTGCTAGTAGTGGAACTGGTGATTGAAGTTGTTGCTTGAAGTAATTCTCAAAGGCATCAAGTTCTTTTTTTACAAGGTTTTGTATCTCAGATAACTGCATCAATAATGTGCATTTGTGTTTTGCCAAATATCTTGGCTTGTATTAAAAAAAACAGCAAACCAAGTTTGCTGTTTTTAATACTGTTGAAAGATTTATTTTAAAGCAAAATATTTGCGGTGAGGGGGGGATTCGAACCCCCGGTACCGATTGCTCAGTACGTCAGTTTAGCAAACTGGTGGTTTCAGCCACTCACCCACCCCACCTTCTTCCAAAAATTTCGTCCGCAAAGTTAATTGTTTTTTTGAATTGCGCAAACTTGTCTTGGGCTTTTCTAAGTTAATTCGTGTACAACTAACCCACTGCGCAGTTTAGGTTCAAACCATGTAGTTTTTGGAGGCATAATATTATCCGTATCAGCAATGTCTATCAATTGTTGCATAGATACTGGGTATAGTGCAAATGCTACAGCCATTTCTCCACTATCTACACGTTTTTGTAGTTCGGCTAAGCCACGTATTCCTCCTATAAAATCAATGCGCTTGTCGATACGCAAGTCTTTTATTCCTAATATATTATCAAGAACAAGTTGGCTTAATACGGTAACATCAAGTATGCCAATGGGGTCATTGTCGTTGTAAGTGCCTTGCTTGGCTGTAAGTGAATACCATGTGCCTTTTAAGTACATTGAAAAGTTATGCAGGGCGCAGGGGGTATACTTACTTGCTCCTTTTTTTTCTACTGTGAAGTGAGTTTGCAGTTGTTCTAAAAATTGTTCAGAGCTAAATCCATTTAGATCTTTTACTACCCGATTATAGTCCATAATTGCCAATTGGTTATCAGGGAAGAGAACCGATAAAAAGTAGCAATACTCTTCATTGCCTGTGTGATTGGGATTTGCTTGTTTTTTCTCCAAGCCCACACGTGCTGCTGCAGCAGTGCGATGGTGACCATCGGCTACATAAAGGGCAGGTGTTTGTGCAAAGATTTGTGTGATGCGCTTGTTGATAGCCTCATCTGCAATTACCCAAAACTTATGCCCAAAGCCATCGGCTGCAATAAAGTCATACTCTGGAGTGTTTTTGGTCATAGTTTCTACTATTTTGTCCATTTCATCAATTGCGGGATAGGCAAAAAATACGGGTTCTAAGTTAGCGTTTTGTGCTTGGACATGTGCCATGCGATCATCTTCTTTTTCTTTGCGAGTAAGTTCGTGTTTTTTTATTTTTCCACTCAGGTAATCTTCAAAATGGCAACAAGCAACAAGTCCATACTGTGTGCGTGCGCCCATAGTTTGAGCGTAGATGTAGTAATGCTCTTGTTGGTCTTGCACAAGCCATTGTTGCTGTTTCCACAACTTATAATTTTCCACAGCTTTTTGATACACTTTTGGGTCGTGTTCATCGGCTATTGGGGTAAAGTCAATTTCGGGCTTTATAATGTGGAGCAGCGATTTTTCGCCAGCTTCAACTTTTGCTTCTTCTGAGTTTAATACATCATAGGGACGAGAGGCTACTTGGCTTGCTAGTTCTTTTGGTGGGCGTACGCCTTTGAAGGGTTTAATGGTTATCATAATTAGTAAAATTAGAGTGAGATAGATTATAAAAAAACAACCTCCATTGGAGGTTGTTTTTTGCATATAGAATTAGTTGCCTTCTAATTGTTTCAACTTATCATTGTATTTTTCGAAAGCCTCACTCATCTCTGGGCTATCGTTTCGAAAGCGGAAGTAGATGTTTTTTACGTTTTCAAGTGAATATTTGTCTTTAGGCTGTAAAAGGTGTGCTTTCTCAAAGTTAGGTAGTGCTTTTTTGAATTGAGCATTTGCCAACTCCTCAAGTTCTTTAATTTTTGGACTTTGCCAATCTTTAATTCCATTTGCCTCTTGAATATGTTCAACTGCTTTGTTGTAGTACAGTGCTCCTAAGTTATAGTAAGCATTGTAGTTTGTTGAGTCTATCTCCATTGTTTTTTTGTACATACGTTCTGCATCTTCAAACATTTTTAGTTGTTCGTACAAGGTTGCTTCGGCAAAAAAAAGTGTGGAGTTGTTCGGCTCATTAACTTGTGCTTGCTTTAGGAATGGAATTACTTTGCGAGCGTCATCGCCAGAGGCAAGATACATGTTGATAAGTTCTATCAAGATGTTTTGATTTTTTGGAAACTTTACAAACGCCTCTTGTAGCACTTTTTCTTGCATTGTTGAGTCTTTTTTTGCAGCGTACGCTTTTGCAAGACTTAAGTGTACTGTTCCGCCATCAAAGTATGCGTTGTCCATACACATTTTACCATAGCGTACTGCGTTGTCATAGTCCTTTAGGGAGTCATTAACCGACATTACAAGGGCATAGTATGCCATTACTGTATCAATTTTATTGATGAAAGGGTGCATGCTGATATCAACGGTTTTCATGAAGTTTTTTTGTGCAACTTTGAGGTCAAGTAAGGAGTATGCGTTAATACCTTCGTTGCTCAATTTAGCAGCAAGGCTTTGCAAACCCTTTGCAATCTTTTTTTGTTGACTGCCTTTTTCATCTAATGTCTGTGCCTTTAAGTATGCCTCATAACTTTGTGTCAAAATGTTTTCAACTACTACCTCAGTTTCTTTCCATGCAAAGAGTGCACCTGTTTCAGTAAAATAAATTTCAATGTTTGGAAATACAAATATCTCATACTCCTTACCATCAACAGTTTGCTTTTTTATCTCTTTTTTTAATGTCATAAAAATAGATTTGTGCATACCTGGCATTACTCCCATTCTACTTTTATCGTATGCCTCTGCAAGAGTTTCGGCGTAAGAAATCCATGTTTTTGGATTTGTTTCTTTTTTTGGATTAACGGTATTTTCTTTATGTTTTGCAATATTTTTACGTAGCGACTGAAGATTCGCTAAACTGATTTGCACTTGCGCTATTGTAATTGTAGCAAAAAGTACGCTTACAAAAAGTAAAAACTGTTTTTTCATAACGATTGTTTATTAAGATAATTGATTTTCTGCCCGCAAAGATAATGTTTTTTATAAATATTGTGACAAGCCATTTTTTTTACCAAAAATATACTTGCATTATTTATCCAATAAGTACCTGATAAAGTTTGAGATGGCTTGATAGAGGCAGTACGCTCAGTACTTAAATACTTGATCCCGAAAAGTGATATGCTGTACACAAAATTATAAATTGTATTTGACCACTATACTATAATTACACAAAATGCTACGGAGCAGTCGGCAGATATTTGCAATTTACTATAAGACATTAATGGCAAGTACTCTTCCTATATTGCCATTCTTTTCTTAGAATAGTGGTTTGCTTATAAAATATATTGTTAAATGTTTAGCAAGGGGGCAGTCAACAATGCTGTGAATTAAATGCCTCGCAAATGCCGAAAGCCTCTAAATAAATTGCTAAACTAGAAGTAAGCACTTAGTACATAGTAGGACTTGATTTTTGGGGGAAAGGAAGTGGTAGAGGATGTTCCTTTAGTTTTTACGTATTATCGATAAACCATCACGCAAGGGTAGCATAAGCACCTCAACGCTACTGTCAGTCGCAAGCATATTGTTAAACTCTAAAAGAGCTTGTGTGTGTGTGTCATTGTCCTTTGGTGTGTTTAGTACCTTGTCGCCCCACAGTACATTGTCGGCAATAATTAGTCCACCACTTGGAACAAGAGCTTGTGCCATACGATAATAAGCAGGGTATTCACGCTTGTCGCCATCAATAAATACAAGGTCAAAGGATAGATTCAAAGAGGGCACTTCATTAAGCGCATTACCGTGATGCACTACAATTTGCTTGTGTAGGGGTGAGCGTGCTATGAACTCTTTGGCAATCTCTAGCACCTCATCGTTCACATCAAAGGAGTACAATCGTCCATTGGCAGTTAATCCCTCGGCAAGACATAGGGCTGAGTAACCTGTAAATGTGCCAATTTCAAGTATATGTGTAGGTCGCAAAAGTTTCGAAAGCGTTTGCAGTAGTAAGCCCTGCTGCCAGTGCGATAGCATACGAGCTTGCACGGCTCGCAGGTGCGTTTCACGTGCAAGTTGCGTAAGCAAGGCGGGCTCAGGAGATGAATGCTGTTGGCAGTATTTGTTAAGTTCGTTGATCATTATATTGGGAGAGTTGCAGCCTTGCCTACTACTTGTAGTACTTGCATCGCTTGGTTTATACTACTTACTTGCGTAGCAGCTAAGGCAAGTTTATCGTTTTGTTCTTTGATTTTGAAGCGTAAGGGGTGCTGTGCAATATTCTGGATTATCGTTGTAAATACTTGACTTTGGTAGTAAAGGCTATTTTGATTGTGTACAAAGTAGGCAGTCATTCGTGTATTTTTGAGGATTATTTTTTCAAACCCTAATTTTACGGCATATTGCCGTAGGCGCACTACGTTCAACAACTCTTGAGTTTGAGTAGGTAATCTGCCAAAGCGGTCTTGCATTCGTGCAATGAAAGCAGTAATCTCTGATTCTGATTGTAGTTCGTCTATTTCACGATACAGACGGATCTTCTCTGCTGTATTACTTACATATTCATCAGGTAAGAGTATCTCCATATCGGTTTCTACCGTGCAATCTGCCACAAAAAGAGTGCTGCGAGTAAGTCCAAATGCATTAGTTGATGTGGCCTCCGTTTGCACCTCATCAGTAGATGTAAGTTTACTTTCTTCACGTAATTCCATCATTGCCTCATTCAGTATCTTTTGATAGGTTTCAAAGCCCATTTCGGCAATAAAACCACTTTGCTCTGCTCCCAACAGATTTCCTGCTCCTCGAATGTCAAGGTCTTGCATCGCAATGTTGAAACCACTACCAAGGTCAGAGAATTCTTCCAAAGCACGTAGCCTTCGACGAGCATCGTGTGTAAGGGCATCAAGTGCGGGGGCTATGAGGTAGCAAAAGGCTTTGCGATTGCTTCGCCCAACTCGTCCACGTAGTTGATGTAGGTCGCTTAATCCAAAATGATTGGCTTGGTTAATGATAATCGTGTTGGCATTGGGTATATCAATGCCGTTTTCGATAATACTTGTGGCAATGAGTACGTCATACTCTCCCATAATAAAATCTACCACTCGTTTTTCCATCTCATTACCCTCCATTTGCCCGTGCGCCACCACAGTGGTAACATTGGGGCAAATGCGCCGTATGGTCGTCTCAATAACTGCAATATCTTGCACGCGATTGTGTACAAAAAAAACTTGTCCGCCTCGTGTAATCTCAAATTCAATGGCATTGCGAATAAGTTCTTCGTCAAAGTGATGCACTTCTGTAGCAATCGGCTGCCTATTGGGAGGTGGAGTTTGAATAATGGATAAATCCCTTGCGCCCATAAGTGAAAACTGCAAGGTGCGAGGAATAGGAGTAGCTGTAAGTGTGAGGGTGTCAATATTTAGTCGCAATTGTCGTAATTTCTCCTTTGCCGAAACCCCAAACTTTTGCTCTTCATCAACAATTAATAAACCTAAGTTTTTGAATTTTATGGTACTACTTAATAGTTTATGAGTGCCTACAATGATATCAATCTTTCCTGCCTCTAAATCGGTAAGTATTTTTTTGGTTTCGCTCAGCGACTTAAAGCGGCTAATGTACTCAATGCGACAAGGGAGTTTATGAAGTCGCTTGCAAAATGTTTTGTGATGCTGTAGTGCCAAAATAGTGGTAGGTACAAGTACGGCCACTTGCTTGCTGTCGGCAACTGCTTTGAAGGCTGCACGTATAGCAATCTCTGTTTTTCCAAAGCCCACATCTCCACAAATGAGTCTATCCATGGGCATTTCCCGTTCCATGTCATTCTTTACCGCAATGGTGGCTTTGAGTTGGTCGGGCGTATCTTCGTATATAAATGATGCTTCTAATTCAGTTTGCAGATAACTGTCTGGCGCAAAGGCAAAGCCTTTACTTTCCTTACGTTTGGCGTACAACGCAATTAAGTCACGGGCAATGTCTTTTATTTTGCATTTGCTTGCATTTTTCAGTTTTTGCCAAGCTCCATTACCAAGTTTGTAAATCTTAGGAGGTTCGCTTTCTTTACTTTTGTAACGTGAGATACGGTGCAAGCCGTGTACGCTTACAAATAACACATCGCCATCACGATATGTGAGTTTGATAAACTCATGAGGTTTGCCGTTTACATCTTGCTTAACCAATCCCCCAAATACACCCACACCGTGGTCAATATGCACTACATAGTCTCCCACTTTGAGAGCGTTGAGTTCTTGAATGGTAAGTCGTTCACTTTTATCAGGTGCACCGTGTAGTTGATAACGGTGATAACGGGCAAAAATCTGATGGTCGGTGTAGCAAGTCATCTGACTTACATTATCTACAAAACCCTCGTGCAATGCTATTGGAACTTGTTCAAAACCTTTTATTTTTCCAACAGTATTGGTTAATATTCCTGCCATACGCTCGGCTTGCAGTAGGCTATCGGTAAGCAGTAAATTGTCAAAGCCTTTGGATAGATATTCTTCTATGTTGTTTGCAAGCAGTTTAAAGTTTTTGTTAAAGGTTGGCTGTGGGGCAGTATTAAAGGTAAATGTGTTTTTTGTTTCAATATTGCCAAAACTTACACACGAAAAACTGGCGATGGCAGTATGTATTTCCTCATCAGTCGCCATAAGAGTGTGTCTATTATCATTAGCACTCTTGTAAAGTTTAGTAAACTGCTGTAAGTTGAACTTGTAATTGTTAAACCAAAGATAAGACTTGGATACTCCTTGCTGCAAAAACTCAAATAAGTTGATTTGCTTGTTGCTCTCTTGTTGTTGCCTAAGATTAGGTACAATTTCTACCTCAGTGCATTTATCATCTGAAAGTTGAGAATTAAGATTAAAGCGGCGAATACTCTCAATTTCATCTCCAAAAAAATCGAGGCGATAGGGCTTTTTATCAACAAAAGAGAAAATGTCTAGAATACTCCCTCGCATAGCAAATTGTCCTGCCTCATATACAAAATCAACTCGCTCAAACCCATATTCTGTTAAGGTTTCTAATACAAAATCTCGGTCAATTTTTTCATTAACGTGTAGTGTAAGGGTGTTTTTCTTTAAGGTTTCACTAGACACAACTTTATCTATCATTGCCTCTGCATAACTAATCACACAAAGTGTATCATCGGATGTAAGTTCCACAATTCTTGCCAAGCAAGTTGTACGCTGTATTGTGTTGGGAGTATCTTCCTCGGTATTGCCTTTTTGTTTTTTTGAGTTACTTGGAAAAAATAAGACATTCTTTCCTTTGCAAAGGTTATACACATCATTGTAAAAGTAGGCAGCCTCTTCTTGTTCGTCACATACAATCCAATGTAGTCCATTTATCTTTTGTGCCATTGCTGCGGTCAAAATTGCCTTGCTTGAGCCACACAACTGCTTCGCGAATAAGGGATTTGTACTTGGCTTGCTAAGTGCTGTATATAAACGCTGAAAACCGACTTGCTTTGCAAATCGGTTGATAAGGTTTTCTACCGTCATTCTTCTAAAAGTTTAGTGGGCAAAGGTATCGATTATTTAGGCGAATGCAAGGGCAAAATATTATAGTCCAAAGTGCTTCTGCACATTTTGCAAGTCCTTAGGCGTATCTATTGCCCAAGTTTCGTGCTCGGTTATTGCAACCTTAATACGATAGCCACTCTCTAACCATCTTAATTGCTCTAACGATTCTGCTAATTCAAGACTACTTTGGGGTAATTTAGTGATGGCTTGTAGCACTTCAGGCCGATAAGCATACAGTCCAATGTGTTTATAAAACGTGTGTGTTGATGGCCACAATTCTTGCTCTTTGTTACGAATAAAGGGTATAACCGAGCGGCTGAAATAGAGGGCGTAATTGTTTTTATCGAACACTACTTTTGGAGTATTGGAAGATAAAATGTCTTCGTCTTTGCCAAAGCGTTTTACAAGGGTTGCAATTTGTACTTCTGGCTGCGTAAAGCATTCTTGCAATTGTTGAAGTTGTTGTGGAATAATAAATGGCTCATCGCCTTGAATATTAAGTGCCACATCAATTCTTTGATGTAATATTTGTTCTATTCTGGTCAGTGCTTCTGCGCATCTATCTGTTCCACTTTGGTGATTGTTGGCTGTCAAAATCACATTGCCTCCAAAGGATAGAACTGCTTCTTCAATACGTTGATCATCAGTAGCAACATAGCAGTATTTAAGAGCTTTAAGAACTTGCTCATACACACGTTGTATTACTGTTTTTTCGCCAAGTTTAGCAAGAGGCTTACCTGGAAATCGAGTGGAGGCATAACGAGCAGGAATAATGCCAATTGAAGTCATTATTTTTTTGTATTTTTATTTGCCTTTTCGGCCTGCATTTTTGCTTTCTCAGCTGCTATTTTTGCACGCTCAGCCTTATCCGCCTCACGTTGTTTTAGCATGGCCTCACGTTCTGCTTCACGTTTTGCTTTTTCCTTATTTTTTAATTCGGCTTGCTTTTCACGTGCTGCCATTTGCTTTGCTTTTTCAGCATCACGCTTTTCTTTATCTTTTGCTAGTAATGCTTGCTGTTTTTCCTTTTCTTTATTTTTTACTGCGGTCTGCTTTTCTCTTTCTAATTGCGTTTTTACCTTATCTGTCTCACGTTGTTGTGCTTGTTTTGCACGATCTGCTTGCTGACGTTCTTTCTCCTTAGCTTTCGCTTGTTCTAATTGCTCTTTTGCTTGTTGTTTTTCAAAGACTTCTCGTTCTTGTTTAGCTTTTTGTTGTTGTGCGACCTTATCAAGAGTTTCTAATTCATTGTTTATACTGGCAAGTGTTTTTTTTGCTTCACTAAGTGATTTTTTAGCAAGGTCAATTTTATCTTGTCCACGCTGTATTTCTTTATCACTTTGCCCCCATTTCCTCAAAAGTGCAGTGTGCTCCTCTTGTAGTTTTCGTAATTCTATATTATATTCTGCTCGAAGTTTATTTTTGTCCTCTATAGCCTGTTTTTGCACTTTGAAATCGTCAGACTTTTCACGTTTTTCAATTTCCGGCAATTGCTCTCCAAATACTCGCTTTTCTAAAGCGGCTTGTCTTCTAAGGATTTCGTCTTCAGCAAGGTCTGCATCTCTATCGCCACGTCTTCCCATTAAACGTAAACTATCTGCAATACGATATTCTATTTCAGCTTTTTCTAGGGCTTGTAAAGCCCTAACTTTACGTGCTTCAAGATTAGCACGCATTTTATCAGGATTTCCTTGTGTGTGGGCAAGCATCGAACTAAAAACAAGAGCAAAAAGAAAGAAGTAACGATTCAACTGCATAGTAGTTAATTTTTTAGAAATGATAAAATTAAGGATGACAAAGTTACAAAAATGGCTATTTCTGACGAATAAATACATTAACAGGAACGCCATTAAAATCAAAATTTTCACGCAATTTGTTTTCCAAAAACCGTTTGTAGGGTTCTTTAACATATTGGGGGAGATTGCAGAAAAACGCAAATGCTGGCGAGGGGGTTGATAATTGGGTTATGTATTTAATTTTTATATATTTTCCTTTATTTGCAGGAGGTGGGTAGGCTGCTATTATAGGCAGCATTATATCATTAAGTTTTGAGGTGGTAATTTTCTTTTTGCGATTTTGATGCACTTTAACTAAAGATGTAATCACATCCATAATCCTTTGTTTCTCTGGTATAGAGGTGAAAATAATAGGCACATCTTTGAAAGGAGCAAGACGATTTTCAATGGATTTTTTATATTGATTTAGTGTGTTATTGTCTTTTTCTACTAAATCCCACTTATTTACGATTACTACGCAGCCCTTATTATTGCGAACAATCAAACTAAATATACTTAAATCCTGTGCCTCAATTCCTAAAGTCGCATCAAGCATAAGCAAGCACACATCAGAGTTTTCAATAGAGCGAATGGTGCGCATTACAGAGTAAAATTCAAGATTGCCCATTGTTTTTCCCTTTTTACGCAAACCTGCTGTATCTACCAAAAAGAAGTCATGCCCAAATTTATTATACCGAGATAAAACTGCATCACGAGTAGTGCCTGCAATGGGCGTAACAATATTTCGCTCTTCACCCAACAGGGCATTTGTAAGAGATGACTTTCCTACATTAGGTTTTCCTACAATAGATATGCGAGGTATTTCAAGTTCCTCCTCGGCAAAATTATCGGGTAAATGTTTTACCACATCATCTAAGATTTCACCTGTTCCACTACCACTCATTGCACTCACACAATAAGGGTCGCCCAAGCCAAATTTGTAAAACTCGTGTGAATCATAAATCCGATTATGGTTATCAACTTTGTTTACCACAAGTAAAACTGTTTTGTCGGAGCGGCGTAAAATACTGGCGACAGCATCATCATAATTTGTAATTCCGCTGGTAACATCAACCATAAAGAGGACTACATCAGCCTCTTCAATAGCAAGCAATACTTGTCGGCGAATAGCATCTTCAAATACGTCGTCAGAGTTAACAGCGTAGCCGCCTGTATCTACTACCGAGAATACTTTCCCATTCCAATCACTCTTTCCGTAGTGTCTATCACGGGTAACACCTGACTGCTCATCAACAATGGCTTGACGTGCGCTTACCAAGCGGTTGAATAAGGTGCTTTTTCCCACATTGGGCCGACCTACGATAGCTACTATTCCCATAATTGATGGTATTATTATGCTTAATAATTAATCTAAAATATATCCAAATTTGCGTAAGTTATGCTCATTGTCGCGCCAATCTGCACTTACTTTCACAAAAGTTTGGATAAATACTTTTTTCTCAAAAAAGGCCTCCATATCCTTACGTGCTGCCGTTCCTATTTTTTTTAGCATATTCCCTTGATGCCCTATAATGATGGCCTTCTGTGATTCTCGTGCGACGTTGATAATGGCAGAAATACGGTACATATCTTTCTCCTCCTTAAAGGCATCAATCACTACTTCAGTACTATAAGGAATCTCTTTGTCGTAATGTGTTAAAATCTTTTCACGCAGAATCTCTGATGCAAAAAAACGCAGGTTTTTATCCGTAAAGGTGTCTTTATCATAATATGCCTCACCTTGGGGCAATAATGCCAATAGAGTTTTGAAGAGTTCGTCAAGATTAAACTTTTCAAGTGCCGATGTGGGAAAGATTCGTGCCTTTGGAACTCGCTCATGCCACGATTCTACAATTTGCTCCAGTTTTTCGGGCGTAGTAAGGTCAATCTTATTAACTACAATTACTACAGGCATATTTATTTGGTTAAGTCGCTCTATATAATTGATGTGTTTATCTGCTTGTTCAATTACATCAGTAACGTACAAAATAATGTCTGCATCAACAAATGCACTGCCTACAAATTTCATCATGGCCTCTTGCATTTTGTAACGAGGTGCCAGAATACCAGGAGTGTCTGAGTATACAATTTGAAAATTCTCACCACTTACAATCCCCATAATGCGATGACGTGTTGTTTGTGCCTTACTTGTAATAATACTCAAGCGTTCACCTACCAAAGCGTTCATTAAGGTACTTTTACCCACATTAGGGTTGCCCACTATATTTACAAAGCCTGATTTGTGCATTGTGCTAACAAAAATAAATTCGTGCAAGAAAGTTGCAAAGATAGGTATAAAGTTTCACCTTTTGGTATGCAAGTTGGTTTGTACAACAAGCAGCAAATCCTTATTTCAAGTCTAAAGTTTTGAGTACGGCATCGGTTTGTCTCATCAACGTGCGTTTTTCGGCATTAGGAGCGTACACGTATGCCTCAAGGACTAAGCATTCTTGCTTTACGGTATCAAGTAAGGTGTAACTAACAAAAGGACCCCCCATAAAATCTCCTTCTACATCCCATAAACTACGCAATTGTAAAATAGGAGTACTCCCTATTTTGTGGAGAGATGTTGTTGGGAGTATATCATGCACCGTAGTCATATAGGTATTTTTGAGTGTGCCAGGAACATACTGTTTCAGGAATTCATTTCGAAGTCGTATAATCGTTTCTGGTTTAGGCAATGTCTTATGTGTAAAGGAATAACGGTAAATGAAAATACCTTGACTTGTTTTTTCAGTTTCATACGAAATCCACAAAAAATCTTGTGCTTTTCGTGCAATCTTATAGCCATTTGGAAAATAAAGTTCTACATCAAATTTATCACGAACTAACTTGCGTAAATTCATGTTTTCATAACGTTTTATATTGGTCAAATTTCGCTGCAATTCTGCATTCTCAAAAGTGTGTAGCAATTTTTGTTTATGTTGCAGCACATAATTGGCAATGCTATCTGACGACTTTCCAACTATTGTCAGTACTGTTTGTGGAGATGCCCACAAGTCTTGCTCTCGTAGCATTTTCGTATGCTCAGGAGAAGTTTTTACAAAAATAATATTGCGGTGTACTTCAAATAACTTTGAAAAAGCGTGATAAGGAATAAACGACGGAGAGAACATCGGTTCAGGCTGAGGTAACATAGGGTATTCCGAAAGCAGTATCTCTCTTAATGTTTTACCCAATACAGATTCTTGCAAAGATTTGTCTATTACAACAATGATTTCGCCAGACTTTCCTGTTACCCCTGGCAGTAAAGTCTTGTTTTTTTTGCCATTTTTACAAGCGAAAAAAGTGGAAATAATTGTCCCACAGAATATAAGCAAAAGGAATTTACTCTTCATTAGGTAAATTCTTTTACTTGAATTTCGTTTTTGGCTCTATTCCATTATAGAGTCGTTGTATATTTTTCCGATGTGTGTAAATAAGCAATAAGCATGCCACAAGCGCAAATATTTGCAGGGAGATAGTTGGCTCGTGTAATACAAAAATTGTTGTTATTGGAAATGATAATCCAGCCAACATAGATCCCAATGAAACATAACGAGTTATGGCAAACACAAGGCTAAATACAAGTATCGCTACAAGTGCACTATATGGGGCAATCGCAAGTGCCACGCCAAGCATAGTTGCCACTCCTTTTCCTCCACGAAAATCCGCAAATACAGGGTACATGTGTCCAACGATAGATAGGGTTCCAAATATAATTTTTGCTAATGCTAATTGCTCAGGTGAACTCTGCAAGTCTGGAATAAAGTGCCCCAACAATACCGCAATTGCACCTTTAGTAATATCAATTGCAAATACTGGCACTGCTGCCTTTGGACCCAACACCCTCAGTACATTTGTAGTGCCAGCATTGCCACTACCATGATCTCGTACATCTATTTTGTAAAACGAACGACCAATCCACACTGCGCTTGGAATAGCCCCCAAAAGATATGCGCACGCAGAGAATAAAATTAAGGAAAGTATCATATACTTGAAACAGATTGATAAATGCTAGGCAAATCTAATCATTTTTTTGTAATTAATCGAGAGGTGCTATTTTCCGTTAATTGCATGTTTTGTAGATTAACGTGTGATAATTGCACCACTTGTGGCTTTTTTCCTATAGTAAATGATCCTAGTTCATTATCCATATTTAAGGCTTTTGCACCGTTAAGAGTTGCCCAACATAGCATTTCGTTTAAAGAGATGTGTGCAAAATGCGCCGCCACCGCCTTTAGTTCATCAATTATAAGTAGATTGTCATTCGACATGAGGCTATCCGTACCCAATGCAATTTGCACACCTTTTACTCGCAACATTTCAATGGGAGGTAATTTTCCTTCAATATATAAGTTAGAGCGAGGGCAAAGCACCCAGCAAGTATCTGTAGCGTACTGATTGATGAAATCAACATCAGTAGGAGAAACAAAAGTATTGTGAACTAATAAGAGTTTACAAAGATAAGGCATGGCAATCTCTAAATATTGCCATGCCTCTTTTGCGTTTATTTTATCAATTACTGTACTTTGCAGACTATGAAATAGATTGTAAATGCCACCTTTACGGTCAAAAAATAAATGTTCGTCTTCACTTTCAAGAAAGTGCAAACTAAATAATTGACTACTTTGAGCAATCCTTTTCAACCAATCGCTAAGTGTAGAATATAAAGCATGAGCACAAAGCGATGCTGATAAACCCATTGCTTGTGCATCGGATAATACCTGCTGAGAGAGAGCAAAGTACTTATTCGCTTCTTTTTTCCAGAGCCTTACTGGTTCAACAAAGGTATGGTAATAAATCGCACTATTTTTTTTTATCTCAAAACTTGTGGTACTATTGCTAATATCACCCACAGCCACAGTGCCACTTTGGTACATTTGGGCATCAGCCAATAACATTGATTGTTGCACATGTTGTTTTTCTACATTACGATTAAGACTCCCTGCTTTTGTTAAAAAGTTTGCGAGTCCAATTCCTTTTGGTGTAGCCCCTTTATAGTTTGACAATTCAAGGTGACAGTGTGCATTCACAAAGCCTGGCACGAGTATTCCATTATAAAATTCAACTCCTTCTTCTTCTCCTTGCATTTGTGACAGCTCGACGACTACCCCAGCATCATTCAGCGTAATAACACCATTCTGTATAGGTGGAGCATCGATAGGGAAAATATAATGCGCAGAGAGTTTTCTCATATATACATGTGCAATAACTAAGTATGCCTTTTAAGGGAGACGAAATGATGTTTTGGGTAAAACTTGCTTTTGGGGAGGAGTATAATGCAGTCGTATGTTTCTCACCTTTCCCTCAGGTAATTTATACACTGGGCTATCAACGTCATTAAGAAAATAAATACGAATATGATTTGCAAGTGTGTCAAAATTTGTAATGCTTAAGGAGTAATTATGTTCAATCGTGTCACAAGCAATCTTTTTATTGGTTTGATGCAATATACTATCACTATTGATTTCAATCAATTGTAAACTTATTTGTGGCAATACCCCCAAATCACAAGTAGACATAATTTTAAGGTCAAACGTAAGCGTATATATACCTGCACTATCAATAATCGGCATAATAAATGCTTGTGACGGTGTGTCTTCAGGGATTCTAAATTCTGAGGCCGTCAACCATCGATTTTGCCTCTGTAATAATGCTTCATATTCCTTAGCATACTGCTTTTGCTGTTTTTCTAAATTTTTAATCACCTTTCCATATAAGCGATTCGCTGCTTCGGGGTGAGTTGTATAATATTGAAGACTCACTTGTAGTTGGTCAAAAGTATAATTGTACGATCGCAGTATGGGAAGGTATACCCCCGCAGAATCTATTGCTATAGAATGTAATAAGCCTTCTTTTTCGAGTACAGCATCAGCAAGATGTATAGAGGAAAGTATCCTTACTAATTTTTTCTCAGGAATTCTCCCTTCCAAAAAAGCACAATTTGAAAGTAAAGTTGCAAATAACAATAAACCTATACAGTATAGGTGATATTTCATAAATGTATATATTTTATGATAAAACCAGCGAAAAACATTAAGTTGATCGCTGGCATTATTTTTATTGAAAAATAAAATATAAAACTAAGGTCTTTTAATACATCGAACGGCAAGTCCACTTTTCTTATCTAATTCCATTGCGGCAATTGCAGATGTAAAAGATTTAATTTTATAGATATTATACATAAAGCCTTTTGCATGGGCACTTGGCGCCGACGCATATGCGTGAGCACCAGTTAATGCAGTAGAAGTCCAAAAAAAAGCGGCTTGCCCTCTGTTGTAAAGATAAAATGTTTCCGATATAGGGGGTTCATCATCAAACCCGTCCTTCTCCTGATATCTTACTCCACTAGGGAGTATACTAAATCCATATTTATCTGTTCCCACACGATCATTACTAAAATAACTCCAAGGAGCTAGAGTTTCATTTGCAAAAACTCGAAGTGTATTAGGTTGTGTAAGTTTTATTGAAAGATAGG
>JBOFMS010000001.1:0-17034 GCA_051658505.1 Bacteroidales bacterium | reverse complement strand
TGCCCCCTCGTTTTCCACAATTGTGGTTATGCTTTTTTGAACAGTTATCTAATCTAACACATTGCATCAAAAATATATGAAATCTGATTTAGTAAAAATTGCAGAGTCTGCTTTGTATTCTCAAGAAAAATCTCATCCTGCATTCAATAGTGGAGATACTATTGCGGTAACATATCGTATTGTTGAGGAAACAAAAGAACGTCTCCAAACTTTTAGAGGTGTGGTTATACAGCGTAGAGGTAGTGGAGTGACGCAAACTTTTACAATTCGTAAAATGTCTGATAGTATTGGAGTGGAACGGATTTTTCCTATAAACTCTCCCTTCATTGAGAAAATCGAATTAATTAAGGCAGGAAAGGTTCGTCGTGCTAGAATTTTCTATCTTCGCGAACTTACTGGTAAAAAGGCGCGTATTAAGGAAAAGAAAATTTCTGTGGGTTCTGCCAAATAAACATATTTTTTTGGCGAGGTAGCTCAGCTGGTTAGAGCGCATGATTCATAATCATGAGGTCGGCGGTTCAAGCCCGCCTCTCGCTACTCCTTATATAAAAGGGCTTTGATGATTCATCAAAGCCTTTTTTTGTGTCATGAAGTGAGTTGTATTTATCATCTTGTAGAGTATATACTCGTATTGTGTGGTGAAATGAGGATATATTTAGGAGTCATTGAGTTTGTTAACGTCAATACAATTGCTTAGTGGTTTGGTTCTTTTCTTCATAAGTTTGGTGGTTCAAGCGTGCTTTTGGTGACAAAGGATATTATTTGCTTTCATATTTTTGGGAAATGATGCTTATCTATAGCGTTCTTTTGGGGAGGGATTGTGCATGAGCTGGTCTGCTTGAAAGGGGCATTTTGCAAAAAAATCGTTTCAATGTGAAATCTTTATTTCCATAGTTATGTATAATATCATTTGCAGCAATGATAGTTTTTTTTGCAGTCGTACTCAAATGAGTGTGCATTTAGTTTGTTCATACTTCATATTATTATGACTAGTTACTCAATTTGAATAGTTTGTATTTCATCAAAAAAAGCAGTTTGGCTTATTGACAAGGCAAGCATTTATTTCTACTTTTGCAGGGATAAAATTAACTCAGCCCCCATTCATGGCAATACTCGTAACAGCTCCCACAATTTTAGAACTTACAGTTGTTGAAAAACACCTCAAACATTTGCCTCAGCTTGAGTTTCGTGTTACAGGGATAGGGCTATTGCCTTGTGTGTACAATCTGACCAAATTACTACTGCAAAATACATACACGTATGTATTTCAAATCGGTATAGCGGGTACATTTACCCCTACTCTACCTTTAGGCAGTGCGTGTGTGGTGGGCAAGGAGAGTTTAGCGTATCAACTGGCAGAAGATACAAACGGAAACCTACAGGCTCTCCCCCCTTTTCTTAATATAAATACTCCCCTGGATTGTCCGCAGGCACAAATGCTTAGTCTGTCAAATAACACTCCCATTGTAGAGGGATTAACGGTGAGTATATTAACCGAGTGCGCTAATAGTATTCGTGAGCGCACAAGTCGCTACCACTGTCAGATTGAGAGCATGGAGGGTGCTGCCTTTCACTATGTTTGCCTACAGCAGCAAGTACGTTTTTTGCAGGTGCGAGGCATATCAAACCTTGTAGGGAATCGCAATAAAGCGGAATGGTGCATAGATGTAGCGCTACAATCAGCAACATTAAGTCTGGAGCAGATTATTACACAACTTCCTAAGTTATGAGACTTGCCATTTCGCCCTGTCCCAACGACACTTTTATCTTTTACGCCCTACTGCACAACAAGGTAGATACCGAAGGTTTATCGTTTGATGTACAAATGCTTGACATTGATGAACTCAACACACAAGCGCAAACTACCGTCATAGATGCTATTAAAATAAGTTATGCTGCATACCCAAAAGTACATGAGCAATACTGCATACTTTCTGCAGGTAGTGCACTAGGTTATAATAGTGGACCTCTGTTGGTTTCGGCTCAAGCACAAGTGAGTATTAGTCCTGCGCTTACCGTTGCAATACCAGGGCAATACACTACTGCAGCCCTACTCTTGCAACTTTTTTGCCCTCAACTCAAACAACTACACTCTTGCTTATTTTCAGATATTTCTCACACCCTAAGCATGGGCAAGTATGGGGCTGGAGTGCTTATTCATGAGACTCGCTTTACTTATGCACAGCAAGGACTGCATCTTATAGCCGACTTAGGAGCATTATGGCAAGAGCGTTTTAAGTTGCCCCTACCTTTAGGCTGCATTGCTATTAACAGACATCTGCCCATAGAGCAACAGCATTGCTTTGCACGTGTAATGCGCCGAAGTGTGGAGTACGCATTGAATAATTCAGCCGAAAGCCGTACATTTGTGCGACAATATGCACAAGAGTTATCCGACAATATTATTGACCAACACATACAAATGTTTGTAAATAAATACACCATTGCTCTTGACAAGGATGCAAAGCAAGCTATACAAACCTTATTGCAAGGCAAATTTACAACTCCCCCCACAAATATCTTTGTAGATCGATAATTAAAAATCACAATATAAGTATGATAGTAATAACAGGAGCGGCAGGATTTATTGCAAGTTGCCTTGTAGCAGAACTCAACAAACGCAATTATAAAGATCTTGTTTTGGTTGATGACTTCTCACACCCTGACCGCAAAGCAAACTACGAGCATAAATCTTACACCTCATTAGTAGATAGGGCAGAGTTCATAACTTGGCTCAAACAACATCACAATCAAGTAGAGTTTATCTTTCACATGGGCGCACGCTCTGCCACAACCGAGGGCAGTGCAGAAGTACTCAATGAATTGAACTTAGTTTACTCGCAAAACGTATGGAATGCCTGTATAGAGTATGGCTTACCCTTAATATATGCCTCCTCAGCAGCCACCTACGGATTGGGCGAGCATGGCTACAGCGACCAGCACGACATAGTAGCGAAATTGCAGCCTCTAAATCTTTATGGAAAGTCTAAAAACGATTTCGATAAGTGGGTGCTTGTACAAGAACGTCAACCCTTCTTTTGGGCAGGACTTAAATTCTTCAATGTATATGGTCCTAACGAGTATCACAAACAACGTATGTCATCGGTAGTGCTTCACGCCTTTGAGCAAATTCGGAAAACGGGAGAAATGAAACTCTTTCGCTCACACAATCCTAATTATACTGATGGTGGACAAATGCGAGACTTTGTATACGTTAAGGACTTATGCGATGTCATGATTTTTTTGATGGAAAAACGCCCCTTGTCGGCACTGTACAATATGGGTACAGGTACGGCTCGCAGTTTTTTAGACCTTGTACACAGTACCTTTAAGGCAATGCAGATTCCCGAAAATATCAGTTACATTGACACCCCAATTGACATACGTGACAAGTATCAGTACTTTACCCAAGCCAATATGAAAAAACTACGCACCCTTGGCTACACAAGCCCCTTTACCAGTTTAGAAGATGGTGTAACTGATTACGTACAAAACTATCTACAGCACAAAGCATATATGTAAAAACATCTATCCCTTTGAACAAAAAAAATCGCCACAACTTAAAAAACTGTGGCGATTTCATTTACATACATGTAGTTTAGAAAACTACCAGTTCAAAATCTTTTTGAAATCAAACATTTCTGGTTCTGCGACATATTTCTTTGCAGCCTCATAGTCCTCAGGAGTAATAAAGTGCAATACATTACGTGTTATTGATTGTACAAATTGGCTGTTAATATCTACCAAGCGAGGAGGTATTTTGCCTGTTTTTGCATCTTGCAAATCACGTAAGAAAAGTGGAGCAACATCGCCAGAGTGATTTACATATACCATACAGCCCGTATGCCCTGCCTTAAACAATTCATACACTCCAAAGCCTAACAATGAACAATATTGAAGGTCGAATGCCACAGGTGTATCACAACGTACCTCGTAACCAATTTCCACAGGACGAGCTTTTACCTTAATATCAAGAGCCTTGAGTTTTGCCTCAATCATCTCACAGAAGATATGTGCTTTTGAAACTTTTCCTAACTCTGGATGTCCGTGGTCATCATACGAGAAGTGAACACCAGACTTTTTAATTTCCTCATCGCTCAATTCATGGAAAACTCCCTCTGAAATAACGGCAGCACCATAATCTTCACCCATAATCTTACGCTTTACAATAGATGAAACCACAAGGTTTACAATCTTATCACAAGTAATAGTAGTTTTAGCAAACATCTCAGGTATAACAATCATTGGTAGATGGCACGATGCACCGATACCAAATGCTAAGTGCCCTGCTGAGCGTCCCATAGCCGCTACAATAAACCAGTTTTCGCTTGTGCGAGCATCTTCATACACTACCTTTGCAATGTTTGAACCCTCGGCACGAGCACTTTCATAACCAAAAGTAGGAGAACCATTGGGCAATGGCAAGTCATTATCAATCGTTTTAGGCACATGAATATTCGCAATAGGGTATTTTTTATCCCCCAAAAACTTTGCCACACGATTAGCCGTAGATGCAGTATCATCTCCTCCTACAGTAACAAGAAGTTTAATATTGTTTTGCTTAAAAAACTCAAGGTTAAAACGCTTTTCAAAATCCTCATCAGTGGGCTTATAGCGGCTCATTGTAATGGCAGAGCCACCTCTGTTGAAAATACCATCGGCATACCTAAAGTCAATGTCAGTAGTGCGAGGAGAGTCTTGAAATAAGCTTCCGTAACCTCCATGCATACCTATTACTCGGTAGTTGTTTTGTAAAAATACCTTGGCAACACTACCCACTACGGTGTTCATACCTGGAGCTGGACCTCCGCCTGTCAAAATTGCAATTGCGTCTTTCATAACTGATTAAATGATATAAAAAGATTAAAAATTCAAAACCTGCAAAGATAAAAATTATTGTGCAAAAACAAATGCGGTGAACAAACTTTGCTCACCGCATTTGCAGTATCATTCATCTATTTTAAGAGTTTACTTAACAGGAACATTTTTTAGTATCTCAAGCAAGTAGTTCCACCATTTTTCAACCGATGCAATATCCACTCGCTCATCTGGCGAGTGAGGGTTAACAATAGTAGGACCACATGAAATCATATCCCAAGTTGGATAAATACCACCCAACAATCCACACTCTAAGCCTGCGTGAACTGCACGTACATGAGCTTTAGTTTTGTACATTTTTAAATACAAATCCTCCATAACCTTAAGTATAGCAGACTTAGGATTAGGCTTCCAGCCAGGGTATCCACCAGTAAAGGAACTTTGTATGCCAGCAAGCGAGAAAGTTGCCTCCATGCACATTGCAAGATATTCCTTAGCACTATCCACAGCACTACGCATCAAACAAGAGGCAGACATCTTTCCTTCAGCAATACGTACGATAGCAAGATTAGTAGATGTTTCTACTAAGCCATGCATAGTATCACTCATGCGCACTACTCCATTGGGGCAAGCACATATTGCATTCATCACACGCAGTTGTGACTCTTGGGGCATTACGGCAGTAGGCATCGTAGCAGACTCAAAGGCAATAAACACTCCCTCATCTACTACGCTAAGTTCATTTTTAATATCTTGAGCCATTGCCTCTAGGCTACTTTTTGCCTTTGCTAAATTTTCAGTAGGCACAACAAGAACTGAAACTGCTTCACGTGGGATAGCATTACGCAAATTACCTCCTTCAAAAGAGGCAAGTTGTACATTACACTCTTGGGTTAAGGCTTTAAGCAAACGAGCCATAATTTTATTGGCATTACCACGTCCAAGGGCAATATCCACGCCAGAGTGTCCGCCCTTAAGACCTTTTACAACTAAGGTCAAAGCATCGCCTTTGGCAGGAGTTTCAGGCTTATATTGCATCGTAAAACTACCATCAAGTCCACCAGCACAACCAATGCACAATTCACCCTCATCCTCAGAATCCAAATTTAGGAGAATATCTCCCTTTACCCAGTTAGGTTGTAGAGCAAATGCGCCTGTCATACCTGTTTCTTCATCAATGGTAAACAAGCCCTCAATAGCAGGGTGTGGTATATCAGTAGCAGCAAGTAGTGCCATAGTGGCAGCAACTCCAATACCATTATCTGCACCTAAGGTAGTGCCTTTAGCACGCACCCATTCACCATCAATATAAGCAGTAATAGGATCTTTTTCAAAATCGTGTTGCGTATCGTTGTTCTTTTGTGGCACCATATCTACATGCGATTGCAATACTACGGCTTTGTGCTTTTCCATACCCTTAGTAGCAGGTTTGCTGATCAGCACATTCCCCACTTTATCTACTTGCGTGTGCAATCCTAGAGCATTTCCAAAATCGGCAAGATACTGAACAACTTTTTGCTCCTTTTTTGATGGACGAGGAATTTGAGTCAACTCATAAAAATACTGCCATAGCGAGGCAGGCTGTAGAGAAGTAATTTCGTTTTTCATAAATAATATTTTTAAGTTTAATACTCAAGATGAATGCAAAACGAAGATAGTTAAAAACAATTATAGTTGCAACTCTATTTAACACACATGACTATAAAGCTTTGTGCTGCTATGATATTTAGACCGTACTTTTGCCCATTGAATACGAGAATCCTTTATTCGCAATAACCTTACCCCACATTTATAATGAAATTATTCGCAATACTTGCAGCCTCACTTATCTCTTGCACACTACTCAACGCTCAAAGCATGAAGTGGTATAGTATGAATGAGGCTCTTGAACTCAATAAAAAAGCACCTCGTAAAATGTTCATTGACCTATACACCGATTGGTGTGGATGGTGCAAAGTGTACGATCGTAAGACCTTTAGCAATCCTGCTATTGCAAAGTATATGAATGAAAATTACTATGCGGTAAAATTTAATGCTGAAGGACACGACACCATAACTTTTCGAGGCGAAACCTTTGTGAATGGAGGAGCAAAAACCAGATCAACTCACTTATTTGCGGTAGCATTACTTAATGGCAAGATGAGTTATCCATCTGTCATATTTATAAATGAGAAAAGCGAATTATTACACATCATGTCAGGCTTCAAAACTCCTCCAGAGTTTGCTCCATTTATGGTATATTTTGGAGAGGGAAAATATGAAAACACAAAGTGGGAGGACTTTACTAAAGTCTTTAAGTGGGAAGAAAGTTCTACAAAATAAGTAGATTGTCTCAAAAAAAGGGACGTATGTTACATGTGTAGAGCAACTCATTCACAACAAACCCTACGTTGGGGCAATAATACTCCGCTTACAGTAGTTTCACTCTTCCTTATATTTTTTGCCTCTTACCACAGTCTGTACGCAAATGCCCCAAAGTATAGCAATGAGTTTATGAGTATTGGTGTAGGTGCTCGTGCTTTAGCAATGGGCAATGCGACTAGTACAACTGCCTATGATGCAAGTGCCAACTATTGGAACCCAGCCCTACTCCACCAGTTACCTACACTACGCACAGTTACACTTATGCACGCAAATTATTTTGCAGGCATTGCCTCCTACAATTTTGGAGCATTTTCATATTGTTTAGACACACTTACTTCACTAGCAATATCACTCACTCGTTTAGGCGTAGACGACATTATGAATACTACGGACTTGATAGACCCTGATGGCAATGTAAATTATGACAGAATAAGTTATTTTTCTACTGCCGACTATGCCATTACATTTTCTGCATCAAGGCAAATACTCCCGCAACTCTCGGCAGGAGTTAATGCAAAAATCATTTATCGTAATGTAGGACAGTTTGCAGATGCTTATGGCTTTGGCTTTGACCTCGCAGCACATTACAAATTAGGAAACTGGAGATTTGGCGTAATGTTACGAGACATTACCACTACCGTAAATCTTTGGACATATAATGCCGACGCCCTTAAAATCCCTGAATATATATTGCCTTCAGGCGATACAATTACCAATACAATCCCCAGCGAAAAAGTAGAAATTACTTTACCAAAATTTACGTTTGCAGCCTCCTACACCTTCAAGCTACCAAAACAAATTGACATATTGGCTGAAATAGCAGCAGACATTACAACTGATGGGCAGCGAAATGTACTTATATCAAGTCGCTTTATCAACATTGACCCAAAAATTGGAATAGAAGCAATATACAAAAACACCGTATTTTTTCGCATGGGCATCAATAATGCTCAGCGCATTACCGACTTTGACGAACGAGTTTACTTTGCCGTACAACCCAACATGGGATTAGGTTTACGATTTATGAATTTTGTAGTTGATTATGCGATTAGCAACCTTGGCTCAGTCGGCGTATCACGTTACTCTCACATATTTTCACTTAGTTATGGCTTTTAACCCACTTCAACTCAACGTGCACTCTATTCTACTAACAAGTGCAGCACTCCTTATAACAAGTCTATCTTGCGCACGACAACAAGAAAAAAAAACTCCTCGCAAGAATACTGCATTTACTATACTATCACCCAATCACAACACTCGTATCACCAACGGAGACAGCCTTACTATAAGTTATACCAATCCAAACGATACAAATTACGACTCTGTAGTTGCATACATTAACCACACTCGCCTTCTAAAATTCAGTCAAAGACAGAGCGCACGAGTCTATATACAAGTCCCCAAGTATGGACACAGCAAACTTCGCCTTACTGCATTTAATAATGGACAAGCAGAGCAATCAACCAGCAATACCCTATTGATACTTCCCAAGCATACCCCACAAATATACAGTTACAAAATAATAAACAATTATCCTCACGACAAGCACGCTTACACACAAGGCTTAGAAGTGCATGGCGACACCCTATACGAGAGCACAGGAACCTACGGTGCTTCAAGTTTACGAAAAGTGATACTCAAAACAGGCAAAGTCGTCCATAAGATTGATTTAGAAAGCAAATTCTTTGGCGAAGGGATATGTATCCTCAACGGCTTGATTTATCAACTAACATGGACCGAGCAAAGTTGCCTTGTATATCAGCAAACAACACTTGACTTACAAGCAAGACTACCCTATACAGGCGAAGGCTGGGGACTTACCACAGATGGACAACATCTAATTATGAGTAATGGCAGTCCAACAATAAAGTTTCTACACCCCAACAACCTGAGCCAACACAAATCCATTGAGGTTTGCACTCCACAAGGCACAGTATCACAGCTCAACGAATTAGAGATGGTTAACGATGAACTTTGGGCAAACATATACACTACAGACCTCATTGCTCGAATTGATACTGCAAGCGGAGCAGTAAAGAGTTTTATAAATCTCAAAGGGATACTACCCAATCATCTACGAGAAGCTCATACTGACGTACTCAATGGCATTGCCTACAATAAAAAAACAAAACAGATATTTGTTACAGGTAAAAATTGGCAGCGACTATATGAGATTATAGTTGTACCATCAAAAAACAAATAAGAGCAAACAGTCATAACTGTTTGCTCTTAACTAATTTGAGAAATTATTAGTTTATAAAAAACTATTCTTCCACTAAATCAAACTCAATTCTCACCTTTACATCGCGATGCAATTTAACCTCAGCACTATATTTGCCAAGTTCTTTCACTTGCTCCTCAACAATAGTAATTTGTCGGCGGTCTATCTCATAGCCTTTAGCAATTAAGCCCTCTGCAATTTGAATAGTATTAACCGAGCCAAAAATCTTACCAGTTGTGCTTGCTTTTGCGCCGATAGTAAGAACAAGTCCTTCCATTTTAGCGGCTAATGCAAGAGCATCTGCTTTAATTTTTTCAAGTTTATGTGCACGTTGACGTTGGTTTTCAGCGTGCATTTTTTTAGCTGAGGGAGTAGCAAAAACTGCCATACCCTGTGGTACTAAGTAATTATTGGCATAACCATTCTTTACTTTTACAATATCATCTTTGCTGCCCAATTTAGCAACATCTTGCGTCAAGATTATTTCCATGTTGTTGTTTCCTCCTGTTTGTAAAATGTTACTTCATCAAATCTGACACGTAAGGCAACAAAGCCAAGTGGCGTGCACGTTTTACGGCTTGTGCTACTTTGCGTTGAAACTTAAGTGAAGTACCGGTCAAACGGCGAGGCAAAATACGTCCTTGCTCGTTCAAAAATCTTTTCAAAAACTCTGCATCTTTGTAATCAATATACTTAATGCCTGACTTTTTGAAACGGCAGTATTTTTTCTTTCTAACCTCTACGGCTACGGGATTCAAGTAGCGAACTTCGCTGGTATTTGGTGCTGCCATGCTTATGCCTCCTTATTATTAAGTTTATTTTTACGTCTATCTGCATACTCAACAGCATCTTTGTCAAGTCTAAAAGTCAAAAAGCGAATTACACGCTCATCACGGCGGAACTCAATCTCTAACTTTTTAATCAATTCGCCCTCGCAAGCAAATTCAAACATAGTGTAAAATCCAGTTGACTTTTTTTGGATAGGGTAAGCTAATTTCTTCAAAGCCCAATCCTCCTCGTGAACAACTTGTCCACCTCCAGCGGTAATTATACCACGGAACTTGTCAACCGCTTCCTTTACCTGAACATCAGATAAAACGGGAGTTAAAATGAAAACGGTTTCGTAACGATTCATACGTTTTGTTGTTAATAAGTAAATAAAAAAAATATGAGGGGCAAAGGTATATAAATTTTTCTTTGTGAACAACACCTGCTACAAATAAATTACAGCACAAAGAATCCTTATTTAGAGGAATTTATATACAAACTCTAAGGAAAAATTTGCAACTTTGGCGGCACATTTTCACAATCTCATGTTAGATAAACTTCAGAAATTCATTACCAAGCACTCCCTTCTGCAAGCAGACCAAAAGATTTTGGTTGCAGTAAGTGGCGGCATCGACTCCATGAGTTTGCTACACTTACTACATCAAGCAGCTCACACTATAATTGTAGCACATTGCAATTTTTCATTACGTGCCGAAGCCTCCGATAGCGACGAAACCTTTGTCCAAAACTTTTGCAAACAGCAAAACATCCCCTACTTCACAAAACGCTTCAACACCTTACAATACGCACAAAGTCAAGGCTTATCCATACAAGTAGCCGCTCGCAACTTACGCTATGAATGGTTTGAACAACTTGCACAAGAGCAACACTGTGACAAAATCGCCATTGCACATACATTAAGCGACAGCATCGAAACCTTCTTCATCAACCTTACACGTGGCACAGGCGTACGAGGACTGCGAGGCATTACAGTACAACACGGAAAAATCATACGCCCCTTGCTATTTGCCACTCGAAGTGAACTTGAGCAATATGCCACACAAGAGCAAATTACCTATCGAGAAGACTCCTCAAATAACGACACAAAATACAAGCGCAACTTTATACGGCACAAAATTGTTCCACACTTCAAAGAAGCAAATCCAGCCTTTGAGCACACCATGCAAGCCAACATGCAGCGCATAGCCATAAGCCAGCACTTACTCCAAACCCAACTTGAAGCACTACAAAACAATGCCTGCGTATATGAACAAGACACCGTACACATCTACATCCACAAACTTCCACAAGTCCAACAAAGTTTTTGGCTTTATGAATTACTCCACAAATATGGCTTTACCGAAACAGCAGTGCAAAACATTGAAGCAAGTTTAACAAGCCACTCAGGCAAGCACTTCCTATCAGCCACACACAAGCTACTTAAAGACAGAAACAAACTCATTATTAAACCCATCAACACAGACACTCAAAAAACAGAATTGCAAATAATCAAAAAAAACATTTCAGCAAACACACCAACCAATCTTCAGTACGGCAAACACAATCTTCACTTGCAAATAATTTCCCCTATCGAAGTAGACTTTTCATCACCACACAACATTGCCTTTTTAGACTACGACAAACTAACATTTCCCCTCTCACTACGACAATGGAAAAATGGCGACAAATTTATGCCATACGGAATGCAAGGCAATAAAAAAGTAAGTGATTTTTTAACCGACAAAAAAATCAGTTTATTCGACAAACAAGCACACTACGTACTACTTACCGCCAGCAACACCATTGTTTGGCTCATAGCACAACGCATTGACGGAGCATTTGCCATCGACACAAACACAAAAAAAGTATTGCGATTAGAGTGGAAAAAAAATACTGTTCATCTGTAAATTTTTCTTACATTTGGCGGTTTTTATTTAACAACACCACAATGAGCAGGCGAGCACTCTTTTTACGCTACACCACCAAACGCATCAAGCGGATGAATCATCGGCAATTAATGCTATTACTTAGCGTAGCCACAGGCGTAGCAATTGGCTTAACCGCAGTCTTACTCAAACACACAGTACACTTCATACAAAACAATTTGGTCAACATGATTGACCGACTCAACTACTCCGACTGGTTATTTTTTGCACTCCCTGCAATAGGAATGCTATTTACCGTTTTATTTGTCAAACACATTGTTAAAGATAACATTGGGCATGGAGTAACCCGCGTACTATACGCCATCTCCCGCAAAGAATCAAAACTACCACGCCACAACATTTGGTCATCAGTAGTAGCAAGTTCAATGACCATAGGCTTTGGGGGCTCAGTGGGAGCAGAAGCACCCATTGTACTAACAGGCTCAGCCATAGGCTCACGACTTGGGCAAATGCTACGCTTAAACTACAAAAACATTACCCTACTATTAGCATGCGGAGCAGCAGGAGCCATTGGCGGCATCTTCAAAGCCCCCCTTGCAGGAGTAATCTTCACACTTGAAGTATTGATGATTGACATCACACTCTCCTCCATTGTTCCCCTACTAATATCAGCACTTTCAGCCACACTCATCTCATACCTAATGTTAGGCACAGACGTTTCATTTGCCAATCAAATCACCCCATTTACACTATCATATCTACCCTACTACGCTCTACTCGGTATATTTTGCGCCTTTGTAGGCGTATACTTTACACGAGGCACCCTATTTATCGAACAAAAATTTAAGCCCCTAAGTGCATGGCGCAAATTAATTATTGGCGGAACACTACTTGGAATTATTGTATTTATATTCCCACCACTGTATGGCGAAGGATACAACGTACTAACCAATTTACTTTCAGGCGCAAGCAACACCATTTTTGAAGACACACTATTTGGAGGGATGAGCAACTCCACTTGGTTTATTTTCGCCTACCTACTACTACTCATAGCCTTTAAAGTCGTAGCCATGGCAGCAACCAATGGAGGAGGAGGCGTAGGAGGCACCTTCGGGCCCACCCTATTCATGGGAGGACTATGCGGAGCTTTTATTGCAAAACTACTCAACTTTTTAGCACCAACACTCAAACTACCAGAAGCCAACTTCACCCTTGTAGGTATGGGCGGACTCATGGCAGCAGTAATGCACTCACCACTTACCGCAATATTTTTAATTGCCGAAATTACGGGAGGATATGCCCTACTCATGCCACTAATGCTAACCTCCATCATAGCCTACACCATTATTTGTTACTTCGAGCCCCACTCCATTTACACCAAACGATTAGCACAAACAGGCGACCTACGAGTACAAAACAAAGACGAAGCAGTACTAAAACTACTCAAAGCAGACGAAGTAATAGAACACGACTTTAGCCCCATCAACGCAAACTCCACATTAGGCGAAATGGTAGCCGTCATTGCCAAATCAAAACGCAACGTATTCCCCATTGTAAACCACAAAAAACAACTTGTAGGCATCGTACTACTTGACGATGTACGCAAAGACATGTTCAACCCAAAAAAATACACAACCGCCACCGTACTTGACTACATGACACAACCCCCCGACAGTGTAATCGAAGGCGAAAATATGGAAGCAGTACTTGAAAAATTCGAAACCTCAGGAGCATGGAACCTACCCGTTGAAAACGCCAAAGGACAATACATTGGCTTTGTATCTAAATCAAAAATATTCTCAGCATACCGCAATATGTTAGTACAATTTTCAGCATAAACACCCCACACGAACTCCCCCCACACTACTCACCACCACATCAAAATCACCCCACTAAAAAAACAAAAACATCAAAACAAAAAACTCAAAAAAGCATCACAAAAACCAAGAAAACATTTAAGACCATCATTTCCAAGCGCAATATTTTGACAACCTCAACAAAAACATTGCAAAACAAGAAAAATACGCCCCTATCCCCGCTGAGAATTATAGCGTCATGGAAAAGAATTATCCTATCCCCGCTGAGAATTATAGCATCATGGAAGAGAAATATCCTATCCCCGCTGAGAATTATAGCATCATGGAAAAGAAATATCCTATCCCCGCCGAGAATTATAGCGTCGGGGAAAAGAAATATCCTATCCCCGCTGAGAATTATAGCGTCGGGGAAAAGAAATATCCTATCCCCGCTGAGAATTATAGCATCATGGAAAAGAATTATTCTATCCCCGCCGAGAATTATAGCGTCGGGGAAAAGAATTATCCTGTCCCCGCTGAGAATTATAGCATCCGAGAAAAAAACTCACCCACTCCACCCTATCACTCTCACGACACAAAAAAAACTCAACGAAAAAAAAAGTATAAGAAAAATCTACAAAAGGAGTTTTTTAATCCACATTCAGACAAAAAACAAATAGAAAAGCACTCTTTTTGAGTAAAAAACAAACCCACCACAACAAACACACACAAACAAACAATCATCATCAATCAATTCAACACAAGCCACACACAAACTCCGCCCCCCTTGCCCAGCACTCACCCATCAAACACACCAGCTACTCCCCAAGCACCATAAACTTTAGACAGATTACCCAACACACCCCCCATATTTACCTCAACGCAAAACCTCCCACACCCATTCAATATCCAAAAACACAAATACCCCCTATACCATCTTAGCCTCAATACGAGCAATTGCCTCAAGCACACCAATTACCTCAATAATATCAAACACACTCGGACCCATACTTTTACCAACAAGACATAAACGAATAAGATTCATTATCTCACCCATTTTCAAATCACCACTCACAATCCAACTCTTCACCTCCTCCTCAAGCTTCCCCTTATCTAAAATCCCAATATGCGCCTGCAATAAAACAATTATACATTGTAAATGTTGAACACTATCCTCCCTCCAAAACTTTTGCACCACCCTTTCATCATACTCCATAGGCGCAACAAAAAAATAAGAAGACAAATCCCAAAAATCACTCACAAAAGTAGCACGATCCTTTATCAAGCCACATATTGCAGTAATCTTTTCAATTGAAGCCTCAATACCCTTATCACGTAAAACACCCCCATACAATTGCGCTAACTCCTCATCACTCTTTAAGCGCAAATACTGTTGATTAAACCACTTAGCCTTATCAGGATTAAACCTCGCCCCCGACTTAACAACACGTTGCAAATCAAAAGCCTGCACCAACTCCTCCATCGAAAAAATCTCTTGCTCCGTACCAGGATTCCAACCCAATAAAGCCACTAAATTAACAAAAGCCTCAGGAAAATAGCCATCCTCACGATACCCTCGCGAACACTCATTTGTTTTCGGGTCCTTCCACTCCAATGGAAACACAGGAAAACCAAGTTTATCCCCATCACGCTTACTCAACTTCCCCTTTCCATCAGGCTTTAAAAGCAGCGACAAATGTGCAAACTGAGGCATACTATCAATCCACCCAAATGCCCTATAAAGCAAAACATGCAAAGGGAGCGAAGGCAACCACTCCTCCCCACGTATCACATGCGATATCTGCATCAAATAATCATCCACAACATTTGCCAGATGATACGTAGGCAACCCATCTACCTTCTTCCACAGCACCTTATCATCAAGCGTATTAGTATTCACAACCACAGTTCCTCTCACAATATCGTTTATTTCAAGAACTTCATTCTCAGGCATCTTAAAACGCACCACCCAATTATTACTCCCACGTTTTAAATCCTCAACCTCTTCAGAACTCAATGAAAGAGAATTTTTTAAGACATCTCGACTACTTGCATTATAAATAAACGCCTCACCCCTTGCCTCCTTATCCCTTCGCAACACCTCCAACTCCTCCGTAGCATCAAAAGCATAATAAGCACTTCCAGCATCAACAAGTTTTTGGCAATACTCCCTATAAATATCCCTTCGCTCACTTTGGCGATAAGGAGCATGCACTCCACCAACACCCACACCCTCATCAAAACTTATACCACACCAATTCAAAGCATCAATAATATACTGCTCAGCACCCTCAACATAACGTTGCGAATCAGTATCCTCAATACGGAGGATAAAATCACCACCCTGTTTTTTGGCAAATAAGTAGTTAAATAGAGCAGTACGTACTCCGCCCATATGTAATGCCCCCGTAGGGCTTGGGGCAAAACGCACCCTAACTTTTGATTGACTCATTATAAGATAAATAAAAATGGCTGCAAAGATAGCGAATAATGGGTTTGTTACAAGTTTTTGCTAACTTTGCGCCACATTTATTCTATGCAAATGAAGAACTTTCGTCGCCTACTTGGCTTTGCAAAACCACACAGCAAATACTGGGCTAAATATCTCCCTTTAACCATTTTAGCAATGGTTTTTGGCATTGCCAACTTCATGTTGATTATCCCCTTGCTCAACATTATTTTTGACAGCAACAATATTGATGCAATAACCACCTTGCCTAACTTTTCATTTTCGATGGATTTTGTTAAGCACTTTTTTGGATACTACTTATACTCCATAAAAATAGAATATGGAGTAATGTGGGCACTATCCTTTATTTGTGTATCGATTATATTGGCATCTATGCTTTCCAACACCTTTAAATATTTCTCATATATGGTACTTGTCTCTATGCGAGTACGTGTTATGGAAAATATTCGAAGAGTACTTTACGAGAAGATTACCAAATTGCATATTGGATTCTTCAACCATCAACGCAAAGGAAACTTGCTCTCTGTTCTTTCTAATGATGTTTCAGAAGTACAAAACTCCACAGTTTTTTCCTTTCAAGTAGCATTTCGAGAACCTATAATGATAATAGGCAACCTTGCAGTGCTATTCTATATGTCCTATCAACTCACAATAATCACTTTAATTGCCTTACCTATCTCAGCTTACTTTGTTAGTTTAATAGCAAAAAAA